>CAZXKN010000027.1:0-17629 GCA_964641815.1 uncultured Gemmatimonadaceae bacterium | reverse complement strand
CCGAGAGGGTGCCCGAGACGTCGATCGCCACGACGCCGCCGTTGTAGTAGGCGGCGTACAGGATCTGGTTCGGCTCGTCCATCCAGAAGTTGTGCGTCCCCGAGCCATTGCGGTGAAACGTCGCGACCTCCGTCGGCTTCGTTAGATCGGAGACGTCGAGCACGTGGATGTCACCCGACGACTGCGAGCCAACTTGTCCGGGACCTTCCTGTCCGACGAACAGATACTGCTTCTCATTCGTGTTCGGATTGTGGAACCACCAGGTGTTGTGGGCCTCGCCGCCGGCGGTCGTCGTCGACCCGACGAGGACCGGGTTCGAGGGTGAACCGCCCTTGATCCCGTTGCCCACGTCGTAGATGAGAATGCCGGTGTTCCAGGCGCAGATGATATCGAGGCCGTCACGCAGGTACTGGTCGTGGATCCCGTAGTTCGGAGTCACCGGGATCGAGTCGACGAAGACCACGTCACTCGGGGGTGGCGGCGGCGGCGGCGTGACCGTACGGCTCTCGCATGCGGCGACGGCGAACACACAAGCGACGGCGAACCAGGAACAACGCATCATGGCATGCTCATCCCTTGCCCTGGGTTTTGGGTATACCGTCCCATGCGCGGCATGCGCATCCCTGCTGCAAGACGCACACCGGCGCTCACCGCAAACCCCTTCGTTCGGCCGTATTGGATCTGAGGATCGAATACCCCGCCGCCGACGCGCGCGATCCCCAGATACGAGCCCTCGATGAACGGGGCGAGCCGCATGCGCCGCCCGCGCCGCAGCTCCATCGCATCCCCCGCGGTCACGATTGTCCAGCGCGTGATACCCAGGATGGAATTTTCGAACAGCGGCCGCCGGGTCCGGAATGGGCTCGCGAAGAGCCGCTCCTCTTCGGGCCGGTCGCTGCGCTCGACGCGCAGATACGGGCGCTGGCTCCCGACGGTGCGCGCGCCCTCGGCGAGCCCGGAACGAAACACGAATGCACCGCCGGCGGTCCGTGTCTGCGCCCATTCCACGAGGCCGTACCAGTGTCCTCGCTCCCAACGGGCCGAGGCGCTGAGCTTCGCGTCGTCCGGACCGGCGCCGGGCCGGTTCTCGGGCGAATGCACGAAGGCGTAGGAGATCTGCGCCTCGAGTCCCGTCACCGGCATGATCGTCAGCCGCGTGGCCCAGGAGTCCCCGAAGCGGCTCATTGCCGGCCACGATCCCGGCGACACCGGCTCGTCGCCGTTGAACAGGGCGCCCTCGAGCTTCACCGGTCCGGCGCGCACGCCGGCGAACCCCACCGCCCGCTCGAGGATCTGGCTCAGATGGTGGTTCACCGGATAGCGCACGACCGGACGCGTCATCGGGTCGTCGGTCCCGAAGGGGACGAATCCCTTGCCGGCGCCGGCGACGATGCGGGGGGAACCGACCACGAGCATCAGCTGGTGCACGAGGGTGTGCGGGTGGCGGCGGTCCTCGAACCCTTCTCCCCAGTTCCCCGGCGCCAGCTCGCCGTGCGCGATCGTGTACTTCTCGAAGTCGACTGTCGCGATGAAACGGACTCTGTCGTCGAAGCCCGAGACGTCCAGCATTGCGAGCGGCTGGACGACGCGCAGCTCGCCGAGCGAGCGGTTGCCCGGTACGACGTTGGTTTCGGTGACGGCGGGAATCGCCTGCACGCCCCAGTCGACCCGCAGGTGCTGTGCCGCAGCCGTTCCCGCCGTCCCGATGTGCGGCAGCAGGGCAGCGCAGGCCACGAGCGCGCGGGACCTCACGACAAGTGGAAGCTGACGCGGATGCCGTCGATGACGAACTGGGCCGCGATGGCGCAGAGAACGAGTCCCATCAGCCGGGTGAGGATACGCATACCCGTCGTGCCGAGGCGGCGTTCCACGAACGAGGCGGCGGCGAGCGTCAGAAACGACACGTAGGCCGAGAGCGCGATCGACAAGTAGAGCGCCGCGGTGGTAATCCAGCTCTTCGACGCCACCGCCAGCACCATGACCGTCGAAATCGCTCCCGGCCCTGCGAGCATCGGGATGCCGAGCGGCAGGATCCCGATGTCCTCCTTCTCGGTCCCCTCGGCCGTCTCGGCCGGTGTCTCACGCTGCAGACTGCGCCGCGCCTGCACCATGTCGAGGGCGTTCATCCCCATGAGCACGCCGCCCGCGATCTTGAACGCGCCGATCGTGATGCCGAAGATCGTGAAGATCGCGCTGCCGGCGAGCGCGAATAACGCCAGCGTGATCGCGGTTGTCCACGCCCCGCGCCGCGCGAGCACCCGGCGCTGCGCCGGCGTGTCGCGCGCCGTCATCGCGAGGAAGCTCGGCACGGTGGCAAAGGGATCCACGATGAACAGCACCGAGGTGAACACGAGCAGCAGCTGCTCGACCAGCTTGCCGAGCTCCGCGGTGCCCGGCATCAGAACCCCGGCTCGGGCGTATGGACCGGGTCGTCGAGCACCAGCGCGGTGAGCAGCGTTCCGGCGGGGACGTGCGGCTGGTCCTCGGGGACGATCAGCAGCGCGTCGGCACGGGCCATGGAAGAGAGAATACCCGAGCCTTGTGGCCCCGTGAGGTGAGCCCGGGGGACTGCCCCGGGCTCAGCCGACACCACGACTCGCAAAAAATGCTGCAGCCGGGGTCCGAGCGTGATGTCCTCCGCGGTCACGACGGGAATCGTGCGGCGGAACGGTCGTGCGTGGCCCAGCATGCGGCGCAGCAACGGCCGGACGAACAGCTCGAACGTCACCATCGTGCTCACGGGATTCCCCGGCAGTCCGATCCAGGGGCGTCCCTGGCGGACGCCGAACCCCAGCGGCGCGCCTGGACGCAGCCGCACCCGCGAAATGAGGATGTCGTATCCGAGATCGCTGAGCACGCCGCGCACCAGGTCGTGCTCCCCGACGCTCACCCCCGCCGTCGTCACCAGCACGTCGGCATCCGCCGCTCCGGCAAGATGCTGGTGCAACGAGTCCCGGGTATCGGCGGCCAGGCCCAGGTCGCGAGGCAGGGCGCCACTCGCGCGAATCAGCCCGTCGAGGGCGTAGGCGTTCGAGTTGGCGATCCTGCGCCCAGCGAGAATCTCGTCCTTGTGATCGAGCGTCGTGAGCTCATCGCCGGAGGAGAGGTGGGCGACGACCGGAGGCCGGTGCACGGCGACAGGCTCGTGCGCCATCGCGGCGAGCAGGGCGAGCTGTGCCGGGCCGAGCGCGGTCCCGGCGCGCAGCGCCGTCGCGCCAGTGCGGACGTCCTCGCCGGCCCGGCGCGTGTTCTTGCCGGCGTCGCGCGCGTCGGTGATGGTGACGCGGTCGCCGCTCGTCGTCGTGTCTTCCTGGCGGATGACGCAGTCGGCCCCCGTCGGGAGCGGAGCGCCGGTGAAGAGGCGTGTCGCGTCGCCCGGCCCGAGCGCGCGCGAGGGAAACCGACCGGCGACGACCGTCTCGACGACGTGCAGCACCGCGCCCTGACGGACGTCCGCCGTGCGGCAGGCGTAGCCGTCCATCGCCGAGTTGGTCCACGGGGGCAGGTCGAGTGGCGCGACGACGTCGGTCGCGAGCACCAGACCGAGCGCGGCGCCGAGCGGCCGCTCTTCGGATGGCAGCGGCCGCGCGTGCGACACGATGAGCCGCGCGGCGTCTGCTGGAGCCAGCGACGTCAGGGGGGCAGGATGCGAGCGCGGTCCCACGCGAGGGTGGCGAGCGAGACGAGCCAGCTCGTGTCGCTGAACCGGAACACGGGGAACGGGGCGCGGAACGCCGCATTGTCGGTGAGCACGGCGACCCACTGATCGGCGTTGTCGCGGCTGGGGTCGTAGATCGGCTTGTCGCCGCACGCCGTGCGGTAGACCTCGATTTTCGGCAGCGGATAGGCCGAGAACCCCTCGGCGAGGACGATGTCGGCCCCGTCGAGGTAGCGCCGCGCCAGGACGATGGGATCGCCCTCCGTGTCGGTGCGCTCGAACAGCACGCGCTCTCCCGGCGCTTCGAGCAGCACACGCTCGGCTTTCCCCTCGTTCCAGTGGCGCCAGGTGTCCTTGCCCCGCTGATCCATATCGGCGGAATGCGTGCCGTGCTTCAGCGTCATCACGCGGAGCTTGCGGCGCAGCTCGGTCGCGAGCGCCACGACGAGCGTCGTCTTCCCGGCGTCCTTCTTGCCGATGATCGAGATTATCCGCGTTGCCGCCACACCCTCTCCGCACGTTCCAGGTCGGCCGCATCGTTGACGTTGAAAAACAGGCTTGCCGGGTCGCCGACCGCCCGTACCCGGTCGAGCGATAGTGTACCCACGCGGACGGAGTCGTGGAAGGAGATCATGCGCAGGTCGCCACGCGCCAATGCCTGCTCGATCGGCCCGCGACAGGCAGGACCGTACACGGCGCACAATGGCTCCACCGCGCCGCTGCCGTGCCCCCGGGCCCCGCTTTCCGGGAGGTACACATCCCAGCCGCCCGATTCGCGGACCAGGAGCTCGAGCAGGGCGCGCTCGAGAAACGGCATGTCCCACGCCACGACGAGCACCGGGCCGGGGCCCGCGACGAGGGCAGTGTACACGCCACCCAGACTGCCCAGGCCGGGGCGGAGATCGGGAACACAGCGCAGGTCGGGCCGCCAGGCCGGGGCGTCGCTCGCGTTGGCGACCAGCAGCGGCGGCGCCCCGAGGGCGGCGGAGAGCACGTCGACGACCCGGTCGAGCACGCGGCGGCCGCCAACCTCGAGCAGGCCTTTGGGGCGGCCCTCGAACCGCGTGGCGGCGCCGCCCGCCAGGACGGCTCCACGCACGGCATTCATGACGCCATGACTTCGACCATGATCAATTCCATGCGATCAGCGAGGTCGTTACCGCACAGGGCGGTGTACTCCGCGAGATTTCAGATAACCTCCAAGTTGCGCGATGTGGGCTGTCGTGGTCCTCGCTGAAACGAACGCTTTCGTGGGCGCAAGCGCCTGGACAGCACCGCGAGCGCGGCATCATTTCGATTTGGCCGGAGCCGATCACCCACCATCGCCGACAGAACCGGTCCGACAGAGTAGGTGCGTGAGGCTGACGCGGAATAGTGGCCATGTTCATTGTCGCCAAGAAGGGGTGTTCCGGGACGCCAGCCAGACGAAGGTGGGCCATCGGACTCCCGGAGCCCACCAAAAGTGTGCGGCAGGTGTCGTGGAACGAAGGCGGACTGATCGGGTACGCCATCCTAATTTACACAAGGACCTGTTCATGTCTGCTCAGGTCCGATGAACCCGGGGACACTCGCCGGTGAATACGTTGCGTTTAGTTGGTTACACACCGGGCTACATTCGAAACTCATCTTCGGGCCAATGCTGCTTCGTAGTTGTAGGCCGAACGCGGACGTGTTGTAGGTCGATTGCCGATGGTTGGCCGTCGGTGGATAACGGCGACCGTGCGGGCGGTCTTCGGGGTTTCGATGACCGGCCTTGAGAAGTTTGAACTCGGATTGTTGGTAGTTACCGCTGGGCTCCTTGGCCTAATGCGTGGGAACAACAAGGTTCGAGATTTTCTTGAGCGGTACAGGTTTCCCGCCTCGTTAACGACCTCCGCGACATTTGACGAACTCGGCCTTAAAGGTTCGTCCACTCCGCTTTGGCTGCTGGTCGACTTGACGTCGACCATCGTCATGGCATCGGGCATTCGGAATGTCTCGTACGCATTTCCGCTTCAGTACTGGAGTCAGCTCGGGCGCTCGGTGGCTGCACAGGTGTTCACCGGCCAATTTCCAACTATGGGGACGCTGTGGATTGTTCAATCAAGACTACGACGTGGGTTGGTGATGATCTGCGCGTAGCAATGCAAAAGGGAGGCTCCGATGAACCGCAAACACAGATTCATTCGCCGTCCTTGGGCAGTAGGATCTGCATTGATGATTCGAAGCTCTCTCCAGCTGCATGATCACCAATGAGCAATACGACGCGTCGTCGTGTTAGCTGCAGACCACTCTTCGTCGTAGTCCTTGCGGCTTCGTGCAAAGTCAGCGGCGCATCTGATCCCCCGAGTCCGTTCGATGGAATGAGAGAGTCCGGCGTTGGGGCCACTCGGTTTGAGCAACTGTGCTCCTCCCCGCTAAGAGTACGACTGCAATCCGATTCACCAGTACTATCGTCCGTCGGGTCAGTGGACATCGACCCCAAGTTTGGTGTTTTGGTTACGGACCCTATTGAGAAGCGAGTGTTCCAGTTTTCCTTCAACGGAAGTGCCCTCCGAACTTTCGGCGGGCCGGGAACTCACCCCGGAGAGTTCCGCGACCTTACTGACGCTGTGTTTATAGAACAGGGAAGAGTTCTCGCTCTGGATCGCCACAAGGGTCTAACGCTCTACGATAAAGAAGGTGCTGTTCTCCGAGCGCAGATGGGAGAGAGTTTTTCTGGTGGGACAATGCTTGCTCACCTGAGCGAACACAGGATAATCGTCGGAGCCGGGAACCCGGGGGTTCTGCCCAGTTCGCCTCAGTATCTAGTGAGAGTATGGGCTCTTGACTCCGCCCGCCCCTTATCCTCATTCGGGCAGGAGACATGGGAGCACTTGCGTGGCTTTAATCTTTTTCGAGGGGTCACGGTCGCAGCTGACCCTTCCGGGACTGTGGTGGTGGTTGCAGTTCCGTACGAGTTGGGATTCGGCTTCTTTCGACCTAATGGTGTACAGATCGGATCTTGGAAGGGGCATTTGGATGAATACCTGCCTCCACGACCACAAGCACGACAGTTTGTGAACCGTTCTGAGGCAGACCGCTGGATTATCTCTTCGAGCTACCTGTCAGCAGTTTCGCTGCTCGATTCTACCAGCATCCTATTCTCTTGGGAGTCGTACGAGGGGTTAAGGCGCCACCATCATCTTGCGCTGTATTCACGATCGAACAATGAAATCAGATCGCTCGGCGAGGTGCCGTATCGTTTTCTTCGCGGCATAGGCGATACACTTTTGTTCTTGGATGCGAGTTTAGGACCAAGGTACGATGTCATCGCTTGCAGAGGGTGGTCTGGCGGGGACAACGTAATCAGACGATCTCAAGTTGGGAGTCTTCGATGACCATCCAAAAAGGCCTTCAGATAGGATCGTTAGTCGTCTCGGCAGTGGCGCTTATCGGTGTCTTAGAATGGAAGGGCTACGGTCCAACGCTGTCCCAGCCTTCGACAGTGACGCTTGCCGGTCATAAACTCACCGACCCGCTGCAACGCACTAACCGCAATGGACTTAGTGCTCCTGAGGAAAAAAGACGACCTGCAGTGGTTTGGGTCCTCCAGGGAGGCGACTGTAACTGGTGTAATGCCAGCGAAGTAGGCTATTGGCGAAGGCTCGCCACGGAATGCCCCGATGTTGACATAGAGGTCATCGCCGTCGGCCCTGACAGCAGCAAAGTCAGGACGTTTACAACTCGTTACAGGTTCCCGGGATACGTAACCACTGCGACGACGATGGACGCGCTCGGCATTGGGGGTATGTCGACGCCCCTTTGGTTACTAGTCGATACGACCTCGACGGTGGTTCTGTCAACAGGGACGAGGAACGTATCATACCCGTTCCCTGTGCAAGTACTAGAAGCAGCTCGAGCACTCGGAGGTTGTCGATTTGGCGAACGTGCAACCTCCAACTGAATTGGGCGCTGGAGGTGGCTGCAGGAGACTCGCAAAGCACTCTTCCACGGATCAGGTGCGGTCCGCGTGCAAGGGAGAGTCATATGAAAACAGGAAAGGAGAAATTTATGAAACGCGAACATGCATTCTTGCGCCGCGTTTGGCCTCTGGTCGCGGCTCTCGCTCTGTTGTGCAGCGCTGCCTTGGTGCCTCGTCGGGCGATGTCGCAAACGCCGCGCCAAAAGACCGGGTGTACGTGGCAGTTTAACGGTGAAGTCTATGTGTGCACGACGCCCGACTGCTCTATCGGACCTGGGACGTGCTGCGGTCCGTGTGCACCATGAACTAAGGTCTCTTCACAGCTAGTAGGGTCGCTCCAGCGCCCCCATTCTTCAAGGAGGGAGGCCATGTTACGGCTTCACATTTCACGGTCATCTAGAGTTGTGACTTGCCAAGCCGTGACGTCAGTCCTTTTGACTGCCTCTCTCCTTGCCCAAACAGACTCGCTGCCCATTGAATTACGGGCAGCAGGGGATGCGCTCAGTGCCGGAAACGTTGCTAAGGCCATCGACCAGTCCCAACGGTACGTTTGGAGTCACCCTCAGGACCCCAAAGGCTTTCTGATCTTGGGCGATGCGTACGCCGCAAGGATGCCGGACGGCCGGTTTCGAGCGATCGACGCGTACACTGCGGCCCGCCGTTTAACACCGAATGATCCTGACCCTGTCTACCGTCTCGCCCAGATGGGATTGAGACTCGGCGGAGCCGATGGAGAGCGGATCGCGGGTGACAACCTCGAGCGCGTGCTGAAGCTCGACCCCCTGTATATGGACGCGTGGGACGAGTGGTTGACGCTTTACCGAAACGCTGGTGGACGCAGGAAGATGATCGACCTCCTGTCGCCGCATCGGGACAACTCGATCGTCCGCGCCCGGATCGCCCAGCTCCTGATTGAGGAAGAGCGCTACGGGGAAGCAGACCGTCTCCTCGATTCTTCTCTTGTCGTGGACTCCACCAACGTCGCCTGGCTCGCTCTCAGGTCGGAAAGCGCGCTCGAGGCCGGAGACACGATCGTCGGCCTGCGTTTCTACCGACGCGCCCTTGCAAACGCGCCGCTGGATTCAACGGATGCGCTTTGGCGACAAGTGTTGGGCATTGCGACACCCGACGAGATCAGAATGTGGGTGAACGTACCATCGTCGGAAAAGGGCTTTTGGATCGAGAACTTCTGGGCTCGCCGCAACCCCAATCTGTTCGCGGTGGTCAACGACCGAATTGTGAGCCATTTCGCCAGGCTACGTTACGCGCGCAAGCACTATCCGTTGATGTTTCCCTTGGGCCTGTATCAACGCAGCTCCATTGCGCGCACATTGAACCTCGAGCCATCGCAAGCGGAGCGGGAATGGCACCTGAGGTGCGAAGTGTATCAAGCACTAGCTCCGCCAACGTCCGGGCTCGATCTTCCCTTACCCGGCGTCAGTGACGCTCGCGAGCTGGCGCGCGTATCCCCGGGCGCCTACTCGACCCTGACGTCCGAAGAGAAGGAGGCGCTACATTTCGCCGCTTCCAACCGGCGGGATGCGCGGGCTCAGCAAGCCCTGCGAGACCCGTTCGCCTTCTCTCCAGCGGTGTTCACTCCCCTTGGGCTCGATTTGAGAGACGTGGACACTGTCGCGGCTCGCGTCGGTTATAACCTGTCGACCGGGCTCGACGATCGCGGCATCATGTACCTGCGCTTTGGCCCACCCGAGGCAGTCAAGTACGGTGGCGACAACACCCTGGATCCGCGCTGCAACACCACGGAAGTAGAGCGCTGGAGCTACTCGGCGTGGGGCGAGGCTCGGTTCGCACGTCCCGCAGGGCTCTCGGCAGGAGCTCGAAACGTGTCCGAAGAAATCTTCCGGCCGATGAACGAGCGACAATTTGAAGCGATGCGCCTCGGGCTCACGCGTGATGCGCCCTCCGAGCCCGCGCCCCTCGATTTCGGAGTGTGGCTGGCGCAGTTCCGCGATCAGCTCGACAGCACCCACCCTGACCTTGTGGTGATTTCTACTCGTGGGGAACTCGCCGCCCGTCTCGTTGGCATGCTCAGCGGGGACGGTACAGTACGGCGGAGTGATGGAGGAGCCCTCATGATGCCAGCTGCTCCCGGGGACTACGTCCTGCTGGCGCATGCGCGCGTCGGCGACAGCCTAGGACGCCTGTCGCTCGACGTGCGGTTGCGAAGCTTCGACTCTCTCCCTGCCATGAGCGATCTCCTCTTGTTCAATTCGAATGTCGGGGATTCGATTGACCGTTCGAACATGCTCGATCGTGTACAACGCGACCTCACATTCGGCCATGATGACGCCGTGCGAGTGTATGCAGAACTATATGGACTTACACCAGTTGGGAACAGAGTCAGGTATGAGGCGACCTATCGGCTCTTAAGGACAACCGACCCTCGACGGGACGTCGTCAAGGACGTGTGGCCGGATGCGACAGTAATCCGATTCGACCGGGAGCAGCTATTCGCTCCCGGCCTTCCGGTCAAGGAGGCCGTGAACGTCAGAACCTGGGGTATTAATCCTGGACAGTACGTGTTGCGCTTGGAGATTGTCGACAAGGTCGCAAACAAGTCGCTTGGCCGCGCAACTATCGCCTTCCGGGCAAGGTGACATGGCGCCGCCGAATGACACGCTCCGCGCTCCAGTGGTCAAGGGCGCTCCTAGTAGCGGCGCCCGCGCTTCTGTTCCAGCACCACGTCGAGTCCGATCCGCAGCGACAGGCGATGAAACACCTTCGTGGACGTGGGCGCCTGCGCCAGATCGTTGGCGGGGCCGGTCAGCCGCTGCAACGGGATCATTGCATCCTGCACCTCGAGGCGGAACTGGTAGCCCGGCCCGAGCTTCTCCGTGAACCCTGCCGCGACTTGTCCCGAAAAGCCGATGCTCTTCGGATGCGGATCGACGACCACGGCGCGGGATTCCAGGTTGCCGTTCTGGACGAAATCACCGGAGAGCTCGGTGGTGCTCGTGGAGTAGCTCGTGACCCCGGCGCCGGCGCGCACGTAGGGACTGAAGGAGCCGCGCGACGACGCGCGAATCACGACGCCCCCCATCGCCGAGATGACGCTGGTGGAGAGCGACGCGCCGCTGACGTTGAGGCACAGCTGCGCGTTGCGGGAGCCGTACACCGGATCCGCGCCCGGGTCGGGGACGGTGTCGATGCGCGTGCAAGTATCGTCGATCGGCAAGCCGATATAGAGGACCTCGAGCGACAGTCCCACGTGGGGACCGCGATACAATGTTCCCATCACGCCGGCCACGATTCCGGGAGTGATGTCGCGCGTCACCCGCAGCGTATCGTAGGTGTTGCTGCACGATTGTCCCAGCAACACACAGAGCGGCTGGCGCTCGACGTCCCACAGCGTGGCGCTGTTGGACACGCCGCCGATGATGCTGAGAATCAGCGTCGGTTGCGTGGGCGTTTGCTGGGCGGCGGCGGAGGCCGTCACCGTCAGCAGCGTGAGGACAGACCATGCTGATTTCATTCGGCCTCGCGATGTGGGGAGATGAGCCGGCCGTGCTCCACGGCCAGACAACGGTCCATCACGAACGGGATGTCGGCGGCGCGGGCGAGCGCGGCGGCCGCGTCGTCCCACACCCCTTCCTGCAGCCAGATCAGTCGCGGGGTGAGGGGTATCGCCTCGCGGACGAGATCCCGAACGAATGCGCTGCGCCGGAACACATCGACGATGTCGATCGCATGGTCGGCCGCGGCATGGGTGAGCGTGGCGTAGGCCCGCTCCCCGAGGACGTCGCGCACGAATGGATTGACGGGAACGATGTGGTAGCCCGCGCGCTGCAGATAGCGCGCGACGGTGTGACTGGGGCGGCCCGGGTCGGGCGACAGCCCGACCACGGCGATCGTGCGAGCGGCACCGAGCAGCGTCGTGAGGGCCGCGTCAGGGCTCGCCGAAATACTCGGAGTAGAGATGCGGCCCCTCCTGGATGCGGATGCGATGCAGTGCCACCCCGGGGGGCAGGGCCCCCGCCAGGCGTTCCCAGAGATACACCGACAGCGCCTCCCCGGTCGCGAGCCGCGCACCCGAGGCGAACTCCGGGATGTCGACGTTGATGTGCTTCCCGTCGAACCGCTGGTGAATCTCGCGCGCCAGCAGTGCATCGAGCTGCTCCAGATTCACGACGCCGCCGCGCGCGGCGTCGAGCGATCCCTTCACCGTCACGCGGCACTGGTACTCGTGCGGGTGATCCTCCGCGGCCCGGGCGAACGTCGCCCGGTTCTGCTCCGCCGTCCAATCGGATCGTGCGATGCGATGCGTCGACCGGAACCCGACGATGCGGGTCAGGTAGGCGACGGGCATGTCGCTAGAACGTCCACGCCAGGCCGAACGTCGCCCAGGGATGGATCGTCGTCGCGCTGAGCGGCGAGAGGATGTTCGGCAGGACGCGAAACCGGTACGACGTCGGAAAGGCCAGGTGGTAGACGAGCACGCGCCCCCCGAGCTCTGCCGAGAGACGCCGCGCGGGATACCAGCGCACGCCGAATTCCGGCGCGTAGGTGAACTTGGTTCCGAAGTTGTAGCCGCTCGTGTCGGCTGCGATTTTCGAGCCGATGGCGAGTCCCATCGTGGCGCCGACGTATGGCTGAAACCCGCGCCACGTCTTGCCGCCCGTCAGGGACAGCAGGACGCCGAAATCGGCCAACACGAGGCCATTGTTGATCGGCCCCACGGTCCGGGGGGAGGAGTCGTACGCCGTCTTGTAGAACGCCGTGGTCTTGGCGTAGGACACGCCGGTCGCGACGATCAGGGCGCCGCTCGCCTGCAGCTCGAGCCGCAGTCCGGCCGTCGCTCCCTTGGTGGCGCCCACCGGGGTCGAATCCGGCCCGCGCGACCCTGCGAAATACCCGGCCGTAACCCGCAGCGTGAGCCCGCGGCGCAGGTCCTTGTAGGGGGAGCTGGCAGGGTCGTGGCCGGCTTGGGCGGACAGGCGGTCGCCCGGCCAGGCGGTCAACACGAGTGCCGTTGCGAACGCGACACGGCGCAGCACATCCATCAATTGATCTCCCTCAGGTCTTTTCCTGTCATCACGGCCGGCTGATCGACCCCCAGCAGGCGCAGTACCGTCGGTCCCACGTCCCGCAGGCTGCCACCCGGCCGCAGGCTCTTCAGGCCCTCGTTCCCGACGATCAGAAACGGCACCGGGTTGGTCGTATGCGCCGTGTGCGGCCCCCCACTCGAGGGGTCGATCATCAGCTCGCAGTTGCCATGGTCGGCGGTGATCAGCAGCGTGGTGCCGGCGCGCTCGGCGCTCGCCACCACGCGCGCCAGACAGGTGTCGACGGCTTCCACCGCTTTTACCGCGGCGGGTAATACCCCGGAATGCCCGACCATGTCACCGTTGGCGTAATTGCACAGGATGAAATCGTGCTGCTTCGCTTCGAGCGCGCGACACAGCACGTCGGTTACGCCCGGAGCGCTCATCTCCGGCATCTGGTCGTAGGTCGCGACGCTCTTCTGGGACGGCACGAGCTCCCGCTCTTCGCCGGGGTAGGGACGCTCCACGCCACCGTTGAAGAAGTACGTGACGTGCGCGTATTTCTCGGTTTCCGCGGTCCGGAACATCGTACGGCCCTGGTCGGAGAGCACCTGGGCGACGATCTGCTGCAGCACGAGCGGCTCGAACGCGGCGGGGAACGGGAAGGTGGCGTCGTAGCGCGTCATCGTCACGAGCTGCACCGCCGGCCGGGCGGGATCGGCGAAGCCGTCGAACCCGGGGAGCGCGAGCGCGGCGGACATCTGGCGGCCGCGGTCGGCGCGGAAGTTGACGACGAAGACGCCGTCGCCCGAGCGGATGCGCGGGGTGCCGCTGATCACGCGCGGCTTGATGAACTCGTCGGTCTCGCGTGCTTCGTAGGCGCCGCGGATCGCGGTCACCGCATCCGGCGCTTCGATTCCCGTGCCGTGGACCATCGCATCATAGGCGAGGCGCGTCCGGTCCCAACGCTTGTCGCGGTCCATGGCGTAGTAGCGGCCGATCACCGAGGCGATGGTGATGCGTCCCGGGGCGGTCTCGGCGCGGGCAATGTGGTCCTGCAGATCGCGCACAAAGCCGAGCGCCGATTGCGGCGGCGTGTCCCGGCCGTCGGTCCAGGCGTGGATCGCCACCGGCAGATCGGCGCGGCGACCCAGCTCGACGGCGCCGAGCAAGTGCTGGTCGAGGGCGTGTACACCGCCCGTGCCGAGGAGCGACAGGAGGTGCAGCGTGCCGTTGGAGCGCCCGACCGCGGCGACCAGATCTTTCAGCGGAGCGAGATCGAAGAATTCTCCCGACGCGATCGACTGGGAGATGCGCACCATATCCTGCGGCACGACGCGTCCGGCGCCGAGATTCAGGTGGCCGACTTCGCTGTTGCCCATCTGTCCTTCGGGGAGTCCGACGGCGAGACCGGATGCGTCGAGCAGCGTGCGCGGGGCGCGGGCCCAGAGCCGTTCCCAGGTCGGTGCCTGGGCGAGCTCCACCGCGTTGCCTTCACGGCCGGGTCGGAACCCCCAGCCGTCCAGTACGATCAGCGCGACCGGGGTGCGCGACCCGTGCCTCTTGGTCATATTGAATGAGGATGCAATCTATCCAGGCGCTTCGCCTCCTACCAGTTGTCGCCTGCATCGTGGTGCCGCTTTCCGCCCAGGCCAGTGCACGGGTCACCACGCAGGGAGAATGGTTCTATCAGACCGCCGCCGGACGCCGTCTGGCGCAGCTCGAAGTGGGCTCGGTGGTCCAGACCGGCGCCGTTCAGGGCGACTGGACCAACGTGACGCTCGACGGATGGATCATCAAGACGTCGCTCGGGCCGACGGCGATTCCCGGGTTCGACGTCGCCGTCAGCAAGCTGCCATCCGAGAATCTGCGCGCCACGCCCGCCGGCGTCGTGATCGCACACCTCGCCACCGGATTCGCGCTCGACAAGGTCGCCGAGCAGGATCGCTGGGTGCACGCGCGGCGCAGCGGCTGGGTCAAGACGTCGGCGCTGAGCGGCATCGCGAATGCCGTCCAGGCCCCGCCGCCGGCGCGGGTGTTGCCGACGCGCGCGCCCGACACGACGCCGCCGCCGGTCGATCCCGAGCGTGTGCTCTCGGCCCGGCCGACGACGCTGTATCGCGCCCCCGACGGGGCGAGCGACGCCGCGCTCACCGCGGGCGCGCCGCTGCGCGTCCTGGGCCGGACGTCGGACTGGACGCGCGTCGAGCTCGAGGGCTGGGTAAAAACGTCCGATCTCCAGGCGGCCCCTTCGGGGGTGCTCGTCGGCGTCAGCGCCGCCGAGCTCCGTGCCGAGCCCGACCGCTACGTCGGGCAGGCGCTGCGCTGGACGCTGCAGGTGATCGCGGTGCGCACCGCCGACGACCTGCGCCCCGACATTCCGACCGGGTCGCTCTATCTGCTGGCGCGCGGGCCGATGCCCGAGCACGGGTTCGTCTACGTGGTCGTGCCGGATGCGCAGCGCACCGCGGTGGCTGGGCTCGCACCGCTCGCGACGATTCAGTCCACCGTTCGCGTGCGCACCGGGCGCAGCAAGTTCGTCGGGAATCCCGTCGTCGATCTCGTGTCACTCGAGGTGCTGCCATGAATGACGTGCTGCGGGAGCGGCTGCTGCGCAAGCTCGACGTGTTGCCGGAGGAGAAGGCGTATCAGGTGCTCGACTACGTGGAGTTTCTGGAATCGAAGTACGCCGAGCGGCCGGCAGGCGCTGCGCCGTTCCAGAAGGTCGCCGAGACGCTCGAGGACACGATGCGGGCCGGCCGTGTGCCGATCACGATCATCAAGGGAACAATGGATACGGTTTCCAAGGCCGGCAAATTCCTGGGCGGGCTGGCGGCGGCGGGGAAGGCCGCGGTCGACGAGGTGCGGAGGAAGGACCCCGAGGACGCCGCGGAGAACTCGAAGCAATAGGCGAATCCCATGTTCCGAATCCCGATACATCTGATAGTCGTCCCTTCGGTGTTCGTCGTCGTCGCCTGCATGAAAGGTCCTGATCGCGCCGCGACGGACCGCGCTCCGGCGGCCCCAGCCTCGACGGCGAACGCCGCGAGCACGCCGGCGCGCACCGGCTGCAGCTACGTGAGCGAAGCGCAGGCATCCTCCGCCCTCGGCCAGCCGTCCCGCTACCGTCTGCGACAGCCGACCCCCGCCGGCTGCACGATCGAGCCCGCGTCGGGCGACGTATTTCACGGGACGACGGTAGACTTTCGCGTCGCGCCGGGGACGGCGCAGTACGATTTTCTCGCTGCCCAGAAGGACGCCGACAAGATCACCGGGCTCGGGGATCGTGCGGTGTGGCTCGGCGCCGGGCGTACGCGCGGCAACCTCGCGGTGGTCCGGGGCAACACCGCCGTGCTCATCACGATCACCGATCTGAGCGGCCACCGGCAGCTGGAGCAGAAAGCGCGCGACTTCGCGCGCCTGGTCCTCGAGCACCTCTAGAAAAGTCTGCGCATTCCGACTCTCGTTCGGCGGCTCGAAGCCGCCGCTCGGCGACCGTAGGAAGTGCTTTAGCGCGCCTGCGGCGACACGTTTTTAAAAGACGCTGAACTACCGCCATTCATGGCGTGTCGCGTCAGCGCCGAGCGCCGACTTCAGGCGGCGAAGGATGCCGCGGGTTGAGGATTGGGAAACGCGGGACTAACTTCCGCTATGGGAACCTTCCGCCAGACACAAGCCCTCACATTCGACGACGTGCTGCTCGTGCCGCGGCAGTCCGCCGTGCACCCCAAGCACGTCGATATCCAGAGCCGCTTTACCAGGGACATCCCGCTCAACATCCCGCTCGTTTCCGCCGCGATGGACACCGTCACCGAGGCGGAGATGGCGATGGCGATCGCCCGCGCGGGCGGGATCGGCGTGATTCACAAGAACATGCCGATCGACCGCCAGGCGGCCGAGGTCGACCGCGTGAAGCGCAGCGAGTCGGGGATGATCCTCAACCCGATCACGCTGGGACCCGACCGGCCGCTGCGCGAAGCGGCGCAGCTGATGGCGCGGTTCCGCATCTCGGGCGTTCCCATCGTCGACGCCGCGGGCTTGCTGGTCGGCATCATCACCAACCGTGATCTGCAGTTCGAGCGGGCGCTCGACCGCCCGATTCGGGACGCCATGACGAAGGAGCACCTCGTCACCGCCCCGATGGGCACGACGCTCGACGAAGCGGAGAAGATCCTCGGGAGCCATCGCATCGAGAAGCTGCCGGTGGTGGACGGGCAGGGCGTGTTGCGCGGATTGATCACCATCAAGGACATCTTCAAGCGCCGCCAGCACCCCAGCGCCAACAAGGACCAGCACGGACGGCTGCGCGTGGCCGCCGCTGTCGGCGCGACGCCCGAGGCGATGACCCGCGCCACAGCCCTGCTGGCCGCGGGGTGCGACGTGATCGTGGTCGACTCGGCGCACGGACATTCGCAGGGTGTGCTCGACACCGTCGACTGCCTGCGGCAGCAGTTTCCCGAAGCGCAGCTCGTCGGCGGCAACGTGGCGAGCGAGGCCGGGGCGAAGGCACTGGTCGAGCGCGGCGTCGACGCGGTGAAGGTCGGCGTCGGTCCCGGCTCGATCTGCACGACGCGCGTCGTCACCGGTGTCGGCGTGCCGCAGATCACGGCAATCGTCGACGCGGTGCGCGGCGCGGGCGACATCCCCGTCATCGCCGACGGCGGCATCAAGTACTCGGGCGACGTCGTCAAGGCGCTCGCCGCCGGCGCCGAGAGCGTGATGATGGGCTCGATGCTCGCCGGCACCGAGGAGAGCCCGGGCGAGTCGTTCCTGCTCGAGGGCCGCCGCTTCAAGGTGATTCGCGGCATGGGCAGCCTCTCGGCGATGGAAGAAGGCTCGGCCGACCGCTATTTCCAGGAAGGCGAGGTCAGTCCCTCGAAGCTCGTCCCCGAAGGAATCGAAGGCCGCGTCCCCTACCGCGGTCCGGTGGGCGACGTCCTGTTCCAGATGGTCGGCGGATTGCGCAGCGGCATGGGCTACTGCGGCGTGTCGACCGTCGCCGAGCTGCGGACCGAGACCGAATTC
>CAZXKN010000026.1:0-2717 GCA_964641815.1 uncultured Gemmatimonadaceae bacterium | reverse complement strand
GCTCCGGCTCCGCCGCAGGTTGCCGAACCGCCATCGGGCCCGGGGCTGCCGGGTCCCATCGTCGCGTTCGTCGTGTTCATCATCATCATCATCGTGTTCAGCTCCATCGCGCGCGCGGCGCGCGGCGGCGGCCTGGGGGCGCTGTGGTGGCTCAGCGTGTTGAGCGGCATGCGGGGGTCCGGGCGGGGCGGGTGGGGTGGGGGAGGACGCTGGGGTGGCTTCGGAGGGGGCGGAGGCGGAGGATTCGGCGGGTTCGGTGGCGGCGGTGGCTTCTCGGGCGGCGGTGCAGGAGGGCGCTTCTGATGGCGGCGATGACACTCGACACCTTCGCGCAGCAGGTGGTCGCAGCACTCGGCGGCCGCCTCGTGTCGCTCATCGTGTACGGCTCGGCGGCCCGCGCGGGCGGATCCGCCCGTCGCAACGGGTCGATCGACACGCTGCTGATCGCCGACGGCGTCGATGAGCGGCTGTTGTCCACGCTGGCACCGGTCGTGAAGGCGTGGGAGAAGACAGGTCATCCGGCGCCGATCATCCTCTCCGATCGCGAATGGCACGGCTCCGCCGATGCGTTCGCCATCGAGTACGAGGACATCCGGGCGGCGCACCGCATCATCGCTGGACGCGATCCCTGGGCCAGCGTGACGGTGCAGCGCGAGGACGTGCAGCGGCAGCTGGAGCACGAGCTGATCGGCAAGCTGGTGCGGCTGCGCCAGGCCTACGTGGGGGCGCTGGACGATGGCCGCCGGCTCACCGCGTTGATCGCGGGCAGCGCGGCGAGCTTTCTGACGATGCTGCGCACCACGCTGCGGCTCGCCGGCACGCCGGTGCCTGAGACGGCGGCGGAGGTGGTCCTGGCCGGTGCCGCGGTCATCGGCTTCCCGGCGAAGGACCTGGACGACGTGGTGCGGCACCTCGATGGCCGGGCCCCACTGGCGTTGCAGCCGAGCGACCCGCGCGCGGCCGCCTACCTCGAGGCGGTGGCCCGCACTGCCGATTACGTAAATCGATCCTGACGTTTTTCTCCAAGGAGACCCTGGCGTGAAGACACAGCGGCGATACTGGTCGATGGCGGTGCTCGTGGCGCTCGCGAGCGGCTGCGGCTACAACACGATCCAGACCTATGACGAGCAGGTGAGCGCGGCGCTGTCGCAGATCAAGGTGCAGCTGCAGCGGCGGGCCGACCTGATCCCCAACCTGGTCTCCACGGTGCAGGCCTACGCGAAGCAGGAGCGGGACATCTTTACCGCGGTCGCGAATGCGCGCAGCCGCCTGTCGGGCGCGATCCAGTCCGGCGACCCCACGCAGATGGCCGACGCCAATCAGGCGCTGAACGCGCCGCTCGGCCGCTTGCTCGCCATCGTGGAGAACTACCCGCAGCTCAAGTCGAGCGAGAACTTCAAGGGACTCTCGGATGAGCTGGCGGGCACGGAGAACCGGATTGCGGTGTCGCGGCAGGATTACAACAACGCGGTCAATCAGTACAACGCGTACATCCGGAGATTCCCGCAGGTGCTCACCGCCAAGGTCACGGGAGCAAAAGCGCGGGCGTATTTTCAGGAATCAGCGGGTTCGGATACGGTGCCGAAGGTGCAATTCAACAACTGATCAGTCGACGATGGCGTCCGGCATCACGTAGTGGACGGGATTCACCGGCTTGCCGTTCACCCAGATCTCGTAGTGCAGGTGGGGACCGGTCGCGAGACCGGTCGATCCGACGAGGGCGATCTTCTGGCCGCGCTTTACGCGCATGCCGCGCCCGACGAGGATTTTGGAGCAGTGCGCGTACTTGGTGACGATGCCGTAGCCGTGGTCGATCGTCAGGTAGTTGCCGTAGCCGTCTTCCCAGGTGACTTCGGTGACGACGCCGGCGGCCGGGGCTTCGATCTCGGCGCCCATCGGCGCGGCCACGTCGATGCCTTCGTGCGGGCGCGCCATGTGCAGAATCGGGTGCACCCGCTCGGCGGCAAACGCGCTGGTGAGCCAGCCCTTGGTCGGCATGATCGACGGCGTGGCGGCCATCTTCGCCTGGTGCGACGAGAGCGAGTCGTACGCTTCGTTGATCGACCGCACCAGGATGTTCGCGCGGCGCGTCAACCCGTCGAGATCTTCGCGCGCGACGACCGCTTCGGATCCGAGCTGGCCGGTGGCGTTCAAGCTGTCGCGCTCCGTCCACGAGCCGACCGGTCCGCCGATGCCCGCCTGCTGCACTGTGGAATCGGTCGGCGTCAGTCCGGCGAGCACGCGCAGCTCCTGCGCGCGCTGGCTGAAGCTCGACAAGGTGTCGTGCAGTCCGGCGAGGCGCGAGCGCATGCGCTGAATCTCGTCGGCGAGCAGGCGATTCTCCCGCTCGAGCACGCGGCCGCGCGTGATGCTCACGCCGCGCGACAACGCGGCGCCGCCCAGCACGACGAGCAGGAGCACCAACACGCTCCCGATTCCGACCAGCGTCTTGAATACGGAATGGGAGACCTCCACGGCACGCGAAGCACCCGAGCCGTGGGGGACAACCATCACCGTCCAGCGCCGATCAGAGTTGCGCCGTTCCGAGCTGCGTCTCATATCTCCTTTACCTGCGCTTACTTCGGTTGCAGAGGGATGACCAAAATAGGACCGGGGGGGCCCAGCGTCAACGTACGAGGTGGTGATCCAGGTCACGCACGCTCGGGCAAGATGGTAGCTCTCAGCCCGCCGGGGGCTTAGGGAACAGCGGTGCCGCT
>CAZXKN010000025.1:0-12471 GCA_964641815.1 uncultured Gemmatimonadaceae bacterium | reverse complement strand
CCCTGCGGGACAGTCACGGCGGGGCGATCGCAGTGTCCGACGAGGCGCTGATGGAGGGCGCCCAGGAGCTGCAGGTGGACGCGGGGATCGATGCCGCTCCGGAGGGAGGTGCGACCCTCGCGGCGGCGCGCGGACTTCTGGCCGCCGGGGCGATCCGGCCGCATGAAACGGTGGTTCTCTTCAATACCGGCGCCGGGTGGCTGTATCGCACCTAAGCCGTTTATATTTGCGGACTTCGAGCTATGCCCATCGCCGTAATCGATCCCTTCGCCGGCATCAGCGGCGACATGACACTCGGCGCCCTGCTGTCGCTCGGGGTACCGGAGGCATGGCTCGTGGAGTTGCCCGGGCGGCTCGGGTTCAGCGGGGTCGAGGTTTCGATTCGTGACGCCCGGCGCGCTGGGGTCACGTGCAAGCAGGTGGAATTCGCGATTCCCGACGAGCCGCACGGCCGCCATGTGGGAGAGCTGATCCGGCTCGTCGAAACGGCTCCGGTCTCGGCGTGGACGCGCGAGCGGGCAGTGCGGGCGTTCCGGCTTGTCGGCGAAGCCGAAGGACGCGTTCACGACACGACGCCCGAACGGGTGCACCTCCACGAGGTCGGGGCCGTCGACGCGGTGCTCGACATCGTCGGGGCGATCGAGGGATTCGAGCGGCTTGGCGTGGACGCGATCTATCACCGGCCGGTCGCGCTCGGGTCGGGGTGGGTGGAGGCGGCCCATGGACGGCTGCCGGTACCGGCCCCGGCCACGGCGCTGCTGCTCGAGGGGATCGAGGTGGCGGCGAACGGTCCTGTGGAGGGTGAAGCCACCACGCCGACGGGCGCGGTGCTGCTGCGCGTGCTGTCATCGGGAGCGCCGCCCGCGGGGTGGCGGCAGATGGCGAGCGGGTGGGGGGCGGGGAATCGCGATCCGCGAGGCTACCCCAATGCGCTGCGCATTCTGGTGGGAGAAGCGGCGGCGGAGGCAGGGGAGGTGGTCGTGCTCGCGACCGACGTCGATGACTTGAGTCCGGAATACGTCGAGCCGTTGCGGCAGGCGTTATTCGCCGCGGGCGCCCTCGACGTGCAGACCTGGGCGGTGCAGATGAAGAAGGGGCGCACCGGATTTCGCTGCGAGGTGGTCGTCGGGGAGACGGCGGCGTCGGCGGTGACCGCGGCGCTGTTTCATCACAGCACGACGGCGGGGGTGCGGCGCAGCCGTGTGGAGCGGGTGACGCTGCAGCGCCGCCACGTCACGGTGCCGCTGGCTGACGATGTGCAGGTGCGGGTAAAGGTGTTGGAAGGGCCCGACGGCGGCTTGCCCCGAGTCAAGCCGGAATACGACGACGTGGTGGCGGCGGCGCGGCAGCTGGGGCGGCCGCCGCTCGAGGTAGCGCGGGCGGCGCAACGTGGCGCCGAAGAACTGATCGCGAACTCCAAGGAGTGATCGTCATGCAGAAGCGGCTCATTCTCTCGGTGCTCACGGCGGCGTCGTGCGCGCCCGCGCTGGCGGCGCAGGGTGCGAACATCTGGTTGCCGCCCAAGTGCGAGGTCAAAGGGGCGAATCAGTTCCTCGTCAACAGCGGGCTGCTCTACCTGAAGAACGCGACGGAGAAGCCTCTGAATCGCGAGCGCGATCTGAAGGACGCTCAGCGCACGCTGACCCAGGCGGTCACCACCGGGGGCCAGGACAAGAATGCCGGGGCCTGGTACTACCTGGGGCGCTATTACGCGATGCGCGGCGACCCGGCGGGCGCCGACTCCGCCTTCCGCAAGGCCGAGGATCTGGCCCCGGCGTGCCACGAGGACATCAACTTTTATCGGCGCAATTCGCTCTGGGTGCCGATCTTCAACCAGGGCCTCGCGGCATTGAATGTGCAGAACTACGATTCCGCGGTGACGGCGCTGCGCGCCGCCGCGCGCGTGTACAACGGGGAGCCACAGGGCCTCACCACGCTCGCTACGGTGTTCTTCAACATGCCGCCCGCGAGCTATCTGCCCGAATCGACGTTCAAGAAGCAAAACCCCGGTCTGCCGGACTCGGTCGCCACGGCGCGCTACGAAGCCGCGGTCCTCACGCGGTATGACTCGGCGGCGAAGTATTTCCGGCTCGGCATCCAGGCGGCCAGCGATCCACGATTCGACAAGGAACGGAAGGACGCGATGTTCAACATCGGCAACGCGTTCTACGGTGCGCAGCACTACGACTCCGCCGCGGCCGCCTACACCGACTACCTCAAGGCGGTGCCGAACGATGCGCAGGCGCGGGCGCGGCTCGCCGACGTGCTGACGATGGGCGGGCACAAGGATTCGGCGATGGCGATGTACCGGCTGATCATCCAGAACGCCGATTCGGCGGAACCGATGAGCCTGTTCAACGCCGGCGTCTCGATTTACAACGCGGCGCCGCCGCTCCCCGACACCGCCAGGATCAGCGCCGCCTGCCGCCAGAAGCCGCGCGCGGCGGGGCAGACGATCCTGCAGCGCAAGCAGAAGTGCGATCGCGAGGGTGCCGATTCGATCGCGCGGCGCGATTCGTCCGCGGTCACCAATTATCAGCTCGCTGCCCAGGCGTTCGAGGCGGGGCTGACGCGCGACCCGCTGAACCGCGATGGGCTGTTCAACCTGACGAGCAGCTATTTCGCGATGCATCAGGCGGACAAGATGCTGCCTATGGCGCAGCGCCTCGTCGCGGTCGATCCGATGAACCGCAATGCGGTGCGGATGCTCGCCCAGGCCTTTCAGCTCAAGAAGCAGGGCGACAGCGCGCTCTACTATGTGACCATTTCCGATTCGCTGCTTCCCGTCGACGTGAGCGTGGGCAGCTTCGGGCTGACCGATCAGGGCGCCACGATCAGCGGCATTGTGACGAACTATCACGGCAAGGCCAGCGTCCCGCTGAAGCTCGTCTTCGAATTCGTGAACAAGACGGGGACGGTGGTGACCACCGTGACCTCCGACATTCCGGCGATCGACGGCGATGGCACGCATGCGTTCTCGGTGCAGGCCAGCGGGGCGGGGATCATTGCGTGGCGCTACAAGAAGGGGTGAGCGGCGGGCTGGCCCCCCGGCGTTGACGCTGGGGGGCAGGCTGCCCATTTTGTTCCGAAGAGTCTCGCGGGCGTAATTCAGGGGTAGAATGCCAGCTTCCCAAGCTGGACGTCGTGGGTTCGAATCCCATCGCCCGCTCTGTATGATGCCGAGAGCCTGGTATGCCTATTCCTACCGTCCGACCCGCACCACGGGCCGGCGCTGGGGGTGTCCAGGCAGGTGATGTAACGGCAGCAACCCCGAGCGATCCGACGGTCCGTGGCGACACGGGCCGTTTTTGCGTTTCACCTTGAGGGGAGGGGATATGGCCCAGACTCCAGTCGGTGTGCAGGCATCGTATTTCATCGAGCAGGACTGGTCCACCTACTCGCTGGAGCAGCACGCGGTGTGGGCGATCCTGTTCGAGCGCCGCATGCGCACGCTGGCGGCGACGGGCAGCCGCGTGTTTCTCGAGGGGGCGGAGCGCATCGGCCTCCGGCCCGACCGCGTCCCCGAGCTCGCTGATGTCAACCGGCGGCTCGGGGCGCGCACCGGGTGGGCTGCGGTGGGGGTCACGGGGTTCCTGCCGGCGCGGGAGTTCTTCGCCTGTCTCTCGCAGCGCCGGTTCCCTACGACGCTCATCGTGCGCACGCGGGAGCAGCTCGACTACCTCCCCGAGCCCGACATCTTCCACGACGTTTTCGGGCACGTCCCGCTGCACGCCGACCCCGTTTTCGCCGATTTCCTGCAGCGTTTCGGGGCCCTGGCCGCGGCCGCGGAAACGGACGAGCACGTGACCGGACTCGCGCGGCTGTTCTGGTTCACCGTTGAATTCGGGTTGATCCGCGAGCAGGGCGACGTGAAGGTGTACGGCAGCGGCCTGATCTCGTCGCACGGCGACGCCGCCAACGCCCTTGGCCCGAAGTGCGACCGCCGTCCGTTTACGCTCGGGGCGGTGCTGGCGCAACCGTTTGCAATCGACCACCTGCAGGACGTGCTGTTCGTGGTCGATTCCTTCGATCAGCTGTTCGGGGCGCTGGGCGAGGCCGAACGCTGGCTTGCAGGCGGGGGCGTCCCGCATTGATATTCGACCCAACCAGCCTTCGGAGACTCCCGATGCGTTCCGCCGCCGTCACCATCGGACTGTTGACCCTGGGCGCCGCGGGCCTCGGGGCCCAGGCCAAGACCTGGGTCGAGCCCAAGCCGCCGTGCGATATCAAGCCGGGGTTCTTCCGCCTCAACAGCGCCGTCGTCGACCTGCAGCACGCCGCACAGCAGCCTCAGATGCGCGATCACCTGCTCGGGCAGGCCCAGGAAGTGCTCGTCCGCACGATCCGTGACGACAAGCAGGACAAGAATCCCGCCGCCTGGTATTACCTCGGCCGCTATTACGTCGAGGAGGGTGATGCGGTGGGGGCGGATACGGCGTTCGCCAGGGCGGCCGCCCTCGCTCCGCAGTGCAAGGCCGATATCGCCACGTTCATCGCGCCCCTTGCCCAGGCGACGCTCAACCAGGGTCTGTCGCTGTGGCAGGCGGGGAACAGGGATTCGGGCGCGATCCTGTTGCGCCGGGCGTACGCCGTCGATTCAACACAGGTCAAGGCGTTGTTTCAGCTGGGGCTGCTCTACATCGACGCCAACCAGCTCGATTCCGCGAGCGCCGTCCTGCGCCGCGCGGCGCTGGCCTCGGCCGGAGATACGGCCTACAGCGAAGCGCGCCGCGATGCGCTCCTGACAGTCGCCCGGATCTCCGTGCGCGCGGTCCAGTCGGACCCGGCTGTTCAGAAGTGGCAGCACACGCGCTATAGCCGCGACTCGCTGGCACCCTATCTCGCGTCGGATTCGACGGTGCTTGCCCGCATGCAGGCGTCGTCGGCCTCCCGCCGCGCCCGCGGCGCCCGGCTGTCGCCCGCCGACCAGCAGTCGTTCAGTCATGATTCTGCCGCGCGGGCCGATGCCGTGAGCCGCGACCGGGCGGCGCGGGATGCCATTCAGCAACAAGCGGCGGCCGACAGCACCGCTGCCCAGACGGTGTTCCAGCCGGCCATTGCCTCTTACAAGGAGCTGGTGGCGGCGTATCCCTCGAATATGGAAGCTGCGGGGTCGCTCGCGTCGATGTACGTACAGGCCGGGCGCCAGTCAGAAGCCATCACGGTGTTCGACGGGTTGTTCGCCCATGCCGGCGATCTCTCGGCGAGCGATCTCTACGACCTGGGCCAACGCCTCGTGTCCACACGGCTGTGGGCGCCGGGGATCAAGGCCTACGGCCTGGCCCTCGAGCGCAATCCGTATCACCGCAACGCCTTGTCGGAGCTGGGAAGCGTCTACGTCGAAACGAAGGACGGGGCCAACGCCGTGACCACGCTGCAGCGTCTCGTCGGGCTCGACCCGATGAACAAGATGGCCCTGCATCTCATGGGGCAGGCGTGGGATCTGCGCGGCCAGACGGACTCGGCCCGCAAGTACACGGTGGCATCCGATTCGCTGTCGGTGGATATCACCATCGCCAGCATGGTCCCCGATTCGAGCGGCATCACCCTCACCGGTGTCGCCACCAACGCCGGGAGCGTCGCCGCTAAAGCGACGCACCTGACGGTCGACTTCCTCGACGCCAAAGGCACCGTTCTCGCCACGCAGGGAGTCGACATCCCCGCGGTCCCGGCAGGGGGGAGCCAGCAGTTCCAGACCCACGCCCGTGCGAAGGGAGCCGTCGGCTGGCGCTACCGCGCCGCATAGGTGATATTTCCGGTTGCTCAAGTTTCTGCCAGCGTTGAGTTTGCGACGCCGGCGTGAGAAAACGCTTTAACTGTGAGTAACCGTGGTGTTGCGTGTCGCGTCGGTAGCGCCGGATTCGATCGGGGCCCACGTGGGGCTCGTCCCTGGGGCTGAGCTCGTGAGCGTGAATGCCCGGCCGCTCGAGGACTTCCTCGATTGGGAGTTCCTGACGGCGGACGACGCCTTCATGCTGCGGGCGCGGCTGCCGTCGGGGGAGGAGCTGGAGTGCGACATCGAGCGTCCCGAGGGGATGCCGATGGGCGTCACGCTGGAACCGCCGCGTATTCGGCGCTGCGCCAACCACTGCGACTTCTGCTTCGTTGACGGCAACCCGACGGGGCTGCGCGCCAACCTCTACATTCGCGACGACGATTACCGGCTGTCGTTCCGCTACGGCAATTTCGCAACGCTCACCAACCTGAAGCCGAAGGACGAGGCGCGGATCGCCGAGTACCGGCTGTCGCCGCTGTACGTCTCCGTGCATGCGACCGATCCCGTGGTGCGCCGCTGGCTGCTGCGCAACCCCGAGGCGCCCGAAATCGTGTCGCAGCTCGCTCGCTTCGCGGAGCAGGGGATCCGGTTTCATACGCAGGTCGTGTTGATCCCCGGCGTCAATGACGGGCAACAGCTGCAGCGTACTCTGAGCGACCTCTACGGCCTGGGAGACGCCGTCCTGTCGGTCTCCGTCGTGCCGGTCGCGCTCACCGAATTCAGCAAGCATCACCTCGTGGTCGAGCCGACCCGGGAGCAGTGCCGGGCGGCGCTCGAGGCGGTGGAGCGGTGGGCCACGCGCGCCATGGCGGAGCGTCGCCAGCCCTGGGTGTACGGCGCCGACGACCTCTATCTCCAGGCCGGCGCGCCGTTGCCGCCCGCGGCCTGGTACGGGGACTTCGAGCAGCGTGAGAACGGCGTCGGGGCGGTGCGCTATCTGCAGACGCGGATCGCCGCCTCGGCCGGGCGCTTCGGCGATTGGGCGGGGAAGCGGATCGCGGTGACGACGGGGACGGCGATGGGGCGGCTGATGCCGCAGGTGCTCAGCGACCTCGCCGCCGAGACCGGCGCTCGCTTCGAGATCCTCGCGCTCGAGAACGATCTGTTCGGCGCGGCGGTGACGACGGCCGGCCTCCTCCCCGGAACGGCGTTTCAACGCGCCCTCGTCGACCGCCATGATCTCGACCTGGCCCTGCTTCCGGCCGAAGCCGTGAACGACGATCTGCTGTTCACCGACGACCTGGACGCGCACGAGCTGGCCAAGCGGGTGCCGATGGAGATCCGATTCTCGTACGATTTTGCGGACGCGCTCGCAAAGGGCAGAATGCAGAATGGAGAAGGCAGAATGACGGCGGACGATCATTCTGCATTCATCAATCTGCATTCTGCATTCGAGGACGAATGAGGAGCGGCACCCCCACCGTCGCGATCATCGGCCGCCCCAACGTCGGCAAGTCGACGCTCTTCAACCGGCTGATCGGCCGGCGCGAGGCGATCGTGGACGCGCGACCCGGTGTGACGCGCGATCGCAACTTCGCGGCGGCGGAATGGAACGGCCGGCGCTTCTGGCTCGTGGATACCGGCGGTCTCGTTCCCGGGGCTCTCGACGCGCTGAACCGCGCCGTTCGCACGCAGGTCGAGGCGGCGGTCGCCGAGAGCGACGTGCTGCTCTTCGTGGTCGACGTCGAAGCGGGCGTGCATCCGGCAGATCTCGAGATCGCACAATACCTGCGCACGGTGCGCCGTCCCGTCCTGCTCGTCGCCAACAAGGCCGATCAGCTCCCCAGCGATCAACGACACCTCGCGTTCTACGAGCTGGGATTGGGCGACCCGTTCCCGGTGTCGGCGGCGGTGGGGAAAAGCAGCGGCGACCTGCTCGATCAGATCGTGGGGCTGCTGCCGGCGGGCGACGGCCAGGCAGACGACCACGCCATCCCGGTCGCCATCGTCGGACGTCCCAACGTCGGGAAGTCGAGTCTCGTCAACCGGCTGCTGGGGCGTGAGCGCATGGTCGTGGCAGACGAGCCCGGCACCACGCGCGACGCCGTGGACGCGACGCTCGAGCACGAGGGCCGGCAGCTCGTGTTCATCGATACCGCGGGATTGCGCAAGCGCAGCAAGGTGCAGGACGATCTCGAGTTCTATGCAACGCTGCGCACCGCGCGCGCCATCGAGCGCGCCGACGTCTGCGTGCTGGTCGTCGACGCCACAGACGGGCTGCACACGCAGGACCTGCGCATCATCGGCGACGCGTGGGAGCGCGGCGCCGGAGTGATCATCGCCGTCAACAAGTGGGACTTGATCGAGGAGAAGGACGCCAACACCGGCGTGCGCGGCGAAAAGGAGCTCGCGCTCAAGGCCCCGTTTCTCAAGTTCATCCCGTTTCTCTACGTGTCGGCCAAGAACGGCCAGCGCGTCAGCAAACTGCTCGACCTGATCGTAGCGGTCGCCCTGGAGCGCGACAAACGCGTTCCCACCGCCGAGGTCAATCGCGTCCTCGAGCAGCTGGTGAACAAGCAGCAGCCGCCGCAGCCGGTGGGGGCGTCGGTGCGTCTCCTGTATGCCTCGCAGATCGGCACCGCACCGCCGCGCTTCGCCATCGTGGCGAGCCATCCCGAGGCGATCCCGGAGTCGTACGCCCGCTATCTGGTGAACGGGTTCCGCGAGGCGTGGGCGTTCACCGGCGCACCGGTCAACGTCAAGTTTCGCCGCAAGAAACAGGAGCGCCGGTGACGATCGCGCTCTGGGTCGTGGCGTCCTACCTCCTGGGCGCCACGCCGACCGCCTATCTCGCCGGCCGCCTGGCGCGCAGCATCGATCTGCGCGAGCACGGCAGCAAGAACCTCGGCGCGACCAACGTCTATCGTGTGCTGGGGTGGCGCTGGGCGATTCCCGTCGCCCTGATCGACATTGCCAAAGGGGCGATTCCCGTGGCGCTGTTCGGGCGCTGGGCGGCGGGGGGACCGTGGCTCGCTGTCGGGCTGGGAATCGCGGCGGTGCTGGGACACGTCTTCTCGCCCTTCATGCGCTTCAAGGGCGGCAAGGGGGTCGCGACGGCGCTCGGCGTGTTCCTCGCCCTGGCTCCCGTGGCCGTGCTGATCGCGGTGCCGGTGTGGGGCGGCAGCCTCTGGCTCACCGGCTACGTCTCACTCGCGTCGCTCGTCGCCGCGGCGTCGTTCCCGGTGTGGGTGAAGCTCACAGCGCCCGGCGCGGTGTCGGCGTTCTGGGCCAGTGTCGCGCTGGCGGTACTGATCGTGTACTCGCACCGCGCCAACGTGCAGCGCCTGCTCGCCGGGACGGAGAACCGGTTTCACACGCGACGGGGGTTGTCGTGAGCCAGGGCGGCCCGAAGGTCGCCGTCGTCGGGGCAGGGGCGTGGGGCACCACCCTCGCCGACCTGCTCGCCCGCAAGGGCGCCACCGTCACGATCTGGGCCCGTGAGCCCGAGGTCGTGGCCGGGATCAACCGCGACCATGTGAACGCCATCTTCCTCGCCGACGCCCCGCTCGCGCCCACACTGTGCGCCACGGGAGACGTCGCCGAGGCAGTGCGCGACGCCGCCGTCGTCGTGTGTGCGACGCCGTCGCACGTCGTGCGGGCCATCATGACCGAGGCGGCGGCCGCGGTGCACGAACGTCCCCTCGTCGTCAGCGTGTCCAAGGGGCTGGAGCCGGAGCGCCAGGAGCGACTCTCCTGCGTGTTGCAGGAGGTCTTCGGACTCGGGGTTCCGGTCGCCGTGCTGTCGGGCCCGTCATTCGCGCGCGAAGTGTACGAGCGTCAGCCGACGGCGGTCGTCGCAGCGGCAACGGATCATGAGGTGGCGCAGCGGGTTCAGCAGGTATTTGCGACAGCGACGTTTCGAGTGTACTCCCATACCGACGTCATCGGAGTGGAGCTCGGGGGGGCGCTGAAGAATGTCATCGCGGTTGCCGCCGGGATCGTCGAAGGGCTCGGCCTGGGGCATAATCCCCGGGCGGCGCTGATCACGCGCGGGCTCGCCGAGCTGACGCGCCTGGGACAGGCGCTGGGGGCCGATCCGCTCACCTTCGCCGGCCTCACCGGGCTCGGCGACCTGGTGCTGACCGCCACGGGCGCGCTGTCCCGCAACCGGTCGCTCGGCGTCGAGCTCGGGCAGGGACGGCGTTTGGAGGATATCCTGTCGAGCCGCAAAACCGTCGCGGAAGGCCTCTCGACGGCGCGCACGGCGGTGTTGCTGGGCGAGCGGCACGGCGTCGAGCTGCCGATCGCCAGCGAGGTGAGCGCGATCGTGTTCGACGGCAAGTCGCCGCGCCAGGCGATCGCCGACTTGATGGAGCGGGCCCCCAAGCCGGAGCAGTGGCGATGAGCGTTCCGCATCCCGTGCAGGAGTTCTTCTCGATCGGTGAGGTCTGCCAGCTCACCGATCTGAAGCCGCACGTGCTGCGCTACTGGGAGAGCCAGTTCCGCTTCCTGAATCCGGCCAAGAACCGGTCGGGGAACCGCGTCTATCAGCGTCGCGAGATCGAGCTGATCATGCTGGTGAAGCACCTGCTGTACACCGAGAAGTACACGATCGAGGGCGCTCGCACCAAGATCGAGCAGTACCGTCGCTCGGGAGAGCTCAAGCCCGAAGCGCGGCGGGCCCTCGCCTCCGAGACGATCAAGGATCTCCGCACCGAGTTGAAGGCCGTACTCGCGCTGCTCGACGGGGCTGCCCCGCCACGCGCGTAGTCGTCGTCATCCCGGCGTTCCAGGCGGCAGCCACCCTCGTCACGGTGATCGGCCGGGTGCGGGCCACCGTGCCCGACGCGGAGCTGGTTGTGGTCGACGACGGGTCCACGGACGAGACGGGGGCAGTCGCCGCTCGCGCCGGTGGTCTCGTGATCCGGCACGAGCGCAACGCGGGGAAGGGAGCCGCGCTCGCCACCGGCATTGCCCGCGCCCTGGCGGATGGTGCCGGGACGATCGTGACCCTCGACGCCGACGGCCAGCACCCTCCGGAAGCCATCCGCCTGTTGCTCGCCCAGCTCGCCGACGCCGGCGTCGATCTGGTGCTCGGCGCCCGCAAGCGGAGCGGGGCGATGCCCGTCTCGCGGCGCGTCACCAACTGGCTGTCGGCGACGATCGCCAGCCGAATCGCCGGGACGCCGATTCCGGACGCCCAGACGGGCCTGCGGGCGTTCACCAGCCGTCTGGCGGCGGCGGTCGCCCCCCGGATCAGCCGCCACACCCGCTACGAATACGAGGCCGCGTTTCTGCTGACGGCGCTGCGGGCCGGATACGGGGTGCGTTCCGTGACGATCCCGACTATCTATGACGGCCAGCCGAGCCACTTCATGAGCGTCGCCGACGGATGGCGCGTGGCCCGGGTATTCGCGCGGTATCTGCTCGGAGCGTCATGAACATCCTGATCAGCAACGACGACGGTATTCTGGCCCGCGGCCTGGCCCTCCTCGGGGAAGCGGCGGGGGATCTGGGGCGCGTTACGGTGGTCGCCCCCGACCGGGAGCAGAGCGCCACGTCGCACTCTCTCACGCTGCACCGGCCGATCCGGGCGACGCGCCGCGCCGACGGCGCCTATCAGGTCGATGGCACGCCGACCGACTGCGTGCTGCTTGCACTGGACGCGCTGATGCCGGAGAAGCCCGACTTCGTGTTCTCGGGCGTGAACCACGGGCCCAACATGGGCGAGGACGTGCTGTATTCGGGCACCGTCGCGGCGGCGATGGAGGGGTTGGCCGCCGGGATTCCCAGCGTCGCCTTCTCCTTCGGCAGCTTCGATCTCGAGCATCTCGAGAGCCACCGTGCCGGCCTCACGCGCCTGCTCGCCGGCATCGTAGCGATCGAGTCGTTTCCCCGCGACACGCTCCTCAACGTGAATCTGCCACCGATCCCCGGCGATCAGGTGAAAGGCGTGCGGGTCACGCACCTCGGGAGCCGCGTGTTTCACGAGGAGGTGGCCCGGATGAAGGATCCGTGGGGGCGGGACATCTACTGGATCGGCGGCGGGCACGTGACGTGGTCGGGGGGCGCCGATTCCGATTTCCGGGCTATCGGTGAGGGGTTCATCTCGGTCACACCGCTGCACGTCGACATGACGAACTACGATCTGCTCGAGGCCGCGCGCGGATGGGGTCTGAGCGGCTAGGGAGCGCCGATACGTTCGGCGGCTACCGCACCCGTCTCGTCGAGCAGCTGCGCGAGCAGGGGATCAAGGACCTCGCGGTGTTGCGCGCCTTTGCGGAAACGCCGCGCCATCTCTTCGTTCCTGATGCCGTGCGACATCGCGCCTATGAAAACACCGCCCTCCCGATCGGGGCGGGGCAAACGATCTCCCAGCCGTTCACTCAGGCACGCTACCTCGAGACACTGCACCTGCAGGGTGGCGAGCGCGTGCTCGAAATCGGTACCGGCTCGGGGTACCAGACGGCCCTGTTGTCGCGGCTCGTGGCACAGGTGTTTACGGTGGAGCGGGTCCAGGAGCTCGCGGAGCGTGCGCAGCGCGCCCTGCGGGCAGCGGAGGCCCGCAACGTCTCGGTCCTCCTGGGGGACGGAACGCTGGGGTGGGTAGGCTACGCGCCCTATCACGCGATCCTCGTGACCGCGGGGGGGCCGACCGTGCCGGCACCGCTGGTGGAGCAGCTGGCGCCTGGTGGACGCCTCCTCATCCCGGTGGGGGAGCGGGGCCGTCAGACGCTGACGCTCGTCGAGCGCGC
>CAZXKN010000024.1:0-4244 GCA_964641815.1 uncultured Gemmatimonadaceae bacterium | reverse complement strand
CGCGAGCGCCGAGCCCCGAGTTCACTCGGGGTACCCCGGGCGACCCACTTGCTCACGGCTACTTCTGATCCGTCACGCGTGAATTCGATCCCGCGCGCGTAAACGCGATACTCCCCCCTTGTGTTTGGAGTCCCATAATCTGTACATGCCTGTAGTGCTGTTCGTGCACCTGACCTGGAAGACGTTCCGCAACATGCCGATGCTCGCCAGATCAGAAGCGCGTTTTCTCGAACGGTTTCTCCCAGCGGAGGTCCAGCGGCACGGCGCGGTGCCGTTGGCGTTGAGTATGGTGTCGGATCATGTACACATGGTTGTGCGCCTGCCGGCGCGCTTCGACCTTCCAAGACTCGCACAAGGCCTGAAGGGTGCGAGCGCGCGACTGATCAACAAGGAACAGCGACTCAGCACAACGGGTGTGCGCTGGGCAACCGGCTACTCCGCATACTCGGTGGGTCGGGGCAATCTGAAGGCAGCTATTCGGTACGTCCACGATCAACCGTTGAGGCATCCGGATCGCGCTATCCCGAAGGAATAGGGTCAGCACCGCGTCTTTCAAGACGCGTCGCGCCAGCGCCGAGCCGCGAGTTTACTCGCGGTACCCAGGCGACGGAGTCGGTTGTTGAACGAATCACTGGTCCAGAGTCACTAGTGGCCTCCCTGGCTCACGCCCTCGAGCAGCTGCTCCTGCCCGCCGAGTGCCTGGTGTGCCACCGCCTCCTCGGTCCCCAATTCAGCGACGATCTCGTCTGCCGCGTCTGTCGCCTGCGCTGGCGACCGGTGCGCCCGCCCTGGTGCGAGCGCTGCGGGCAGCCGGAGCCACATTTCGGTCCCTGCCGGCTGTGCCGCGCATGGCCCGGCGCGCTCACCGTGGCGCGGTCGGCGGTGTGGCTCGACGGCGGCGCGCGCCGCGCCGTCCATGCCCTGAAATACGATGGGCTGTCGCGTGTCGGGCGGGATATGGCCGCGGTCGTGGCTAAGCTCGTCGAGCGGCCTCCGGCTGAGGCGGTCCTGGTGCCGATCCCGCTCGGCGCCAAGCGGCGCGCGCGGCGCGGTTACAATCAAAGCGAGGCCCTGGCGGCTGCGCTCGCGCAACTCTGGGGACTGACGAATCGTCCAGAACTCCTTGTCCGGACACGGGATACGCCGACGCAAACGGCGTTGACACCAGCCGCGCGTCTAGCGAACGTGGCGGGGGCGTTTGCAATCCAGAATGCAGAATTGCGAATGCAGAATGGCTCGCGGGCCTATCATTCTGCATTCAACATTCTGCGTTCACCATTGGTTCTAATCGACGACGTCTTCACCACCGGCGCGACGCTGGCGGAAGCGGCCCGCGCGCTGGCGAACGCGGGATGTCAGTCGATCTCGGCCGTCACGTTCGGCCGGGCAAGCATACCGGACTTCACTTAGGGAGTGCGCATGGCCGTTCGCGTAGGGATCAACGGGTTCGGACGTATCGGGCGCAACGTGCTGCGGGCCGCCGTCATGGCAAAACAGACAGCCCTCGAGTTCGTGGGGGTCAACGACATCACCGACACGAAGACGCTGGCCCACCTCCTGAAATACGATTCCGTCCACGGCCGCTTCCCGGGAACGGTCGAAGCGAAAGGCGACAACCTCGTGGTCAACGGCCGCGAGATCCGCGTGACGGCGATCAAGGAGCCGGAGAAGCTGCCCTGGAAGGACCAGGGCGTAGAGCTGGTGCTCGAGAGCACCGGGCGCTTCACCGACCGCGAGTCGGCGGCCAAACACCTCACCGCCGGAGCCAAGAAGGTCGTGATCTCCGCTCCCGCCAAGGGCGAGGACATCACGATCTGCATGGGCGTGAACGAGAAGAAGTACGACCCGGCGAAACACGACGTCCTCTCCAATGCCTCCTGCACGACCAACTGTCTCGTCCCGGTGGTCAAGGTCATTCTCGACAATTGGGGCCTGGTGCACGGCTTCATGACGACGGTGCACAGCTACACCAACGACCAGCAGATCCTCGATCTGCCGCACAAGGATCTGCGCCGCGCCCGGGCCGCCGCGCTCTCGATCATTCCCACCACGACCGGCGCGGCCAAGGCGACGAGCCTCATCATCCCGGAAGTAAAGGGAAAACTCGACGGCGTCTCGCTCCGGGTCCCGACGCCCGACGTCTCACTCGTCGATCTGACGGTCGAGGTGGCGAAGAAGACGACGATCGAAGAAGTGAATGCGGCGTTCAAGAAGGCGGCGCAGGGTGAGCTGAAAGGCATCCTCGACGTCTCCGATGAGCCGCTCGTTTCGACCGACTACATCGGCAACCTGTTCTCGAGCGTGGTCGACGCCAAGTCCACGAACGTGATCGACGGCACGCTGCTGCACGTCTCCTCGTGGTACGACAACGAAATCGGCTACTCGGCACGCTGCGTGGATCTGCTCGCCTACCTCGGCGCGCACCGATGACCAAACGTTCCCTCGAGAGCCTCCCGGCGAGCGCGCTCGAGGGAAAGCGGGCCCTGGTCCGCGTCGACTTCAACGTCCCCCTCAAGAACGGGGCAGTGACCGACGACTCGAGGATCCGCGCCGCGCTGCCGACGATCACGTACCTGCGGGATCACGGCGCCCGCGTCGTGCTGCTGTCCCACCTCGGCCGCCCCAAGGGCGGGCCCGAACCGAAGTATTCGCTGCGCCAGATCGTGCGCGACGTCGAGAGGCTGATCGGCGCGCCGGTCGAGTTCATCGAGAATCTGGACCAGGGAGTGGCCGTGACCCGGCGCCTGCCGCGCGGCGGCGTCGCGCTGGTCGAGAATACGCGCTTCTGGCCGGGTGAGGAGCAGAACGATCAGGCGTTGGCGAAACAGTTTGCGGCGCTCGGGGATTTCTACGTCAACGACGCCTTCGGGTCGGCGCACCGCGCCCACGCCTCGACCGAGGCGGTCGCCCATCTCCTGAAGCCGGCCGTCGCCGGATACCTGATGGAGCGCGAGCTGCAATACCTCGGCGCTGCGCTCGAGAAGCCACGGCGCCCGTTCGTCGCGGTGCTGGGTGGGGCCAAGATCAGCGGCAAGATCGACGTGATCCAGTCGCTGCTCCCCAAGTGTGACGCCATCCTGATCGGCGGCGCCATGGCCTGCACCTTCTTCGCCGCCATGGGGCTCGAAATCGGCGGGTCGCTCGTCGAGCGGGACCGCATCGAGCTGGCGCGCGCCCTGTTGAAGGGCAGCGGGCAGAAGATCGTGCTGCCCCGCGGAGCGACGGTCGCGCCGTCGCTCGAGCGCGCCGCCGAGCGCAAGCAGGTGTCGAGCGACAAGATTCCCGCTGACATGTCGGTGTTCGACATCGATCAGGCGACGGCGGACGATTTCCGAGCCCGCATTCTCGGCGCCAAGACGGTCGTGTGGAACGGCCCGATGGGTGTGTTCGAGACGCCGCCGTTCGACGCGGGCACGCGGGCGGTCGCCAATGCGCTCGTGGAAGTGACCGCCAAGGGCGCCACCACCGTCGTGGGAGGGGGGGACTCCGCGGCGGCGGTCGCCGGTCTCGAAGACAAGCTGACCCATGTCTCTACCGGCGGGGGAGCCTCGCTCGAGTTTCTCGAAGGGAAACCCCTGCCCGGCGTGATGGCGCTGGACGACGCGTGAGATCGCTGCTCTTCGCCGCCAACTGGAAGATGCATGTCGGACCCGCCGCCGCTCGGGCCTACATCGATCAGTTCCTTGCCGGATACCAGGCCCAGCCCGGCCGCCGAGTCTGGTTTTTCCCCCCGGCCACGACGCTGCACACCGTTTCCCAGCTGATCACCGGACGTGCGGACCTCGCCGCCGGCGCCCAGAACGTCCATTGGGAGCCGAAGGGGGCATTCACGGGCGAGATCTCGGTCCCGCTCGCCGTCGAAGCCGGCGCGCGGGCCGCGCTGATCGGACACTCCGAGCGGCGTCACGTCTTCGGCGAGACGGACGCCGAGACCGGCCTCAAGGTCCGCGCGGTGCTTGCCGGCGGACTCGTCCCCGTGCTGTGTGTCGGCGAAAAGCTGGAGCAGCGGGAAGCCGGGGAGACGCTCGCCGTCGTGCAACGCCAGCTCGCGGGGGCACTCGAGGGGCTCGAGGCCGAGGCGCTGCGCAAGGTCATCATCGCCTATGAGCCCGTGTGGGCGATCGGCACCGGGAAGAACGCGACGCCACGGGACGCCGCCCAGGTCCATGCCGACATCCGGGGATGGCTCACGCAGCGCGGCGCCACGTCTCCCGTGATCCTGTACGGTGGCAGCGTCAATCTCA
>CAZXKN010000023.1:0-17101 GCA_964641815.1 uncultured Gemmatimonadaceae bacterium | reverse complement strand
ATCGATGAAGCGCACGTCGGCGAGCGACGCTTCGGCGGCCTTGATGTCGAGATCGTAGCGCAGCGTGTCGTGCGGCCAGGAGACTTTGCCCTTGACGCCGACGCGCGAGTCGGGCATCCGGACGACGGGGAGATCGGCGTCGAGCGAATCGCCGTCGATGGCGACGCTGCCCCGCATGTCGGTCAGCGTCACGGCGGGATCGTCGATCTCCACGGCGAGACCGGCGAGTTCGAGACGCATCCCCCGCTGGCCCGGTGCCGAGATGCGGAACGCGTTGAGAAAGGTGTTGAGATGCTGGAGCCGACGCACGCGATGCCTGCCGTCCGTCCCGAAGGCGTCGATCTCGTGCAGGGAGTCGTCCGGCGCCGGACGCGACTGCAGCCGCAGCACGAGGTCGCCATCGGTCACGCTGACGTTGCGCAACACCACGAGCTGCTTCGGCCCCGAATGCGGCGACGGCGGGCCGCCGAGCCGCAGCAGCTCCTCGATGTTCAGACGGCCGTTCTTGTGCTGCACGATGTTCACGTAGGGCCGCACCAGCAGCACACGTTGCAGCACCACGCGGCCCGCGGTGAAGTCGAGCAGGTTGTACTCGACCTCGACGTGCGGCAGCCAGGCCACGAGCGTCGTATCCGCGTCGTACAACCGCACATCCCTGAGCGACAGGCCGGTGAGCAGCGTCCCGGACATCGCGCCGATTTCCACCGTCCCCGAAACCGCCCCCTCGAGGGCGGTCACGGCCACGCGCCCCAGCAGCGTGCGACCGGCGCCGGTGCCGACGAGCGCCGAGAGTCCGCCCAGGAAGCAGGCCAGGATCCCGACCAGGGTCCAGAGCAGCACGCCGAGGGAGCGCCGCATCAGAACGCCTGACCGATCGCGAACTGCACCAGCAGCCGCCGCAGGAAGGTCGCGGGACGCGGTTGCTGAAAGCTGTTGCGCAGCCGCGTGAGGTTCTTGCCGTCGGAGAGCCACAGCACGCCCGACTCGGGGGCGTAGTTGTTGTAGGCCACGTCCACGCGGACGGGCCCGAGCGGCGTGACGATGCGGACTCCCACCCCGGGGGTCACCCGCATCGATCGCAGCGAGAAGACGTCGCGCTGGCGGATGTAGACCTGACCGGCGTCGACGAACCCAGCGAGCTGCACACGCTCCGGCAGGATCGGCGACGGCACGCGCAGCTCCACGTTGCCGACGAACACGGCGTTCCCACCGGTCGGAGACGTCTGGACCCGGGTGAACGTCGTGTCCGTTCCGTTGACGTGCACATTGCCGGTGTCCACGACGTAGACCTTGGGCCCCAGATCATTGGCGCTGAAGCCGCGCACGGAGTTCGGTCCCCCGGCGTAGAAGCGCTGGTCGGGGGGAACAAACTGCTGGGTGCTGGCGACGCCTTTCACGGTGACGAGTCCGGGGAATACCGCCCCGACATGGACTCGCCATCCGAGGGTGCTGCGGCGGCCAAGCTGGAAGAAACGCGCGACTTCGAGCTCGCCGCGGTTGAATTCATACAGCGAAGACGATCCGAGAAAGCGGGACGAGTTGAGCACCGTCACGCCGACGTGCCCACCGGAGATCGGATCGAGGGGGTTGTTTTCCGTGCGCAGGGCCGCCGTCACGCCGACCGAAGCGAATGGACGTCGGGCGTTGAGAAACCGTTGCGTGCTGTCGTCGCAGGCATTCAACACGCTGCAGAACACGGCAGGATCGGCATCGGTGCGGCCGACCGTGTACGTGTACGCAACGCCGACCGGGACTTTGCGACGGGCGTTCAGCGTCATGCTCAACGTGGTGCCGATCTGGGTGCGGGCGAATGTCTTCACCTCGGAATGGCGTTCGGCAAACACCCCGATGCTGGCGGTGTGTCGGGGAGACAGGAATGCCGGTTGAAACAGCGTCAAGGCGAGGTTGTAGTTGAGCGTGTCCGAGAACCGGTCGTTCCCATCCGGCATCGTACTATCGCGCAACGCCCGGCAGACGTTCTGCGCAAACCCGCCATCGAGCGGCTTGCCGACGCCGATCTTCGACACCTGCAGGCTCAAGTCGAGCACGCGGGCGTCTCCCAGGAATCCGAATGACGACCACCCTGCCTGGGTCCGGAAACAATCGAGCGTGCCGTAGCCGCCGCCAAAGCGGATGCGGTGGCGCGGTCCCTCGACGACCTTCACCTGAACGTCCGCCAGCGAATCCCCGGTCTCCGGCGGCAGGCTGTCGACCAGGGTGACCGTCGCCGAGCGGAATACGCCGCTGCTGTAGAGGTCTCGCTGGCTGCGATACAACTGGTCCTCATGATACTGATCACCCGGTTTGATCGAGAGCGTGTGCAGCACGGTCCCGGTATCGACGCGCTGCAGCCCCTGCACGTCGACCCTGCCCACCCACATGCGGCGGCCCGGCACCGCGTCGAACTGCACCGCCGCCGTATCGGCGCTCACGTCGGAGTCGAAGTTGCGCAGGACCTGTGCGTAGGGATAACTGCGATTGCGCAGCCAGGCGCCGATCGTGTCGGCGGAAGCCTGGAACAGCAGACGGTTGAACGGATCGCCCACTTTGAGCGGCAGCGCGCGGCGCAGCTTGTTGAGATCGATGATCCCCGCGGTCCCCGTAACCTCGAGCCGGCGCACGCGCACCGGCTCGCCCTCGTACACGCGAAAGGTGACGTACACGTCGTGGGGGGTGCGCCGCACCGTGGTATCGATCACGGCATGCATGTACCCGCTTTGTCGATAGAAAAGAATGAGGCGTACCACGTCCCGCTGAAATTCCACTTCATCGAAATAGCGCTTCGCCCCGAGCCCGAGCCACCGTACCGGCCAGGCGGTGGCGAACCAGCTGGACGTGGACGTTGCGATCACCGTACTCAGGGTATAATCGTCGACTGCCTGGTTGCCCACGAACGTCAGCCCGCGGACCACACGCTCCGCCTCTTGTTGCGCGGTGAGCGGGCGGGCCGCCAGCGCGCATAAAGCGCCGAGGGCGAGGGCATGGGCGAAACGCAATTGACGCTGTGTTTTGGGCTCCGTATGTTGGCCGGCCACCACCCTGACTGTCAACCTTTTCGACACCAAACTTGATGCCCCGGTTCCGCCATTTCCTGAGCGTCTTGCCGTCGCTTGTCGCCTGCACCGGCGAGACCCGGTCGCAGGCGTCGGCGCCGCTCGTCTATTACGAGAGCTACGACCCGCGCTCGCTCGACCCCGCCCTCTCGACCGATGTCCCCACGGGCGAAATGGTGACGCTCGCCTATGACGGACTCACCCGGTTCGACGCCAACGGCCGGTTGCAACCGGCGCTGGCCGATCGCTGGACTGCCGACGCGCGCGGCCTGCGCTACGTCTTCCACCTGCGAGCGGGCGTCCGCTTCGCCGACAGCACCCCCGTCACCGCCGCCACGGTCCGCACCAGCTTCCTCCGTGTGCTCGACCCGAAGTCGACCGGTGGACGCGCCTGGCCGCTGCTCCCGATCCGCGGCGCCAAAGAGTACGCAGCCGGAGCGGCCCGGGACGTCTCCGGGATCGAGCTCGTGGGCGACTCCGCCGTGGCCCTGACGCTCGGGGCTCCGCTCGCGGTGTTTCCGAAGTTTCTCGCGATGCCGGTCGCCGCGATCGCGGTACCGCATGCGGGAGCGCGGGACGTCCAGACGATCGGGACGGGGCCGTGGCGATTCGTGAGCTGGGCGCACGACGACGCGCTGCGCTTTGCCCGCAATGCCGCGTACTGGGACACACCGCCCCAGGCCGAATCGCTCGTCGTCCGTATCATCCCCGACCAGCTGGTGCGCGCGGCCGAGCTCGAGGCCGGGCACCTCGACGTCGTCGAAGTCCCCTTCGGCGAGACCGCTGTGTGGCGCACGCGTCACCCGAGCTGGCTGCAGGAGAAGCCGGCGCTGCGCGACGTGTATATCGCGCTCAACAATCGCCGCGGCCCGCTGCGCGACGTGCGCGTTCGCCAGGCGATCAATGACGCCGTCAACGTTCCCGAAATCCTGGCGACTGTCTACGGCGGTCGCGGGATTCGCGCCCGGGGCGCGATCCCGCCGAGCCTCGCCGGCGGCGACACGACGCGTGAGCCGTACGGCTACGATCCGGCGCGTGCCCGACAACTCCTCGCCGCGGCCGGGCTCGCCGCCGGCACGTCGCTCGAGCTGTGGCGCGCGGCGGACAACGAGACCCTGGGGCGCGTGGCGCAGGCGGTCCAATCGGACCTGGCGCAGGTGGGGATTCGGGTCGAGATCGTGGCGCGCGACGCCTCGAGCCAGCGCGCCGCGGCCCGCGCGGGCAACGCCGATATGGCGATCCTCGACTGGTGGGCCGATTACCCCGACGGCGATGACTTCCTCTTTCCTTTGTTCTCGAGCACCAGTTTCGGCGCCGGCGGGAATTACGCCTTCTATTCGGATCCGGTGACCGATTCGCTGCTGCTCGAGGCGCGGCGCACTCAGGACGACGCCGCGCGCGAGCGCCTGTACCGCACCATCGACGACCGGGTCTACCGCGCGGCGCCATGGCTGTACCTCTGGTTCCCGGTGGACTTGTGGGCCCAGTCGCCCCGCATCACCGGGTGGGAGCTGCCCGTCATCTTCAACGGGCAGCGCTGGACCGGCGTGCGGCGCACGCCCGTGCCGTGACGCACGCGCTGGGGCGCCGGCTGCTGCTTCTCGTGCCGACGCTCGGCGGCGTGCTGGTCGCGGCGTTCCTGCTGCTCAATGTGGCGCCGGGCGATCCTGTCCAGGCCATGGTCGGAGAGCGGGCCGACTCCGCCACCATCGCCCGGCTGCGCGCGGAGCTGCACCTCGACGACCCCCTTCCGCTGCGCTTCGGACGCTACGTCGTGGGCCTGCTGCACGGCGACCTCGGGCGCTCCTACATCACCGGTCGCCCGATCGCGCAGGACCTGGCCGAGCGGTTCCCCAAGACCGCGCAGCTGGCACTCGCGGCGATGAGCTTCGCGGCCACCGTCGGGATCGGCCTCGGCGTCGTGGCCGCCGTGCGTCCCGGTGGGTGGGCCGATCACTTGGCCCGGCTCACGGCCTATCTTGGGGTGTCGTTTCCGGTTTACTGGGTGGGACTGCTGCTGGTGCTGCTGTTCGCCGTCACGTTGCGCTGGCTGCCGCCGTCGGGGTCGGGCGGGCTCGCCTACCTGATCCTCCCCGCGGCGACGCTGGGGATGCGGTCGGTGGCGGTGCTGGCCCGCATGACGCGCGGCGCGATGCGTGAGGCCCTGACGAGTGATTTCACGCGGACGGCCCGCGCCAAGGGGGCGCCGGAGCGCATCGTGGTGCTGCGCCACGCCCTGCGCAACGCGCTCATCCCGGTGATCACCGTGCTGGCGCTCGACACCGGCAGCTACCTCACCGGCAGCCTGCTGACCGAGTCGATCTTCGCGTGGCCGGGGCTGGGACGCTATGTCCTCACGGCGATCGAAAAGCGCGACCTCCCGGCGGTCCAGGGCGCCATACTGTTCATGTCGGTGCTGTTCGTCCTCGTCAACCTCTTCGCGGACCTGCTGTATGCGAAAGCTGATCCTCGCATCGCTCACGATTAGCGGCGCTCTCGCCCTGGCGCGTACCCTCGACGCCCAGACGAACTCGCGGCGGCATGGATCGCTGCAACGCCGCCTCGACGGGCTGCTCGACCAGCGCCCCTTCGACCGGGTGACGTGGGGCGTGTACGTCCAGGACGACCGCGGCCGCATGCTGTACCAGCGCAACGCCGACCGGCTCTTCGTCCCCGCGAGCAACACCAAGCTGGTCGTCAGTGCGACGGCCGCGGCGCTGTTGCCGCCGGATTACCGCGTGCGCACCAGCGTGTACGTCAACGGCACGCTGCGCGATGGAGTCGTGGATGGAGACCTGGTGCTGTACGGCCGCGGCGACCCGACCTTCTCCGAGCGCTGCTTCGGGATCGATACTCTGGCCCCCGGCGCGTGTGATTCCACGTTCACGGCCATGGACGCCATCGCCGACTCGCTCGTGGCGCGGGGCGTGCGTCGCGTCACCGGCCGGCTGATCGGGGATGGCAGCTACTTCGAGCCGACCATCGTGCACCCGGGGTGGAACGAGTTCGACGTCAATTGGTGGTACGCCGCTCCCGTCTCGGGGCTCGGCTTCCACGACAACAGCGTCGATTTCCGCATCACCCCGTCCGACTCGGTCGGCCGCCCGCCGACGATCACGTGGACCCCGGAGCTGGGCCTCTTCACGTTCGAGAATCGGGCGCACACCGGCCGCTCCGATTCGGGCTCGACGATCGGGGACAACTTCTTCCGCAAGCCGGGGACGATGGACATCTGGGCCGAGGGGACGGCGGCGCAGGGCCGCGCCCCCTGGGTCGAGAGTTTCGCCCTCCCCGACCCGAACCTGTACGCGGCACGCGCCCTGGCCCATTCGCTCGAGGCGCGCGGCGTCCCGGTGCTCGGCGGCACGGCGAGCACCACCGACTCGCTCGACGAGCGCGCCGTGCGCTGCTGCGGCGCACCACTCGTGGAATATCGCGGCCGCCCGCTCGGCGACATCCTGTTTCCGATTCTCAATAGCAGTCAGAACTGGTTCGCCGAAATGCTCCTGAAGGTGGTGGGACGGGAGCTCGGCGATGCGGGTTCGTGGGACGCCGGGCTCGAGGCGGAACGGCATTTTCTGGTCGACTCGATCCACATCGACTCGACGGCGTTTTCGCTCGAGGACGGCTCGGGCCTCTCCGCCGGGAATCTCGTGTCGCCCCATGCCTTCGTGCAGCTGTTGAACTACATGTACGGGCATCCGCGGCGCGCGGCCTTCCTGGCGGCGCTGCCCCGCTCGGGAAAGCCGGGGTCGTTGCTGCACCGCTTCGTCGGGACGCCGCTCGAGGGACGCGTGCTGGCCAAGACGGGGAGCATCGACCGCGTCAACACCCTGTCGGGATACATCGAGCGGCCCAACGGCCACCCGCTGATCTTCAGCATCGAGGCCAACGCGCACACCATCGGCGGACGGTCGATGTTGTCGCAGATCGATTCGATCGTCGTGGAGATCGGCGCGACCCGGTGACGCCGCGTCTGGACGAGCTGCGCGCGCGCATCGCCGACGTCGACGCGTCGCTCGTCAATCTCGTGGCCACGCGCCTCTCCCTCGCGCGTGAAGTCGGCGACGCCAAACGCGCCGCGGGTCTCCCGGTCCGCAACTACGCCGCCGAGTCGGAAGTGCTGGCGCGCTTCCATGCCCTCGCCGCCCAGGCCGGGCTGGACGACCGGCTCGCCGAGCGGTTCAGTCAGCTGCTCATCGGCGAGGCAGTGCGCACGCAGGAATCGGATATCGCTGCGGGCGGCGCGCCGGGACAGCGCATCCTGATCGTCGGGGGCGCGGGGAAGATCGGGCGCTGGCTCGCCGATTTCTTCGCCAGCCAGGGCCACGGCGTCACGACCCTCGATCCCGCCGGATCCGTGCCCGGCTTCCCCGCCGCCACCGATCTCTCCGCGGCCGTGCGCGCGGCGGACACGGTCATCGTGACCACGCCGCTCGCCGTCGGGCACGACGTCCTGGGCCGCATCCTGGCGCTCGCGCCGCGCGCCCTCGTCGCCGACGCCTTCAGCTTGAAGAGCCATGTCCTCGATCTGCTCGAGCACGCGGGACGGCGCGGGCAGCGCGTCGCCAGTATCCATCCGCTGTTCGGGCCGGGGGCCCGCACGCTCTCCGGGCGCATCATGGCGGTGTGCGACTGCGGCAACCGCAATGCCGCCGACGACGCCGCTGCCCTGTTCACGGACACCGCCCTCACGATCACTCGCATTCCGGTGGCCCTGCACGACGAGCTGATGCAGTACGTACTGGGGCTGAGCCACCTCGTCGCGATTCTCTTCTTCACAACGCTCGCCCGCAGCGGCCGCTCCTATGCGGACCTCTCGCAGGTCGCGAGTACGACATACCTGAAGGAAGCGCGCACGGCAGCCGAAGTGGCGCGCGAGAGTCCGGGGCTCTACTACGAGATCCAGCGCCTCAATCGCCACTCCGGAGAGTTGTTCGGCCTGGTGCGCTCCTGCCTCGCCGAGATCGAGCGAGCGGCGCTTGCCGACGACGCCGTTGCGTTCGGCGCGCTGATGCGCGCGGGCCGGGCGTTCTTCCCCGAATCGCTGCCGGCCGATCTCGGGTGACCGCGGGGGTCAGTCGGGAGACTGACCGAACAGCGCCATGTTGCTGGAATGGCCGGGCTCGAACTTCGAGCCGGGATTGAGAAAATGGACCGCGTGGTTCACCGCGATGCACGCTTCGGCGACGCCGGTGGCGATGAGCTTCAGTTTGCCGGGGTAGGTCGTGATGTCCCCCGCGGCGTAGATACCGGGGCGGTTCGTCTCCATCGTCTGGGACACGCGGATATCGCCCTTCTCGATCTCGAGACCCCACTCCGCGATCGCGCCCAGGGATGAGACGAAGCCGAGCTGCGGCAGCACGCAGTCCATCTCCAGCGTCTCCTCTTCCTTGGTCTTGCTGTTGAAGATCGTGACGCGCTCGATGCGCTCGCCGCCCTCGATGGCACGCAGCTCCCAGAACGTGCGCAGCTGCATCTTTCCCTGGTCGGAGAGCTGCTGCACCTGATTGACCGTCGCCTGGTGCGCCCGGAAGCCGTCGCGCCGATGGATCATCAGGATCGACCCGGCGACCCCCTGCAGATTGACGGCCCAGTCGAACGCCGAGTCCCCGCCGCCGACGATGAGCGTGCGCTTCATCTTGAAGACCTGGGGATCGAGCACGCGGTCGTACAGCCCGCGCCCGAGCCACCGGTCGGCGTCCTTGAGTGGCAGCTTGCGCGGGGTGAAGGCGCCGATGCCGCCGGCGATGAGCACGGCGCGCGAAGGGTACTCGTCCTTGTCCGTGACGACGACGAAGCGTGGTGCGCCGTCGTCCGTTTCCTCGCGTAACCCCACGACTTTCTCGCCCAGGTGCACCGGGGCCTTCCATTGCAGCCCCTGCTCCGCCATTCCCTTCACCAGATCCTTCGACAGGATCTTCGGGAAGCCCGCCACGTCGAAGATGTATTTCTCGGGATAGAGAGCGGTGAGCTGTCCCCCGAGCTGGTCGAGATTGTCGATGAGGCGGTGCGAAGCGCCGCGCATTCCGGCGTAGAACGCTGCGAACAGGCCGGTCGGGCCGGCCCCGATGATGGTGATATCTTTGAGGTCCTGCATGGCGCCAATCGTAACGGAACCGTGAAGGAGTGGCGAGTGGGGTCGCTGTGAAGATCTACACGAAGACGGGGGATGCGGGGGAGACGGGCCTCTTCGGCGGAGACCGCGTCCCCAAGGATCACCCCCGGGTCGCCGCCTACGGCGACGTGGACGAGCTCAACGCCGCCATCGGGTTGGCGCGCTCGCTCGAGCCCCGGGACTTCGAGGACGCCCTGCTCCAGGCCATCCAGCGGGACCTGTTCTCGATCGGCGCCGTGCTCGCGACTCCCGACCCGTCGAGGTTGATCAAAGCGCTGGGCGGGCCCGGCATCGCCGACCCCGCGGTGGCGCAGCTCGAAGCCGCCATCGACCGTCACGAAGCGGCTCTTCCGCCGCTCAAGACCTTCATCCTCCCCGGTGGAGCACCCAAGGGGGCGGCGTTGCACATGGCGCGGACGGTATGCCGGCGCGCCGAGCGCAGCGTGGTGGGCCTGGGACGAGCAACCGCCGTGTCGCCGATTATTGGCCGCTACCTGAACCGCCTCTCCGATCTGCTGTTCGTGCTGGCCCGGACTGCCAACCAGGGCGCCGGCGCGGGCGACATCCCGTGGTGACGGTGCGCGTCCCGCTGATCTCAGAGCGGGACGCTTCGTACGACATCCTCATCGGCCGCGGGCTGCTCCCTGACCTCGCGCGCCTCGTCGCGCGCCATTGCCCGGCGCGGCGCTACGCGGTGATCAGCGATTCCCACGTCGCCGAGCTGTACGGTCCCCGGGTGCTGCAGGCGTTGCGGCAGGGGGGACTCGACGCCGCGCTGTACGCCTTCCCCGCCGGCGAATGGAATAAGACGCGCGACGCGTGGGCTTCCCTGTCGGACCAGATGCTTGCGGCCCAGCTCGGTCGCGATGCGGCAGTCCTGGCGCTGGGGGGCGGGGTCACGGGCGACGTCGCGGGATTCGTCGCCGCGACCTATTACCGCGGCCTCCCCTTCGTGCAGCTGCCGACCACGCTGCTGGCGATGATCGACTCGTCGATCGGCGGCAAGACGGGCGTCGACACGCCGCACGGGAAGAACCTGCTGGGCGCCTTTCACCAGCCGCGGGTGGTGATCGCCGACCTGGACACGCTGACGACGCTCGCCGCGCCGCAGCTCGCCGCAGGAATGGCGGAGGCGATCAAGCATGGCGTGATCGCCGACGCCGAGTACTGCACCGCGCTGGAGCGCGATCGCGACGCGGTCATGGGGAAGCAGCGCGATGGGGCGGCGCTGGAGCGCGTGGTGACGCGATCGGTGGAGATCAAGGCGGCGGTCGTGGCGGCGGACGAGCGGGAGGGGGGCCGGCGCGCCTGGCTCAACTTCGGCCACACGATCGGACACGCCGTGGAAGCAACGAACGGCTACGCCATCCTGCACGGCGAGGCGATCGCGATCGGCATGGCGCTGGAATCGGCGTTGGCCGAGCGAGTCGGGGTCGCCGAACGTGGCACCGGCGCGGGCATTTTGCGCTTGCTGGAGCGATTCAACCTGCCGGTGCGACTTCCCGGAGAAGCGCGCGCCGACGATCTCCTCGCCGCGATGCGTCACGACAAAAAACGGCGCGGTGACGAGCTCCATTTCGCGCTGCCGCGCCGCATTGGAGCAATGTGCGGCGATGCGACGAACGGCTGGACGACGCCCATTTCTGAGGACATCGTGCGGGATATGCTGGGGCAATGACTTGGGGGAGAAGGAGTTAGGTTGCTTTCGGTCGCTTCTCAACAAGTTACGCACACACTTTACACCGACTGCTCTTTCCACAGGCATTGTGGATAGTGGACAAACAGCGCAGCGTTTTTCCGCCTAACGATTTGTGATGTGGAAAACTTGGTACATTTGCACGCAGGAATTGTGGTTCCTATATTGAGCGCGCTTCGCCGTCCCCTTTCTCAACGCGACCGCCTTGCTTGGGAGTCCAGCGCATGGCCCGTGCGTCCTCGACTGGCAAGACCAAGTCTTTCTTCAAAGCCACGCCATCCGGTGCATTCGACCAGTACCTGCAGGACATCCAGAAGCTCCCGCTGATCAAGGATCCCGCTGAAGAGCGGCGGCTCGCGCGGCGCGTGCAACGCGGCGACGAGAAGGCAGCGGAGCGTCTGGTCACCGCCAACCTCCGGTTCGTGATCTCCTACGTCAAGAAATACCAGGGACACGGGCTCGACTTGTCGGAGCTGGTGGCGATCGGCAACGAAGGGTTGCTCAAGGCGGTCAAGAAGTTCGATCCCGATCAAGGGGTCAAATTCATCTCGTATGCGGTGTGGTGGGTGCGCCAGGCCGTCCTCAAAGCACTCGCGGAGCAGACCCGCAGCGTCCGCATTCCGCTGAACCAGAATTCCCAGCTGATCCGCATGAGCCGTACCGAGACCTATCTCTCCCAGGAGCTGGGTCGCGAGCCCACGGACAACGAGATCGCGCTGGCGCTCGAGGATTCGGTCGAGAACGTCCGCACGGCGCGCCGCATGACCGCGGCGGAGCTGTCGCTTGACGCTCCCGTCGACCGCACCGACAAGGACGCGGCCACGCTGGGCGAGCGGTTCGCCGGAATCGAAGGCGGCGAGATCGAGGACCGCACCGACGGCAAGTTGATGCGGGAATTCATCGACCGCATCTTCCAGAAATACCTCACCGCCCGCGAACGCAAGATCCTCTATCTCTACTACGGACTCGAAGAAGGCAGCGAAGCGATGACGCTCGAGAAGATCGGCGCGCTGATGGGCGTCACGCGCGAGCGGATACGCCAGATCCGGGAACGGGCGTTCGAGAAGCTGCGCGAGTCGCCGGATGGTCGTGCGTTGAAAGGGTTCTGGAGAGCAGCCTAATAGGACAGGCAATACTAGACGTACAGACGTACAGCGGTGAACAGATGACAGGGACCAGGTAAGCACTTCCTGGTTCCTGTTTTTTTCTGTTTACCCCTGCACGTCTGTACGTCTAGTAGTGTCGTTCCTTTATACTACAACCATGGTTTCTGAAGCCTGTGCTGAGCTAGAGCGCATCGTCGGCAAGAAGTATCTCCGCCAATCGACCAGCGACCGTCTCACCTTTGCGTCCGATGGCCTGCCGACGCACCGCCGGCTTCCCGGCATCGTCGTCTTCCCCGGCACGCGCGACGAGTTGATCGCCGTCGTCCGCGTGCTTGCCGCACACGACATCCCCTTCGTCCCCCGCGGCGCCGGGACGGGGCTGTCGGGCGGGGCCCTGGCCAACACCGACGCCGCCCTCGTCGTGCTCACCCGCCTCAACCGCATCCTCGAGATCGATCCCAGGAATCGCCGCGCCACGGTCGAGCCGGGTGTCGTCAACGTCCGCCTGTCGGCTGCCGCCGCCAGTCACGGGCTGCACTACGCCCCCGACCCGTCGAGCCAGACGGCGTGCACCATCGGGGGCAACGTCGCCGAAAACGCCGGTGGCCCGCATTGCCTGAAGTACGGCGCCACCACGGCCCACATCCTCGCGCTCGAGGTCGTGCTCTCGGACGGCCGCGTCGTGACGCTCGGCTCACCCGCGGGAGAGCCGTGGGGGCCCGATCTCGTCGGGCTGTTCGTAGGGTCGGAAGGCAACTTCGGCATTGCCACACGCATCACCGTGCGGCTCACCCCGACCCCCGCGGCCATCCGGACGCTGCTCGCCGATTTCACGAGCCTCCGCTCGGCGGGCGAGGCCGTCTCCGCCATCATCGCGAGCGGCATCGTCCCCGCCGCGCTCGAAATGATGGACCGCTCCTGCATCAACGCCGTGGAAGATTCGGTGTACGCCGCGGGATACCCACGGGATGCGGCGGCGGTGTTGCTGGTGGAGCTGGACGGCATGGTTGCGGCCGCGGTCGATGCGGACGCTCGGACCGCCGCGGACCTCCTCGTCCGGCACGGCGCTCGCGGCGCGCGCACGGCCACCGACAGCGCCGAGCGCGAGCGCCTGTGGCAGGGCCGCAAGAAAGCGTTCGGCGCCATGGGCCGGCTGTCGCGCGACCTCGTCGTCCAGGATGCGGTGGTGCCGCGCTCCGCGCTCCCCGACGTGCTCGAATCGATCAGCGCCATCGCCACCCGCTACCAGCTCGTCGTGAGCAACGTGTTCCACGCCGGTGACGGCAATCTCCATCCCAACATCTCGTTCGACGCGACCGACGCCGCGCTCAAGGCGCGCGTCGAGACGGCCTCGGCCGAGATCATGGCGACGTGCATCGCCGCCGGTGGCACGATCACCGGCGAGCACGGGGTGGGACTCGACAAGCTGCGCTATATGCCGCTCGTGTTCGACGGCGACGCCCTCGCGGCGATGCGGGCGGTCCGCCAGGTGTTCGACCCGACGGAACGGATCAATCCCGGCAAGGTCGTTCCGGTGCACGCCTGCCGGGAATGGACTGGCGTCCATAGGTTCCGCTCATGAACGGCGTGCTCGAGAAGGTGCGCGCGCTGCTCGGCTCCGATGCCGTCCTCGATCCCGGATCCCGGGGCGTGGCCCCGCGCATCGCCCCGCCCACGCCGGAAGCCGTCGCGCTGCTGCTGCGCACCGCCACCGAGGAACACTGGAAGGTCCGCGTCGAAGGGGCGGGGAGCTGGCAGCCTGCTGATGCCCCCGCCGACCTCGCCCTCACGACGCGGCGTCTCGATCAGGTGGAAGCAGTCGAACCGCAGGACCTCGTCGCCACCGCCCAAGCCGGTGTGGGCTGGGACCGGCTGCGCCAGCAGCTCGCCGAACGGGGGGTATGGGTCGCGCTCGACCCGCCGGGGCTCGCCGGACGCTCGCTCGGCTCCATTCTCGCGTCGGCGACGTCGGGGCCGCTGCGCCTGGGACTCGGGGCCGTGCGCGACCACCTGCTGGGCGTCACAATAATCACGGGAGACGGGCGGGTCGTGACGAGCGGCGGCCAGGTGGTGAAGAACGTCGCCGGCTACGATCTCACGCGTCTGCAGGTCGGTGGGTTCGGCGCCTTCGGGGTGATCGTGCGCGCCCACGTGCGCCTGCGCGCGCTGCCCCGCGCCGATCAGACATTGCTGCTCGAGGGGACGCGCGAAGACCTGAGCCGGGCGGCCGACGATCTGCGCGAAGCGGGCCTCGCTCCCGCGGCGCTCGAGCTGCTCTCCCCCGCCCTGGCGCGGCGCGCCGGCTGGGTGCTGGCGGTGCGGTGCAGCGGCTCCGCCGCGCAGGTCGAAGCGGAAGAGGCCCTGCTGCGCACCGCCGGCGGCGGCCGCTTTGCCCCGCTCGGACCCGAGGAGAGCCACGCCTTCTGGCAGCGCGCCGCCGAGGCGCTCGCGCTCCGGCCGGTAACGCTGCGGCTGGCCGGCCTCCCCGACGCGACCGACGATCTGCTCGACCTGCTGCAGCACCAGCTCGGGGACGAGTGGATCTCGGCGAGCCCTGCGCTCGGTGCGGTGCGCTGGAGCGGCGAGACGACGGGGGAACGGTTACGGCACTTGCGGCGCACCCTTGCCGCCCTCGAAGTCCCGCTCACGCTGGAGCGCGGTCCCTGGAACGTACGAGCGGCCGTCGGCGTCTTCGGGGCCTACCGCGAAGGCGTCGGACCGCTCGTCACGGGCCTGCGCCATACGTTCGATCCCGCGTCGACGCTGGTCGTGCCGGTCCACACGGACGAATGACGCGAGGGGGCTTCTCGGGGCTCGACGCTTGCGTGCATTGCGGCTTCTGCCTGCAGGCATGTCCCACGTTTCTCGCCACCGGTGACGAGGCCGATGGACCGCGCGGCCGCATCGAGCTGATGCGGGCATTCGAGCGGGGCGAGCTGATGTCGAGCGATCAGGGCCTCGCCTATCACCTCGACCGCTGCCTCGGTTGCCGCGGCTGCGAGCCGGTGTGCCCGTCGGGCGTCGCCTACGGTGATGGGCTCGAGGAAGCCCGCGCCCGGCTCGCCGATGCTCGGGGAATCCCCCGCCTCGCCCGGCTTGCCTTGAGCGCCCTGACGAACCCGATGACCTCACGGCCGGTCTACGCCCTGGCACGGACGCTGCGGGATTCGGGGCTGGCTGGAACCCTCGCCGGCAAGGGGAGGTTCGGGTTTGCGATGGGGATGCTCGCGGCAACGGGACGGACGAGGGCGGACGAGGGCGGACGGGGACGGTCTGGAGCATCCTCGTCCGACTCCGTCCGTCTTCGTCCGTCTTCGTCCGTCTTTCTCTTTCGCGGCTGCGTCATGCAGGGTCTCTTCTCCCACGTCCATGACGCGACGATCGGGACGCTCGGCGTCAACGGCTATGCGGTGCGTGACGTGTCGGGCCAGGTCTGCTGCGGGGCGCTGCATGCGCACGCGGGGTTGCGGGAGGAGGCCCGCGCGCTGGCCCGCCAGAACGTCGCAGCCTTCGGCCCAAGCGCCGACTCCATCGTCGTGAACAGCGCCGGGTGCGGAGCGCAGCTGAAGGCGTACGGTCATCTGCTGGACGGCGCGCCCGAGGCAGCGCGGTTTGCGGCACGCGTCCGCGACGTCACCGAGCTCCTGGCGGACCGGGGGCCCGTGCGGGGAGCGCCACTCGAGCTGCGCGTCCAATACGACGCGCCCTGCCACCTGCTGCACGCCCAACGGATCGCCGAGCCGCCGCTCGCCGTGCTGCGCGCCATACCCGGCGCGGATGTCCGGGCAACCGTCGACTCGGCGCAATGCTGCGGTAGCGCGGGGCTGTATGCGACGCTCGAGCCCGAGCTCTCGCGCACCGTGCTGGCACCAAAGGTCGAGCGGATCCTCGCCGATCCACCGGATATCCTGACGACGGCAAACCCCGGGTGCGTGATGCAGCTGGGCGCCGGGCTCCGGGCCGCCGGCGCCGCAATCCCGGTGCGTCATCCCGTCGAGCTGCTCGACCAGTCCTATCGCGCCGCGGGTCACTACGCATGACCGCCCTGCCTCCCCCGCCCGGCCCTCCGTCACCGTTACTGCTGCGGCTCCCGGGCGGAGCGTGGGCAGCCCCGATCGTGCAGGCGCTGCGGGCCGGCGCGCTGGTGGTGGGTGCCGACGCCGGCGTGCTCGAGCTCTCGGGATCGGGGGCAGTGGTGTGCATGCAGGGTCTGCTCACGTCCGACTTTGAAAAGCCGGGTGATGGCGCATTCGTGTACGGCGCCCTCCTCACGCCCAAAGGAATGATCGTGGTGGACGGCTGGGCGTCGCGCCTCGGCGGCACGGTGCGCTACACGGTGCCGGAAACGGGTCGTGAACGGGCGCTCGGCATCCTGACGCGTTCGGTGCCGCCGCGGCTCGCCCGTACCGCCGACCGGTCCGGAGAGCTCGCAGTCGTGCGGCTCGCGGGGGCCCATGCCCTGGCGATCGCCGAAGCCGCACGCCTCCCGACTCCGCCCGCCCCAGGACGGGCCATCAGCGTCACGCTCGAAGGGGCGGCGTGCGACATTGCCCGTGCGAGCGACGGCGCGCCGTTCGTCCTGCAGATCGTGGCGCCCCCCGGGGCCGCCGGACGCCTCGCGGAGCGGCTCGAGGCTGCGGGCGCGCTCCCGGGTGGCCCGCCGGCGTTCGAGCTGGCCCGCATTCTCGCGGGCTGGCCGGGACTCGCTTCGGAGATCGACGAGCGCACGCTGCCGCAGGAGGTGCGGTTCGACGAAATCGGCGGCGTGTCGTACACCAAGGGCTGTTATACCGGACAGGAGACGGTGAGCCGCCTGCATTTCCGCGGCCACGCGAACCGCGGACTGGTTGGCCTGGAATTCGACGCCGAGCCGCCGGTCGGCGTCGCCGTGACGGTCCCGCTGCGCCAGGATGATCGCGATATGGGCCGCGTCACGAGCGTGGCCTGGCTGCCGGAAGGTTCGCCGACCCCCACCGCCGCGGGGCGCTGGATCGGGCTGGGCGTGCTGCGCCACGAGATCGAGATCGGCGCCCGGGTGCGCACCGGTGATGTCGCGGCGCGGGTCGTCGCGCTCCCCTTCGCATTGCCGCGCTGGGATCCGGCGTGACGGTACTCGTCACAGGCGGGA
>CAZXKN010000022.1:0-10940 GCA_964641815.1 uncultured Gemmatimonadaceae bacterium | reverse complement strand
GGAGGGTACGAACCCGCTGGTCGCTCGCTTCGTCCCGAACCGCAGCCCCGTCGCCGCCAGGCGGTCGATCGCCACCTTCTTCTCGAACAGCGGCGCGACGTCGATCTGGGCGACGAGCTGATCGGCTTCCATCAGGTTCTTGAGCGAGTCGAACGGACTGGCCGCGACGAGTCCGGAGACGGTCACGTTGCCGCGCGTCAGCGCGATGTGCAGCGATCGCACCTCGACACGGGCGCCGAGCAGCGCCGTTCCGCCGCGCTCGACGGCGAGCCGGCCCAGCCGGTCGGCGAACACCAGCCACCCCGCAACTACGAGGACGAGGAACAGCGCGAAGGGAACGATCGCGCGCCAGCGGAACGTGCGGATCTCAGGCACTGGGCCGGAACAGGCGATAGATGCCGAACAGCTTGGAAGCGGTGATGGCGCGGTACAGGCCGCTGTTCTTGACCCGCTCCCCCAGTGTCTCGCGGTAGCGCCGCACACCCCAGCGGCTGCCGACGTAGATCGGCGTGAAGAGCACCAACGACGTGACGAGACTGCCCAGCACGACGCTGTTGTTGAAGTTGGTCAGCGGAATGACCGGCGCGTTGGCGAGGGCCGTCCAGAGCGGCGTGAGCGCCGGGATCCCGAGCAGGAGCCACCGGCCCAGCGCATCGAACGCCGGATCGAGGGCGAAGCCGAGCGGCGTGGCGATCGCCCATCCCAGGGCCGCGCCGGGGAGCGACACGTTGAACAGGAAGATCAGCGCAACGACGAGCAGGTTGTGCAGGCTGAACAGCGGGGTGAAACCGAGGATCGACCCCAGCGCGATACCGGCCGCCACCTGGCCCGGCGTTCCTTCGCTGTGCAGCGCCTTCACGAGGGACTGGAGCAGCTTCAGGACCAGCATACGCTAAGGTATCACCGGCTTCGGAGGGGGCCAATCGGCCGGCCCAATTGTGAAAGGTTCGTCAGGGTGCTGGCGCGGCTCGCAATTCGGGGTGAGAATCCAGTTCCCCTCTTTTTGGAGACGTGATGCAGCCCCGTACTTATGCGTTCCTGCTCGCCGCCCTGGTCGTTCCCGGGACGGTGGCTGCCCAGGCAGCGGCTCCCGCAGCCGCCGCAGCGTCGACCAGTCCGGTTGCCGACGCGTTTCGTCAGATGGAGCAGCGGTTTTCCCGTATTCTCGTCGCCGCCGCCGAAGCGATGCCGGCGGAGAAGTACAGCTATCGCCCCACCCCGCAGCAGATGAGCTTCGCGGAAATCCAGGTCCACCTCGCCAACGAAGGCAACGACGAGTTGTGCGGGAAGCTCACCGGGATCGCGGTGCCCAAGCGGGCGGCGGTCGATACGACGGCCACGAAGGAACAGCTCGTCGCCCGGTTGAAGGAGACGTTCGGGTTCTGCGAGACGGCGCTGGCCAAGCTCGACGACTCGAAGCTCTCGGCGCCGATCCAGCTGTTCGGTCCCACTCCCTTCTCGCAGGCATCCGCGATCCTGATCACCGTCGGCGACTGGGCCGATCACTATAGCCAGGAAGCGAACTACCTGCGGCTCAACGGCGTGCTGCCGCCGACGGCTCGGCCGCGCAACTAGAGGACAGACGACGTCGCAGAAACCGAGGCCCCCGCGCTCGCGGGGGCCTTTCTTTGTGCGCTGGACTGCGATTCACTGACCGGGCGGCAGACGGAACACTGCCATGCCGGGATTCAGCGTTGCGGGAAACGCTGCCCCGCCCGGCGCCGCGAAGCGCACCGAAACCGCCGCCGCGCTCGCCGGCGTGTCCAGCCGGAAGTAAGTCACCGTCCCGGGATAGAGTACCGCGGTCGACGTGTCGCCGCTGACGGCAAAGAGCTGCACCGGCATCGCCAACGGGATGTCGGAGCTCGGACCGGAGGTCGTGAACAGGCGCGCCCACAGCTGCCGCAGGTTGCGCGTCGTGAACCGGTCGACGGCGGGTGCCGTGGTGCGCGGCAGACCGGGCAGGCTGTCGGTGTAGAGCGCCAGCCCGAAATCGGCGAACAGCGCCGGGAACGGGCGGCCGGTGGCCTGCTCGATGTCCGCCACGCCGCCCGCCGGACCGAGCTCGAGCTGCCGGTACATCCCGGCCCCTCCCTGATCGACGAGCCAGCGCACCAGGAGCCACGCGCCCCCGCGCCACGCGTCGCCCGGCTGGTCATCCGATTCGAGCGTGATGCTCGCCGTGTCGGGGAGCAGCCCGAACTGATAGGAGTCGAACAGGAAACTCTGCACGAATCCTTGCGCCGAGTCCGGGAACAGCTGCGCCGGATCGGTGCGGCACGACGGCGGCGGACAGCGCGACTCGTAGTAGAGCGAGCCCAGCTCCTCCGCCGCGATGCTCATCCCCTCGTCCAGCCAGCTCGCCTCGGGTTGCCCGCCGCCGACCACGACGTGCTGCGAGTAGCTGATCAGGTGCTGCAGCTCGTGCAGGAACACGGCCGGGACGTCGAAGCCCACTTCATCCACGGTGTGCGCGCAGCTCGACACGCCGTTCGGGTCCGGCACGATCGAGTAGAAGATCTCGCCCTGATTCGAGTGCGGGTCGGACGAACCGGAGAAGTCTTCGGGATCGAAGAATCCCGCGACGAACCCTTGCGTCGAACAGGTCGCCGCAGGCGTGTCGGCGTTCACCACCTTGGACATCAGCATGATGACGCGGCCGTTCTGGTCGATGTCCGATGGCGAGCCGAATGCGGTGGTATCGATGGACCAGAGCGTCTGGTCGAAGTACGTCCCGAAGGTCTGGAGCTGCGCCGGGGTGAATCCGGCCGGCGCCAGCGTGTCGAGGTAGAGCAGCAGGTTGGTACCGCTGTACGCGAGACGCGCGGTCACCGTCGCCCACGTGGAGGACGTGAAGCTCGAGAGCACCTGGAAACTGCGGATCGTGTCCGGCGCTGCGCTGCTCACGAGACTCGGAAGCCGCACGACGGGCGTGCGCAACGTGCCAGACCGCGCCAACTCCCTCCCCTGCTCGCGCAAATAGCGATCGGCATTGCGCTGTGCCGTCAGTGGCCGAGCCCGGAGCGCTTGCAGCTGGGCCACCGCCCGCATCCGGCTGGCCGCGGCGGCCGGTGCCAGCGTTCCGCTCGCGACACTGTAGTCCACCAGCTGGAACGGCGCCTGGTCGGTAGCGAACTCGGGAACGATGAGATAGCTCGCACCGCCACCCGCGAAGGTGACCGTCGTGCCGCCGTTGCTGCAGTCGAGCCGCAACGTCGTAGCGACGGCGAGCTGCACGGTGTCGCTGGGCAGGCAGGGGTTACGGGTGAAGGTGAACGTGTGCGGAGCCGTCGCGTCCGAGCTGTTACAGGCGACGGCGCCGGCAGCGGCGCAGACGATGGCGAGGCGAGACCGGCGAGCTGAGGGAGCCCTCACGAGGTGAGGTAGTACTGCGAGCCGCCCGCGAAGTTCCTGAGCAATGCTCGTGTTAACAAGTCCGGGCCTGTGCCGTCTTACGCGCCTTCGCGGATGACTCCGATCCGCAGCTCCACCCAACCGTCACTCTGGTAGTACTGGACACGCAGCGTGTGCCGCCCCGCGGCGATCGGGACCTCATCGACCTGCGACTCGTGCGGCGTCCAGGCATCGACCTTCAGTGTGTCGTCGACCCAGACACGCACTGCATCGTCGCTGATGGCGCGCAGCCGGTAGGACCCGGGCGGGAGATCGACGGAGCCAGTGGCCTCGAGCGACCAGTGCTCCTGCGGGAGGTGGGCCATGGTCCGCGGCGGCCGGTACCACATGAAATCGAGCCGCTGCGCAAGCGCCGAATCGATCGGTTGCGCGAACCGGTTGGCGCTGTCGCTCCAGGTGAAGAGGTGCATGCGCCACTCGATCGGCGGCTCGAATCGGCCGTAAGAGAATCGATAGGGCTGCCCCGCGGCGCGCTCGACTCCCCGCGGAGACGTGGTCCTGGTACCGCGATACTCGAGCGTGACGCTCCAGTCGCCCGGCGAATCGCGCGCCGGCGTGACGACGAGCGTGTCGCCGACTCGGCCGCTTGTTCGTGACAGCGCGGCAACGCCGCGTCGGGTCAGCACACGCCAGCGTCCCGCCGGACCGAGGACCGCAAGCCGCAACGGCACCGCGCGTGTCGAGTCGCCTGCCACGGGCCACAGTTTCGGACTGCGCCAATCGTAGGGGCCCCATTCATCTACTATGATGGCGGACCGGTCGCGCCGCGACAGGGTCGACACGGGGTAACCGGACAGCGCCGGCAGACCGGACGGCAGCTCGGCCGTCGGCAGCGATGTGTCGCGCGTTGTCACATTGTCCCTGATGTCGAACGCCGTGGTATCCCGCACCACCGCGAGCGAGTCGACGTCCAGCGATTGGTTGGTCGTGAAGGCGAGCCGCGACGTCTGCCGCACGCGCAGCGCGACACGGTTCCCGACGAACCGGTTGGAGGACACCCGGTAGTCGCGGCTCCGCGTATCGTGATGCTTGGGATAGCCCCAGTCCGACGGCTCGATCGAATCGGCCCACAACCGGATCGCCGTCGAGTCGTGCGCGAAGCGATTTCCCTCGATGAAGTTGTCCTGCCCGTGCTCGATCGCGATGCCGGTGCGGTTGCCGCGGAAGTCGTTGCCGGCGATGTGCGAGCTGAAACTGAACCCGCCCCACACGCCGTATTCGCTCCCCCAGGCGCGGTTGTTGACAATGTCATTGCGACTGAACGTCGCCTCGACGCCGTTCGCCGTGGCATAGCTGACGTCGTTGCCGTAGATGAGGTTGTCGTTCGCGCCGCCGGTTCCCGAATCCATCGTCGTCTGCCCCGCCCACAGAAACACGCCGTCGCCGCCATGCGTGAGCGAGTTATCGGCGACGATGTTGCGGCCGCTCTGCTCGTAGATCAGCAAGTCCGCCGAGTCCTGGCCGCGCGTGTACCAGCCGTGGCTGTAGCCGCGCACGTCGTAGTCGATGCGGTTGTGGAGGATCGAGTCGTCGGACGATCGATACAGTCCGACGCCGAGGCCCGAATTGAACGAGAAGTCGTTGTCGCGAATCGCGAGGCCGACAGTGCGCACGACGAGCAGTGCGTTCATGCCCTGGTGCACCGTATTGCCGCGCACCGCTCCCCCGGTCACGTCCGCCAGGTAGATCGCGGCGCCGTAGCGCAGCCATTCGTCGTGCTCGTTGTGGTGAAACGTCAGCCAATCAACGAGACTCTCGTGCTCCACCAGCGAGTAGAGCCGCGGCTTCCAGTTGTAGCTCAGGTCATTGTCGACGAGGGTGAGGCCGTGGGTGCCGCGCGCCAGAATGCCGACCTTGTAGCCGCGCACCCGGGCGCCCTGGATCCGGACGTTCGTGCCGCCCAGGACGATGATCGCGGTGTCACGGGCCTGGTCGGGGTCGGCCTCAGGAGGGATGCGCTGCAACGTCGCACCATCGAAATCGACGCTGACACCGTCGCCTTTCACGGTGATCGGTGCGGTCAGCTGGTAGACGCGCGGCACGACACGGACGGAGCGCGTGATCACCATCCCCGACTGCAGCTCGATCGGGGCCTGTGCGAGGACCAGGACCAGAGGCAACACGGACAGGCCTATTGTATGGTCAGCTCCGCGTGCAGATCGGCGGTGGACGACTCCCCCACCCACACGTCGACGGCGCTGGGCTCCACCACCCAGCGCTTCGTTTGCGGGCTATAGAACTGCAATTCGTTCCTGCCCAGAGAAAAACGCAGCGTCTGCGTCTCGCCCGGTTTCAGCGTCACGCGGCGAAACCCCTCGAGCTGGCGCACCGGGCGGGACGCTGAGCCGGAACGCTGATGGATGTAGAGCTGCGCCACCGCGTCGCCTGCCACAGAACCGGTGTTGGTGACGTTCACGCGCACCGCCACGCTGTCCCCCGCTTTCATTTTGGTCTTCGCGAGGTGGAGGCTGTCGAAGCGGAACGTGGTGTAGCTGAGCCCGTACCCGAACGGATAGAGCGGTTTGCTGGACACGTCCCAGTACCGCGACGTGAACTGCGGATCCGTTTCCGGCATCTGCGTGAGGTTGTGATTGTAGTACAGCGGCTCCTGCCCCGCGGCGCGCGGCCAGCTCACGGGCAGCTTCCCGCCCGGATTCACGTCCCCGAACAGCACATCGGCGATCGCGTTGCCCCCTTCCACTCCGGGGAACCACGCCTCGAGGATCGCCGCGGCGTGCTCCGCCACCCAGTTGATCTCGAGCGGCCGGCCGTTCTCGAGCACGACCACGAGCGGCTTGCCCGCCGCCGCGGCGGCCTCGACCATCTGCTGCTGAATGCCCGGGAGATCGAGCGTCCCCCGCGACGCCCCCTCGCCGCTCATGAAGGCGGGCTCGCCGAGCACGGCGATGACCAGGTCGGCCGAATCCGCGGCGGCCTTGGCCTTGGCGATCCAATCGGCGACCTCCGCCGCGCTCGGCGGCGGCGTGGGCGCATGCCCAAGAAACGCGTCAAAGAATGAAGGAAACGTCTTCGACATCGCCGGCCCCGGCACATAGGAGATCCGCGCCTGCGGGCCCAACCGATCCTTCAAGGCAGCGAGGACCGTGACCGCCGGAGCGTCGGTCCCCTGTCTGAAAACGCCGGCCGGCGTGGGACCTCCCGTCATGTCCGCGGGCGAGTCGGCAAGGCCGCCGATGACCGCGACGTTCTTGACCGTGCTGGACAACGGCAACGCGTGATGGTCGTTCTTCAAGAGCACCATCGACCGGCTGCCGAGCCTCCGGTCGAGCGCCCGACCTTCGGGCGAGACATCGTTGATGATGGCGGATTCGTTCACGTACGGATGCTCGAACAGCCCGATCTGCAGCTTGACCGTGAGGATCGGGAGCACCGCCGAGTCGATTTGCGCGCGCGAGACCCTGCCGCTCGCGACCAGCGCCGCCAGATGATCGCGGAGCGTCCGCGTGGCCATGTCCATGCCGGCGCCCGCGGTGATGCCCTTGTAAGCCGCGTCCGTGGAATCGGCCGCGAAGCCGTGCACGATGAGGCTCGCGATGGCCATCGCGTCGGACGTGACGAATCCACGGAACCCCCACTCGCGACGCAGCACGTCGGTCAGCAGCCAGTGATTGCCGCTCGCGGGCACGTCATTCAGATCCATGTACGCGGACATGACACTGCCCACGCCCTGCTGCACGGCCGCGTGGAACGGGACCAGGTAGACGTTCTCCATCAGCTCTTCGGGAACGTAGGAGGCATCGTAGTCGCGACCGCCCTCGGCGGCGCCGTACCCCGCAAAGTGTTTGACGCACGCGACGACGCTCGCAGGGCCCAGCGTGGCGCCCTGGAATCCGCGCACCTGCGCCCGCGCCATCGCCGCGCCGAGGTAGGGGTCTTCGCCGGCGCCCTCCTGGATGCGGCCCCAACGGGCGTCGCGCGCGATGTCGACCATTGGCGTAAACGTCCAGCGGATGCCGGCGCTCTTCGCCTCGCTCGCCGCGAACGCCTGCGCCTGCTCTTCGACGGCGGGATCCCACGACGACGCCATGCCCAGGGGAATCGGAAACAGCGTGCGGTAGCCATGGATCACGTCGAGCCCGAAGAGCAGTGGGATGTGCAGCCGGCTCTTCTCGACGGCCAGGTGCTGCAACCGGTTCATCTCTTGCGGGTTCGCGAGCCACAGAATGGCGCCGACCCGCCCGTGCATGATGTCCGAATCCGCAGCCGCGGCGACGAAGCCCCCGAGCCCAGGGCCCGCGGACAGGTAGAGCTGGCCGATTTTTTCTTCGAGCGTCATCTGGCTGAGGAGGGAGCGTGCGCGACGAGCGGCGGCGGCGCTCGCGCCCGAGACTTGAGCGGAGGCGTGAGCGGCTATGACCGCCGTGAGGGCAAAGACGAGCTGGACACGACGCATGGCTTCTCCTCGGCTGTTCAAGGTGTACAGGCGGGCACGCCCTCCTTGGTCGCCGGCGGCACGGACGTCGACCCCATGAAGACGGCGCAGCTGCGGGTCGTCGACACGTGGCCGACGGTCGCGGTCCACCCGTCGCCGGTGAGGGTGATCGTCGGTCCCGTCACTCCGGTGGACGGACTCCACAGCGACGCCGGGATGCTCGTGGTATAGCTGCCGCTGTCGAGTTTCCAGGACTCCTGCAGGGTCACCAGGTTGCGCAGGTCGGACTCCATCGCCGCGATCAGCGCCCTGTTGCGGGTGGAAGCGAGCTTCGGGATGACGATCGTGGCGAGCAGGCCGATGATCGCCATGACGATGATCAGCTCGACGTACGTGAACCCGCGGGCGACGGTGCGCATCTTCACGATCTCCCTTTCTTACGCTCTCCTTCCACCGTGGCATACGCGAGCAGCATCGCCGCCGCATAGCGGAACGTCCGCTCCCGGAACGCAGCGAAACACACGGCGGCCGCCAACACGCTGAGCAGGAAGAGCTGCGTGCGGATCAGCGGGAACGGGCCGATCGCGCCCTGACTGTCGAGGGCCCGCACCGGGTCCCACAGCGGGAGGATGGGAGCGAAGGCGGCGGTAATCAGGATGAAGCCGCGCGCCAGCCGATACTGGTCGCGGCGCGACTGGACCGCGTCCCATACGGCGGGTGCGCGCGCCAGCAGCTCCCATTCGAGCGCCTGCAGGAACGCGCCCGACTTGCGCAACCGGTCGGCGCCCTCGGCCTTGAGCACCTCGGCGTAGCTCGGGCCACCGGGGAACGTCTGCAGGTCCCCCAGGTCGGCGAAGCGATGCTGCACCGTGGGACTCACGAGCACTTTCATTTCCCAGCGTTCCTTGGGGCCATGAAACACACTGCGTGAAATCGTGTGCGCCACGACGCCGAGGGCGGCCGAGGCCGTAAACAGCAGCGCGATCCACACCACGGCCTGGGTGGGACCCCATTGCGGCATGGACAGATTGAACGTGGGTGATGCAACATCGAAGACCAGAGCCAACCACACCATGGCGTAGAACCCGTGCACCAGGGTGGTCACGCCAAGGGAAAACGGGCGCATCACCGCAACCTCCCGGACCAGGTTGGAGAGGCGGGGCAAGATATGTCGGGATTCGACGAGTGGCACGGCTGGAGACCGCACGAAGTGGGCCACGGAACGTGGTGCGGGGCGTTCTGGCGGCGTGTGGCCGGGCCGCAGCAAATAATCGCAAGGTCGTGACACAACCATCTGCGGGTTTCCGTTGTCCTACTTGGGAACCCTCGCGGAAGGTCTATGCTCTTGGTCGTGCCGTTCCTTGCAGCCGTCACGTTTGCCGTTCAAGCGCCTGACCCGCCGACCCCCGCCCCGGCCCTGCCGAAAGGGGTGACGGCAGCACGCGCCGATCGGCCGCCCGTCATCGACGGGCGCGACGACGACGCCGTGTGGAAACAGGCGGTCCCGATTACGGGCTTTCAGGAGTGGCGGCCCAGCGAGGGAGGACCGCCGAAGCTGCCGACGGAGGCGAAGGTCGCGTATGACGCGGCCAATCTGTACGTCTTCGTGCGCGCTCTGGATCCGCACCCCGACAGCATCATCACGGTCCTCGCCCGGCGCGATTACTTCACGCCGTCCGACATGATCTGGCTGTTTCTCGACTCCTATCACGACCGCCGCACCGGCTTCGAGTTCGGCGTGAACCCGTCGGGCGTGAAGCTCGACGCGCAGATCTTCAACGACGGCAACGAGGACTTCGCCTGGGACGCGGTGTGGGACGTGGCCACGCGGGTGGATTCGCTCGGCTGGACGGCGGAGTTCCGCATCCCGCTGTCGCAGCTGCCCTACGGCCGCCAGCGCAGCCACACCTTCGGGTTCACGGTGGATCGCGACATCTACCGCTACTCCCAGCGGGTGAGCTGGCCGCTGTTTCGCCAGTCGCAGGCGGGGTTCGTGTCGCAGTTCGGGGAAATCGACGGGCTGGACGGCCTCGAGGAGCCGCGCCGGCTCGAAGCCGCGCCGTACCTCGTCACCAAGAACGTGTCGCAATTCACCGCGTCAGGCATCGGGCGCCAGCAGGACTTCACCATCGGCGGCGACCTGAAGTACCGCGTCGCGCCGAATCTGAAGCTCGACGCCACCGTCAATCCCGACTTCGGCCAGGTCGAGGCCGATCCCGGCGTGCTCAACCTGTCGGCGTTCGAGACGTTCTTCCGCGAGCAGCGCCCGTTCTTCGTACAGGGCGCGGGGACGTTCCAGTTCAACGTCAACTGCACCGCGGTGAACGATTGCAGCACCGGGGAGGGGCTCGTCTATTCGCGGCGCATCGGGCGCGCGCCCGAGCTCGCGGGCGTCTATTCGGATACCACGTCCTCAGCGTTCACGACGATCCTTGGCGCCGCCAAGCTCACCGGCCGCCTGCCGGGCGGCCTGGCGATCGGGGCCATCGATGCCGTGACCGCGCATGAGACGGGAGTCGGCGGCGTGACGATCGAGCCGCTGACCAACTACGGCGTGCTGCGGCTGCGCCAGGATCTGCGCGGCGGCGAGAGCAGCATCGGCGGCATCGTCACCGCGGTGAATCGCGAGAGCGATTCCTGGACCAACCCCTACTTGCACTCGAGCGCCACGGTCGGCGGGGTGGACTTCCGCCACCGCTTCCCCGGCGGCATCTACGAGCTGTCGGGCTCGGTCGATGGCAGCCGGGTGGCCGGCAGCGCCCAGGCGATCGCGGCGACGCAGCAGGACGCCACGCACTACTACCAGCGACCCGATGCCCACCTCGGCTTCGATTCGACGCGCACCTCGCTCACCGGCGACGACGAGATGCTGCAGTTCGGCAAGGTGGGCGGCGCCCACGTCCTGTTCCAGTCGAACGTCGAGCGCCGCTCGCCGGGCTTCGAGATCAACGATCTCGGATACTTGCAGCGAGCCGATCAGGTCGCCTGGAGCACGTGGGCCGGCTACTTCGACCGCCACCGCCGCGCGTTCTATCAGCGGTTCCAGTGGAACGTCAACTGGTGGCAGTACTGGACGACCGGGGGGCTGCCCGAAGAGCGGGCGTTCAACACCAACACCCACACGACGTTCATC
>CAZXKN010000021.1:0-10761 GCA_964641815.1 uncultured Gemmatimonadaceae bacterium | reverse complement strand
GGCGTGGTGGGAGGGTGCGTGATTCTCGTGGCGCTCAGGACCGTGGCTCGGGACATGAAACGGGTGAAGAAGTGAGCCGCCGGCAGACGCCGCACCCCGAGCTGCGCTGCACCCGCTGCCGCGCCGAGCTGGAGCGGTTCTGGGCGTACTGTCCGAACTGCGCCAAGGCCCTCGTGTGGGGTGACGCGCAGCGCGAGACCGGCGCCGAGTGTGCGTACTGCCGGTGGATGGTGTCGGACACGTTTTCGTTCTGCCCCTGGTGCGGCCGGAACATCCACGACCGGCAGTCCTCGCTCGAGCCGCTCAAGGCGCCGAAGGGGTTCAAGTATCACGCCCGCTGCGATTGGGGGTGCGGCGGAGGTGTGATGTACCCCATGCAGTGGTGTCCCTGGTGCGGGCGGGAACAGATCTGGCGCTACACCCACTTCCAGAACATCTGCCCGCATTGCGACAAGGGCGTCGACGACTGGATGGACACCTGCCCCTGGTGCGGGGAGGACGCCACCGGCCGCGACCTCATCGAGCGCGCGCTGCGCCGCGTGCGGCGCCTGCTCATCGTGTCGCGCATCAAGGACTGGGACTACCGCGTGCTGCTGCGGCCCGGCGTGTCCGGCGTGTCCCCGTACGGCCCCAAGGTGATCGAGATCGATCGCCGTTACGTTACGAGCAAGCGGCGCCGCGACGAGATCTCCTGGAACACGCTCACCGGCCTGATCCTCCACGAGCTGGGCCATTCGTTCCTGTATCACAACTGGTCGTGGACCCGGACGGGACGCTTCCGCCGCGCCTTCGGCGAAGTGCGGCGGGCCTACCGCGTAGCCGACGAGCACTGGGTCGACTTCGAGCGCCGCCGCGTCGCGACCACACTGGTGGACTACGTCAGCCGCTATGCCGGCACGCATCCCCAGGAAGACTTCGCCGAAACGTTCCGCTTCTACGTCGCCCGGCGCGGCCGGCTGCGCGAGCTGTTCGGCGAATTCGGCCGCAAGCGCAAGGGTGTGGTGGTGTTCGAGAAGTTCCTGGTACTGCACGACTATGTGCGCTCGCTGCGGGGGTGGCGCTGACCGACCACCCGTTCCTTCACGATCGAGGTAAGGTCATGCGCTGGCTTCCGTCCCTCTTCCTGCTGGTCGCCGTACCCGCATCCGCTCAGGCCCCGAAAGATTCCTTTCGACTCGCCTTCGACCTCGGCTTCGTGAACGCCTCAGGAAACACCGACGTCACGACCCTCAACGCCGGCGAGCACCTGAGCTACGTCTCGGGCCCGTGGACGCTCGCCCACGAGGTGATCGTCATCGAGGGGAGATCGCATGGGTCGGAGACGGCCGCGCAATACTCGACCGATCTCCGGGTCGACCGGGCCCTCTCGGCTCGCTTCGGTGCCTACGGGCTCGCCGGCTACTACCGGAACCCCTTCGCGGGCATCGCGCGGCGTTTCGACGAGGGATTCGGACTCACCGCCAAGATCCTCAGCCGGCCGCACGACGCGCTCTCCGGAGAAGTCGGGACCTCGTTCATTCAGGAACGCAACACGGCACTGTTGGAGAACTCGTTCAGCGCCGGTCGCAGTGCGCTGCTCTACAAGCACAACCTGACCGATGCGGCCACGCTGCAGGAGACGGCCGAGCTGCTCGTGAATTTCCAGCACACGGACGACCGGCGGGTGAACTCCGAAACCTCCCTGACGGCTCCGTTGTCGAAGCGGATCTCGCTGAAGGCCGCCTATCTGCTTCGTTTTCAGAATGTGCCCGAGCCGGGGTTCAAGAAGACCGACCGGGTGCTGACGACGGGGGTGCAGATCGTATTCTGACGAGATAAAGGATGGTGGAGGTCGACACGAACAACCTCCACCATCCTCCACCTTCCTCCACAACCTTCTTTCTTAGAAGATCGTGAAGTTCAGCCCGGCCCCGATCTGGAACGACGTGTTGCTGTGTCCCAGCACGCGGCCTTCAATGTACGGATGTGCCAGGCCGCGGCGCGACTCGAACCCGAACAGCATGTCCCATCCGGTGTCGTTGTTCGACACACCGCCGGACGAAGCATTCTGGTAATTGAGACCGCCTCCGAGGTAGAACGCCGAGCCATACCCCGTCGGCATGCGGAACTTCAGGTCGCCGCTCAAACCAAACTGGTTCCCCGAGTTCACCAGGTAATAATCGAACGATGGATACAACTCGACGTTCTCGCTCAGCGGCAACAGCATCTGCCCGCCGATCGCCGCACGGTCCATGTCGAAGTTGTACCCAAAATGCGGACCGATATGCGCCCGCTGCGCGTGCGCGGGAAGGCTGATGCACGCGAGCAGGAGGCCCGCCAAAGAGAGCGTATGTCGCAGGCTCTTCATGATCTCCTCCTTGCTGATGCTGGATGCCACTTGCACCCAACCCGTGGACCCCCGTCCCCCCCTTGAGGTTCCGGCCCGCATCGCCGTCGTGCGGGGCGTGTGTCGCAGATCACACACAAAACCTGAAACTCCGCGGGCTTGTGCGCCGCTGCGCGCCGGCCGCACTTTCTCAGCTCTCATACGGGAAGGCCTCATGCCGCGTCGCGTCCATCCGCTCCTCTGCGCAGCGCTGATCGGTGGTTGCGGGATCCTTGCCGCGCAGCGCCCCGCGCCCCGCCACGTCGACGTCGCGGCGATCGCGCCGCGCTCCGAAGACGTGGCCACGATCGACGGCATGCTGCACGCGTTCTACGACGTGATCTCCGGACCCGCCGGTCAGCCGCGGCAGTGGGCACGCGACCGCACGCTCTACATCCCCGAAGTCCACTTCGTGTCGCTGTCGGCCGACAGCGCGGGACATGTGCAGGCCGATGTCGTGACGCACCAGATGTTCGTCGACCGCTCCGACGCCGCTCTCGTGCGGCGCGGATTCTTCGAGACCGAGATCCATCGCACCACCGAGCGCTTCGGCAACGTCGTGCACGTGTTCAGCACCTATGAAATGCGCCAGCGGGCCGACGGGCCGGTGTTCGGCCGGGGCATCAACAGCATCGAGCTGTTCTGGGACGGGGCGCGCTGGTGGATCGCCGCGGCGCAGTGGGACGACGAGCGCGCCGGCAACCCGATTCCCACGGAGTACCTGCCGTAATCCCGCTCGCCGAACGGCGCCGCTACTACCGGGCGGCGTTGCGCTTTTCCCGGCTGGCGCGGCGCGTCGTGCACGACCGTGTCGCCCGGGGATTCCGGGCGCGCCTCAAGGCCGACGCCAGCTTCGTAACCGACGTCGACCTCGCTGTGGAGCGCGCGCTGCGCCATGCGATCGCCCGCGCGTTCCCCGATCACGGCATCCTGGGCGAGGAGCTCCCACCCGCTCGCAGTCAGGCGCCGCTGCAGTGGATTCTCGATCCCATCGACGGCACGACGAGCCTCACCCACGGCATTCCGTTCTACGGAACCATCATCGCGCTGCACCACGAAGGGACGCCGCTCGTCGGCGTGATCGACCTTCCCGCCCTGGGGCGCCGCTACAGCGCCGCCGTGGGTCTGGGGAGCTGGTGCGACGGGCGGCGGCTGCACGTCCGCGATGTGGCGGTGCGCGCCATCGCCAAGGAAGTCGTGTCGGCGGGGGACCGGCATCGCTTCGTGCAGTGCCGTGCCGGCGCGGCCTTCGACCGCTTGATGCGCGAGCACCCCACGGTCCGCGGCTACGTCGACTGCATCGCCCATTGCTTTGCCGCCGAGGGGCTGGTCGGGGCGGTCGTGGACTACGGGGTGAAGCTGTGGGACATCGCGGCCACGCAGGTACTGATCGAGGAGGCGGGGGGACGCTACGTGCTCGGCTATCAATCGCGGTCGCAGGACCCGCCGCTGTACGGCATCATCTGCGGCAAACCGGCAGTGGTGCGCCGCATGGAGCGGCTGTTCTTGCGCTAGCTGACCGCCTGACTCGCGCGCCCCACCTCGCGCAGGAACTCGCGCGACTTGCGTACCTCTTCCAGATACGCGCCGATCTCATCGTCCTCGCGCGTCGAGTCCCACCCCAGGAGCTCGGCCATCTTGCGCGCCACGTTCGCGGCGACGCCCGCCCCGTGCTGCGGGTCCTCGTAGAAGAGGTGCAGCCGCCGCATCAGGACGTCGGTGAGCCGCACCGCCATTTCGCGCTCCACGGCGTAGACGACTTCGGCGCGGATCTCCGCCCGCCCCGCCACGAGCGGGCCGCCCAGCACCTTGTTCTTGGTCACGAGGTTCAGGATCGCGGCCGACTCGGTGCCGTAGCTGTCCACCAGGTGCCGCGCGGTGACCGGGGAGAGCTCCTTCATGCGCACTGACTGCATCATGACGTCGAGCGCCGCGATCTCGCCTCCCGGCAGCGGCAACGTATCGGTGGCGGCGCGCGGCGGCGGCTGGCGGCCGTCGATTTGGCGCAGCCGCTGCACCACCAGATCGACGACGTCCCGCCCCATCACGCGGTAGGTCGTGAGCTTGCCGCCGGCGATCGTGATCAGCCCGCTCGGACTCTCTTCGATGCGATGCTCGCGCGACACCCGTCCCGCCGGGACGTCGCGGTCGGCGGCGAGCAGCGGCCGCAGCCCGGCCCAGGTGGCGATCACGTCGCTGGGGGAGAGGCGCGCGCGCGGGAACACGGCGTTGGCGGAGCGCAGCAGGTAAATGACGTCTTCCCCCGTCGCCCGCACGGCTTCGGGCTCGACGTTCTCCTCGGTTTCGGTCGTGCCGATGTAGGCGAGATCGTTCCAGGGCAGCACGAACATCACGCGGCCGTCGATCGGCGACGCGATCGTGACGGCGTCGTGCAGCCCTAAACGATCACGGCGCACGATGGCATGGGCGCCCTTCGACGCGCGGATCAGCGGCGGCACGTTGGGTGCGTCGAGGTGCCGGATGCGATCGACCCAGGGGCCGGTTGCGTTGACGATGGTGAGGGCGCGGATCAGACGCTCCTCGCCGGAGAGGGCGTCTTTGATGACGGCGCCGATGATCTTTCCCTCTGCCCGCACGAGGCTCGTGACCGCGGCATAGTTGGCGACCAACGCGCCGGCCATACTGGCGCCGCGCAGCGTGGCGAGGACGAGACGGACGTCGTCGGTCTGCGCGTCCCAATACAGTGCCGCGCCACGGAGGTCGCGGTCCCGCAGGCCGGGCTCGGCGTCGAGCGTGCGCTGGGGGGAGAGCCAGCGATGCAGGTGCGTGTTGCGGAAGCCTGCGAGCAGGTCGTACAGCCACATGCCGGCGCGCAGCTTCATCGGCGACACGCGACCGCCGCGATAGATCGGGAACAGGAACCGGGTGGGTCGGACGAGATGAGGAGCCGTCTGCAGCAGCACGCGCCGCTCGCGGCTGGCCTCGAGCACCAGTCCCAGCTCGAGGTGCTCGAGATAGCGCAGGCCGCCGTGGATCAGGCGCGAGCTGCGCGAGCTCGTGCCGGAGCCGAAGTCGTGCGCGTCCACCACCGCGGTGCGCAATCCGCGTAACGCGGCGTCCCGCGCGATGCCCGCGCCCGTGATCCCCCCACCGATAACCAGGAGGTCCACGGGCTGCGCCTGCATCGATTCCAGCGCAGCGATGCGCTCCAACTCCCCTCCGAGCCTCGACGGACGACCCGTCGGTGCGTGTTCCGGGTCACGGTCTCGCGGCCGCCACCCTCGGGGGTGGGCCGAAAATGTAATCGGAACGCGCGGGCTGCGCGCCGATTCCCCACCCACGCCGGGAGGTTGTAGGTTTCCCGCGCGGGAATCCGGAGGTCAGGGAGCGCATGACGAATTCCACGGGCCGGCGCGTCGCCATCGTGGCAGGCTGCCGGACGCCGTTCTGCAAGGCAGGGACGGACCTGAAGTATGTCCGCGCCGTCGATCTCGCACGCCACGCCGCGCGCGAGCTGCTCGAGCGCACCAACCTCAATCCTCACGCCGTCAACGAGGTCATCTTCGGGCAGGTGGTCGCCTCGCCTCTCGTCCCCAACGTGGCGCGCGAGGTCAGCCTGCTGCCGCAGTTCCCCAAGGAGATTCCGGCCTACACGGTGAACCGGGCCTGCGCGTCGTCCAACCAGGCCGTCACCGCCGCGCACGATCAGATCGCGTTCGGGCACGCCGACGTCATTCTGGCGGGCGGCGTGGAATCGCTCTCCGACATCCCGATCCTCGCCTCGCGCCGTCTCTCCGACATTCTCGTCACCGCCAGCAAAGCCAAGACGCTGGGGAGCCGGATCGCCACCTTCGCCCGCATCCGGCCGCGCGACTTGATCCCCGTCTCTCCCGCCATCGCCGAGCCGTCGACCGGCGAGTCGATGGGTCAGTCGGCGGAGAAGATGGCGAAGGAGAACCACATCTCACGTGAGGAACAGGACCGCTGGGCGTTGCGCAGCCATCAGCGTGCCGCCGCGGGTACCGCCGACGGCCGGTTGACGGCCGAGATCGCTCCCTGGTTTCCGGAGCGCGCCGGCGCAGCGGTCGTCTCGGCCGACAACGGCATCCGCACCGACACGTCGCTCGAGCAGATGGCGAAGCTGCGGCCGGTGTTCGACCGGCGCTACGGCACGGTCACCGCCGGCAACTCCTCGCCGCTCACCGATGGAGCGTCCGCCGTGCTGCTCATGGCGGAAGAGGTCGCCCGTGCTCTGGGGTATGAGCCGCTCGCGTTCGTGCGGTCCTACTCCGTCGCGGCGGTCGATCCCGGGTGGCAGCTGTTGCAGGGGCCGGTCTGGGCGGTCCCCATCGCGCTCGAGCGGGCCGGCATCCAGTGGAAGGACCTCGGGTTGATCGAAATGCACGAGGCGTTCGCCTCGCAGGTTCTGTCGAATCTCCAGGGCTTCGCCGCGAAGGGGTGGGAGATCAACGAAGACATCATCAACGTCATGGGGAGCTCGATCGCGATCGGCCACCCCTTCGGCGCCACCGGCGGCCGGCTCGTCACCACCCTCGCGAATGAAATGAAGCGGCGCGACGTGCAGTTCGGGCTCATCTCCGTGTGCGCGCAGGGCGGCATGGCCTCGGCCGTCGTACTGGAGCGGCGCTGATGCCCTACTTCCGGTGGGAACCGAAGGACGGCGTCGCCATCGTCACGCTCGACACGCCGGGCGTGCCGGTCAACGTCATCTCGCGCGGCGTAAAGGAGGAGCTGTACGAGCTGCTGGCGGAGCTCGAGCGCGAGGCAGCAGTGAAGGCGGTTGTCTTCTTTTCCGGGAAGCCCGACAACTTCATCGCCGGCGCCGACATCGAGGAATTTGTCCGCCTGACGAGCACCGCCGACGCGGAGCAGCTGTCGCGCGAAGGACAAGCGCTGCTCGACCGCGTCGCGGCATTTACGAAGCCGACCGTCGCCGCGATTCACGGCGCCTGTCTGGGCGGCGGGCTCGAGTTCGCCCTCGCCTGCCGCTATCGCGTCGCCACCGATCACCCCAAGACGCAAATCGGTCTCCCCGAAATCCAGCTTGGCATCCTGCCGGGCGCCGGTGGGTGTCAGCGTCTGCCGCGGCTCATCGGAGCGCGCGCCGCGCTCGACATGATCCTCGCGGGCAAGAGCGAGCGCGCCGCCAAAGCGTTCCGTCTGGGCATTGTCGACGAGCTGGTGCCGCCGGCGATCCTGCAGGACGTCGCGCTTGCCGCCGCCCGTCGGCTCGCCCAGGCGCCGTTCCGCAGGCGCAGCAGTGGCGGGATCCTGGGGGCGTTGCTCGACGGCAATCCGCTGGGACGGCTGCTGGTGTTCCGCCTCGCGCGCAAACAGGTGCTGGCGCAGACCAAGGGCAACTATCCCGCGCCGCTGGCGGCCCTCGAAGCGGTGCGCCACGGGCTGAGCCACGGGATGAAGGAAGGGCTGAAGCGCGAGGCGCAGCTGTTCGGGCAGCTCGCGCTGACCGATGTGTCGCGCAAGCTGGTGCAGATCTTCTTCGCGACCCGGGAGCTGAAGAAGGACATGGGCGTCCCCGGGGCTCCGCCGCCCGCCAGGGTCAACCGGCTCGCGGTCGTCGGGTCGGGGTTCATGGGCGCCGGCATCGCGGGGACGACCGTCGTGCAGGTGGAGATCGATGTGCGGCTCAAGGACGCCGACCTGGCGCGTGTGGCCAAAGGGCTGGTCGCCGCCCGCGACATCGTCAACGACCGGCTCACGCGACGGCGCATCACCAGGTTCGAGCACGCGCGGCTCATTGCCTTTCTCTCCGGCAGCGACCACTACACCGGTTTCGGCAGTGCCGAGCTCGTGATCGAAGCGGTGTTCGAGGAGCTCACGGTCAAACAGCAGGTGCTGCGCGAGTGCGAGGAGGTGCTGCCGGCCAGCTCGGTTTTCGCCTCCAACACGTCGACCATCCCGATCGCCCGGATCGCCGAGGCGTCGCGGCGGCCCGAACAGGTGATCGGGATGCACTTCTTCTCCCCCGTGGCCCGTATGCCGCTGCTCGAGGTGATTCCGACCCCGGTCACGGCGCCGCAGACCGTCAGCACCGCCGTCGGCTTCGGCCGCCGGCTCGGCAAGACGGTGATCGTGGTGAGGGATGCGCCGGGGTTCTGGGTGAACCGCATCCTTGGGCCGTACATGAGCGAGGCGGCGCACCTTTTGCTGTCCGGCGTCCGCGCCGAGGAGATCGATGCGGCGATGGTGCAGTTCGGGTTCCCGGTCGGGCCGATCACGCTGCTCGACGAGGTAGGGATCGACGTTGCGCAGCATGCCTGCCAGGTCTTGCAGGCGGCTTTCGGGGAGCGGATGACTCCCCCTCCGGCCCTCGCGGCGCTCGTCAAGGACGGCCGCCTCGGCCGCAAAGCGGGGAAGGGCTTTTACACCTACAGCAACGGGAAAAAGGGTGGCGTCGATGCGTCGATCTATCCGCTGCTCGGTGTGCAGCCCAACGGCGGCATTCCCAGCGCCGAAATCGTGCAGCGCCTGACCTATGCGATGCTGAACGAAGCGGCGAGCGCCGTGGCCGATGGCGTGGTCCGCACCCCGCGCGACGGCGACATCGGCGCCATCTATGGCTTCGGCTTCCCGCCCTTCCGTGGCGGCCCGCTGCGCTACCTCGACGACGTCGGGGCCGATCGCCTCTACGCCGAGCTGCAGCGGCTCGGTGAGCGCCTGGGACCGCGTTTTACGCCGAGCGAGGCGATCGTCGAGCACGCCCGGTCGCGCGCCCGGTTCTATCCCTGATGCTACGCGCCAGCCTGCTCTGGCTCAGCGAGCAGCCCCGCATTTTTCGTTTCGTCCGCAAGAGCCGCCTCGCCGGGCGGCTCGCCTCGCGCTTCGTCGCCGGGGAAACGATCGACACCGCGATGACGGCGCTGCAGGATCTCAACGCGGCGCGCATCTCGGCCAGCCTCGACCTCCTGGGCGAGTCGGTGACGGGCGCCGACGAGGCGCGCGCCGCCCGGGACGTGTATTTGCAGCTGCTCGACCGCATCCATGCGGCGGGGGCGGAGGCGAACGTCTCCGTCAAGCTGACGCAGATGGGTCTCGACATCGACGAAGCGCTGTGCCGCGACAACATGCGCGCCATCCTCGCGCGCGCCCGCCAGTACGCCTCGTTCGTCCGCATCGACATGGAAGGCTCCGCCTACACGCAACGCACACTCGACTTCTTCACGCGCACGGCGTTTCCGGAATTCGGGCATGCGGTGGGCGTCGTGCTGCAGTCCTATCTGCGGCGCACCGCCGTCGATGTCGACGCCATGATCGCGCTCGGCGCGCGCGTGCGGCTCTGCAAAGGGGCGTACCAGGAGTCGGCGGAGATCGCGTTTCCCGACAAACGCGACGTCGACGCCAGCTACGTGTCGTGCATGGAGCGTCTGCTCGAGCACGGCAACTACCCAGGACTCGCGACGCACGACGAGAAGATCATCACCCACGCCCGCGCGTTCGCGAAGGGGCGCCGCATCGAGCCGTCGCGCTACGAGTTTCAGATGCTGTACGGCGTGCGGCGCGATCTGCAGCAGCAGCTGCGCGCGGCCGGGTACGGGATGCGCGTCTACATCCCGTTCGGCACGCATTGGTATCCGTACCTGATGCGGCGGCTCGCCGAGCGCCCCGCGAATATCGGATTCGTCCTCGGCAACATCGTGCGGGAGTCGCTGCACGGAGGCCGCCGGTGAGCGACGACGGAACGCTGGGCGGATACGTTCGCATCCACCAGCGCCCTCCCGCGTTCGGCGGTAGCGACGGCGCCGCCTACAGCGTGTCCACCCTCGTCGACGACGATCCCGATCCGTCGGGCCGCTATGGCGCCGCGCTGCTGTTCGTGCGCTGGTCGGACGCCGGCGAAAAGGCCGTGGGCCACCTCGAGACCGATTATCTCGCCTTCGGCGCGAGCCCCGATGAAGCTCTGGCGCCGCTCTTGACGCTTTCCCTTGCTGAGGTGAAAGCGCACCTCGACGCCTGCGTGGCGCGACGCGCCCCATGACGACGGGCGTCGTGTTGACCCACACAGGCGGCGGCAAGTACAGCGTGCATACGCCGGAAGGGGAAGTGACGGCGGTGCTGCGCGGCAAACTGAAACAGGACGACGACGAACGGGTGGTTGCTGGAGACATCGTCGAGCTGACGCTGCACCGCGACGGTCCGGCGACGGTCGAGCGCGTGCACACCCGGCGCAGCGTCCTGGCCCGCCGCAAAGCGAGCGGCGGGCGCAGTGTACGGCGCGCGCAACCGATCGCGGCCAACGTCGATCAGGTGGTCGTCGTCGCGTCGGCCCGTGATCCCGAGCCGAACCCGCGCATGCTCGACCGCATGCTCGTGATCGCGGAAGCGAACGGCATCCCGGCGGCGATCGTCGTCAACAAGGTCGAGCTCGATCGCGCGGTGGTCGAGACGTTCAGCCG
>CAZXKN010000020.1:0-28199 GCA_964641815.1 uncultured Gemmatimonadaceae bacterium | reverse complement strand
TGACGCCGCTGGTGTGGCGCTGGCTGGTGCGGTTCCACGGCCCGGCGCGCCTGATCCACACGCCGGGAGTGGCGGTGCGCGATGAGCTGGTGCGCCGCGGCTTGCGCAACACCGTCGTCTGGGGACGCGGCGTCGACGCCATGCACTTCACGCCGGCCAAGCGGGACACCGCCTGGCGGCGCTGGCTCAGCGGCGGCGACGACACGGCGATCGTGCTGCACGTGGGACGGCTCGCCGCGGAAAAGAATCTGCGCGTGCTGGTGGAGGCGTGGACGCGGGCCCATCGGTTTCTCGGGCCCCGGGCGACGTTCGTGATCGCGGGCGACGGCCCGGAGACGCAATACATCGCCGCCCATGTGCCGTTCACCCGGCAGCTCGGCTTTGTGGACCGGGACAGCCTCGCCGCGCTCTACGCGTCGGCCGACCTGTGCGTGCTCCCCTCGCGCACCGAAACCTGCGGACTGGTCGCGCTCGAGGCGATGGCCTCGGGACTTCCCGTCATCGCCGCCGACGCGGGCGGCTTGCGGGAAAGCGTCCTCCCCGACGTGAACGGCATGCTGGTGCGCGCCGATGACGCGCGCGGATTCAGCCAGGCGATCATCGCCCTGGTCGGCGACGCGACGCGGCGCCGCGCGCTGGGCGTGGGCGCCCGCCTGACCGCCGAGCGGCGCGACGTGAAGAGCGAAGACGAAGAGCTGTTGCGCCAGTACGGCGCATTAGTCGGGGTGGTGGCCGATCCGCGGCCGACGCCCCAGGTCCCTGCACTCCAAACGGAAGGAGCGTTGACCCGATGCTGATCTGGTTGTCCCTCGTCGCTTACGTCGTCCTCGGCGTCCCGTTCGTCGCGTGGCTCGCCCACCGGCTGGGGCGGACGCCCGGGGCCCATCCCACGGCGTGATCGCATGCGCCGCCTGATTCTCGCGCTCACCGACGGGCTGCGGCCCGATGCGATCACGCCGACGGTGATGCCGTCGTTGCACGCCCTCGCGGCGGCCTATACGAGCGCCGCGGCCGCGCGCACCGTCCGGCCGAGCGCCACTGTCGCGGCGCTCGCGTCGCTCGCGACTGGTGTCGCGCCCGATACGCATCGCCTGATCCAGCCGGGGCTCGACTTTCTGCCGCGCATCGGACGGCTGCGTCCGGTGGCGCGAGAGCTGTCGCGCCACGGCATCCCCGCGGACGTCGTCACCGCCGAGCTGCCGCTCACGTCGCTGCCCGTAGCATGGGCGCTGGCCTCGGCCGCGGGCGTGCGCCGGCTGCTCCCCGCGGGCCGCCGGGCGCGCGACACCGCCGCCGGCGCCGACTGGCTCGCGGGCGAAGACCGCTCGGGACTGGTGTTCGTGTACCTGCCCGACTGCGACACCGCGGGGCACGAGCACGGGTGGATGTCGGATCGCTATCTCGCGGCCGCGGCCGAGCTCGATGCGGCCATCGGCGTGCTGTCGCAGCACGTGGACGACGCGCTGCTCATCGTCGTGGCGGATCACGGCGGCGGCGGCGTGCTCGCGACCGAGCACCATCATCCGCACCCCGTCAACGAGCACATCCCGGTCGTGCTCGCCGGACCCGGCGTCGCGCGCGAGCACCGCCTGCTTGGCCCGGTCTCGATTCTCGACCTGTCGGCGACGGTGCTGTGGTGGTTCGGGGCACCGATCCCCGATTGCTACGAGGGCCGTCCGCTGCTCGAGGCGTTCGCGCCGGAGCTCGTCGTGCAGGAGAGCGTGCGGTGATGCGACGCCTCACGCATCTGGGCGACGCCTCCACGACGATCGGCGTCGGCCTCGTGGTGCTGGCGGCGGGCCAGACGCGACTCGGCGCCGCGATGCTGCTCGCCAACGTGCTGTCGCACGTACCGGTGCAGCTGCTCAAGCGGGTGGTGGCGCGGCCGCGCCCCAGCGACGCGTTCGGCCAGCCGCTCGCCCTCGTTCCGCTGCCCGACCAGTTCTCGTTTCCCTCGGGCCACGCCGCCGCGGCGACGGCCGTCGCCACGACGGCGGCGATCGCCCATCCCTGGGCGGCGTCGCTCGTGCTGCCGTTGGCGGCGCTGGTGAGCTACTCGCGCGTAGCGTTGCGGGTGCATCACGCGAGCGACGTGCTCGCCGGCGTGATTCTGGGACTCGGCGGCGCCCTGGCCGCCGTCGCGTTGTTGTAGTCGCCGTTCCCCCGCTGCACCGCTCGCGCTGTCCCCACGCGCCGGCCACGGCCGGCGCGTCCTGCCGTTGTGTCGCGCCTGAGAGGCGCTAACGCACTTCCTCCGGTCGCGCGACTCGGCTGCTGTCACCGATGGTGACGGGTTGTTGTCGCTCTCAGCGACCGATCGCCGAGCCGCGGCTTCAGCCGCGCGTCAGCGTATCCTGCCGTTACGGAACCGTGACGCACTCGACAGCGCTGCGTGATGCCGCGGCGCGAGGTTCTGCGCGATTGCACCGTGCGCAGGTCCCGCTTTCTCATCCGTTCGCCGCCGCACGGTCGGCGTTCGGGTGCCAGGTAGCGGAGGCTTGCACAGCTCCGCTATCTGCGTTGTTACGGGATTGTGACTTGCCCGACAGGCCTCCGTGATGGCATCGACTGAGTTTGCTCATGCCCGCATATGGGCCGTCCGGGCGGCGTGAGACGCCCGCAACATCAACCCCAGCAAGTGAGGATGACTACCGTGCACCTCCACAAGTGGGTCGGCGTGCCAGGTCTCGCCCTCGCGGCCGCACTGCTCGCCCCGACTGCGGCACGCGCCCAGCAGACCCAGGTCACCGTGTCGGGCGTCGGATACGCTCAATACGGGTACCTGCTGAAGGACACCGCCAACCACAACAACGCCTTCGACGTCACCCGCGCCTACATCAACCTCATCGGCAAGTTCGCCGGTGGCGTGGGCGTGCGTGTAACGGCCGACGTCAACCGGCCCGCCGGTGACAACTCGCTGCGCTACCGCTTGAAGTACGCCTACGCGACGTACCAGGCGGCGGGCAGCCCGCTGACCTTCAAGCTCGGCCTGATCCACACGCCGTGGATCGACTGGGAAGAGGCGCTGTGGGACTACCGCATGCAGGGGCCGGTGGCGCTGGATCGCAACGGCTACCTCACCTCCGCCGACTTCGGCGCCGGCATCGACGGCAAGTGGGGTCCGGACAAGGTCAACATGCAGGTGACGTTCGTCAACGGCGAAGGGTACAGCGGCGGGACAGGCGATCAGCGCAAGGACATCGAGGCCCGCGTGTCGGTGCGCCTGCTGGACACGAATGACTCGAGCCGCGTCGGCGGCCTGCGCATCAGCGGGTATGCCGGCTACGGCAAGCCGACGGGCGGCGGCAAGCGGCAGCGGTATGTCGGGATGCTCTCGTACCGCACGAAACAGGTCACGCTCGCCGGCGAATACGCGATCACCAAGGACTCCGCGGGCGCGGGCGCGCTGCTCGACGGGCAGGTCGCGAGCGGCTTCGGCGTCTTCAAGTTCCCCAACTCCAAGGCCGCCGTGATCGGCCGCGTCGACTTCGTCAAGCCGAACAAGAACGGGGTCTCGACGACGCCCGGTTTCTCGAATACGCGCTTCATCGCGGGGCTGTCGTATCAGGTGAGCCCGAACCTCCGCGCCCTGGCCGACGTCGATTACCTGTCCTACAAGAACGGCTCGCCGACTCCCGCCGCGGAAGCCGCGCGTGCGTCGGGGCTGTTCCAGATCCAGTTCACCTTCTGATCGGACACGAGGACATCATGATGCGCAGAACTCTTCTCAGCGTGGCGGCGGTGCTCGGGACTTGCGCCGCCTCCGCGGCCGCGCAGGTGAAGCTCACCGGCGCCGGCGCGACGTTTCCGAACATCATTTACCAGAACTGGATTCTGACCTACAACCAGGCGAATCCGGGTGTGCAGTTGAACTACCAGTCGATCGGATCGGGCGGCGGGATCCGGCAGTTCTCGGACAAGACCGTCGACTTCGGCGGCTCCGACGCGCCGATGACCGACTCGGCCATCGCGGCGATCCAGGGCAATGTGCTGCACATCCCCACCGTCCTGGGTGCGGTCGTGGTGACGTACAACCTCCCCGGCGTGACCCAGCAGCTGAAGTTCACGCCGACGCTGATCGCCGACATCTTCCTCGGCAAGATCACGAAGTGGGGTGACGCGCGGATCACCGCGGCGAACCCCGGGCTCCGGCTGCCCGACATGGACATCCTCGTCGTGCACCGCTCGGACGGGTCGGGGACCTCGTACATCTGGACCGACTACCTCTCCAAGGTCAGCCCGGAGTGGAAGGACAAGGTCGGTAAGGGGACGTCGGTGAACTGGCCGGTCGGCCTGGGCGGCAAGGGCAACGAAGGTGTCGCCGCCACCGTGAACCAGACCCCCGGCGCGATCGGCTACGTCGAGCTCGGCTACGCCGCGCCCAACAAGCTGCCGTTCGCGCAGGTACAGAACCGCGCCGGCAAGTTCATCAACCCGACGCTCGCGGCGACCACCGCGGCGTTCGCCGGTGCGCTGAGCTCCATGGATCCCAACACGGACTTCCGGGTGTCCATTACCGATCCGGAGGGCGCCGACGCCTATCCGATCTGCAGCATGACGTATCTGCTGCTCCGCAAGCAGTACGACGATCCGACCAAGACGGAAGCGTTGATCAAGTACGTGTGGTGGGCGGAGACGGTGGGCCAGGACAAGGCCACGTCACTCGGGTACGCCCCGCTGCCGACCGCGCTGCGGCCCTGGATCGCCGCCCGCCTGGCATCGATCGAAGCCGGCGGCAAGAAAGTCTGGACGGCTTCGGCAGCTCGTTAACCCTCCGAACGACTGCCGGTCACACCCCCGCAAGGCGTTCCCTTGCGGGGGGTTTTTCTTGTCGCGCCCGGGTGACCGAACCGTTACACGGCCGTGACGGAGGCGCATCGGGGCAGGCATAGCTTGCGCAGGTGACTCCCGGCATGACCGAAGCGCTACCACACGAGCTCGAGGCGGGCCAGCCCGCAGGGCATGCGGCGGCCCCCGTCGTGCGTCGCAGTGCCCGCAATCTCGGCGATCCCACCTATCGGTTCCTGCTGACCGCCGTCGCGCTCGTGCTCCCGTTCCTGCTGTTGGCGATCGGGGCGCAGCTCCTCGTGGGCGGCTGGCCGGCGCTGAGCCGTTTCGGCATCAAGTTCGTCACCAGCACCACGTGGGATCCCGTGGCCGAAGTGTACGGCGCCGCGCCGATGATCTTCGGGACGATCGTCTCGTCGCTGCTTGCGCTGCTCATCGCGGTCCCACTGGCGCTCGGCACGTCGATCTTCCTCACCGAGTTCGCCCCGCAGTGGCTGCGCCAGCCAATCGGGTTTCTCGTCGAGCTGCTGGCGGCGGTGCCGAGCGTGGTGTACGGCCTGTGGGGGATCTTCGTGCTGATTCCGATGCTGCGCGGGATCGCCCTGCCGCCGTTGCGTGCCACGCTGGGCTGGACGCCGTTCTTCAAGGGCGTGTTCTATGGTCCCTCGATGCTCGCGGGCGGTGTGATTCTGGCGATCATGATCGTCCCCTACATCGCCGCCGTGTCCCGCGAGGTCTTGCTGGCCGTTCCCGCAACGCAGCGCGAGGCGGCGCTGGGCCTCGGGGCGACGCGCTGGGAGGCGGTGTGGTCTGCCGTGCTGCCCTACGGTCGCGCCGGGATCATCGGCGCCATCATGCTCGGCTTCGGGCGTGCGCTCGGCGAGACGATGGCGGTTACGATGGTGATCGGGAACCGCCACGACATCGGGGCCTCGCTGCTCGCCCCTGCCTACACCATGGCCGCGGCGATCGCCAATGAATTCAGCGAAGCCACGACGCCGATGTATCTGTCCGCACTGGTCGCGGTGGGGCTCGTGCTGTTCGTCGTGACCATCACGGTGAACGCCCTCGCGCGCCTGCTCGTGTGGCGGGTCGCCAAGGGCGCCGCGGTGGGGAGCAAGGCGCTGTGAGCGCCCGCGCGGTCCGCCGCCGCCTGAAGAGTGGCACGATGACCGGTATCGTCGCCGCACTGGCGATTCTCGCCGTGCTGCCGCTGCTGCTCATCTTCGGCGACCTGATCCATAAGGGCGCCAGCTCGATCGACTGGAATTTCTTCGTGAAGAGCCCCGTCCCCGCGGGCGAAACCGGCGGTGGCGTCGCGAATGCGATCGTCGGGTCCATCATCGTCGTCCTGCTCGGCTGCGTCGTCGGCATGCCGATCGGCGTGGGAACGGGGCTGTTCCTCGCCGAGTTCGGCAATGGCCGGATGGGGTGGATGGTGCGCTTCATCGCCGACGTGCTGAACGGGACGCCGTCGATCGTGGTCGGGATCTTCGCCTGGACCTGGCTCGTGAAGCCGGTCGGGCACTTCTCGGCCCTGGCCGGCGGCGCGGCGCTCGCGATCCTGATGATCCCGATGCTGGCCCGCACCACCGAAGAAATGGTGCGCCTCGTCCCCAACTCGCTGCGCGAAGCGGCGCTGGCGCTGGGGTACCCGCGCTGGCGCACGTCGCTCACGATCGTGGCGCGCACCGCGATGGGCGGCATCGTGACCGGCGGACTGGTGGCGGTGGCGCGCGTCGCCGGTGAGACCGCGCCGCTGCTGTTCACCGCGCTCGGCAACCTGAACTTCTCGACCTCCATCCGCGAGCCGATGCAGACCCTCAGCTTGCAGATTTACACCTACGCGACGGGACCATTCGAGGAGTGGCACCGGCTGGCCTGGGCGGCGGCGGTGGTGCTGATGGCGCTCGTCCTGACCCTGGCCCTCGCCGCCCGCTGGGCGACACGGCAACGCTTTGGCAACAAGTCCGCGATCTGATCGTCCGATGGCGCGCCTCGCCAACCTTCCCGCCGTCGCCCCCTCGGTGTCCGTGCCGCTGGTGACCGTGCCGGCAGGGTCGTCATCCCATGGAGCCCCGCGGATGGAGCAACGTCCCGAGGACGTCAAACGGCCCGACAACGCGTTGGTCCGTATCGAGACGCGCAGACTGAGCGCGCTGTTCGGGCGCGCGATCGCCGTGAAGGAGACCTCGCTCTTCTTCCCGACGAACACGGTCACGGCCATCATCGGCCCGTCAGGGTGCGGCAAGAGCACCTTCCTGCGCTGCCTCAACCGCATGCACGAGCTGTCGGACGGCGGCTGGTCGACAGGGTCGGTGCTGCTCGACGGCGCCGACATCTACGCCCCGGGCGTCGATCCGGTGGCGATCCGCCGCCGGATCGGGATGGTGTTCCAGCGCCCCACCCCCTTCCCGACGATGTCGATCTACGACAACGTCGCGTCGGGGCTCAAAGTCGGCGACCACGCGTACAAGCGCAGGGAGATCGACGACGCCGTGGAGCGGGCGCTGCGCCAGGGCGCCCTGTGGGACGAGGTGAAGGACCGGCTGCACACCAGCGCGACCGCCCTCTCGGGCGGCCAGCAGCAGCGGCTCTGCATCGCCCGCGCGGTGGCGCCGCTGCCCGAGGTGTTGCTGCTCGACGAGCCCACGGCGTCACTCGACCCGGCCGGCACCCAGCGTATCGAGGAGCTGTGCCACGAGCTGAAGCGGCAGTACACGATCGTGATCGTGACGCATAATATGCAGCAGGCCGCGCGCGTGTCGGACTACACCGCGTTCTTTTATATGGGCGATCTGATCGAGATCGGCCGCACCAGCCAGTTGTTCACCAAGCCGGCCAAGGAGCAGACGGAAGCCTACCTCACCGGGAGATTCGGATGACCCACTCGGCCCTGGTGCCTGCGCCAGTGATCCCGAGTCGGCGTGCGAGCCCCTCGGGCCACCGTGGGACGACGCTCTTGACCATTCCGCCCGAAACGGCCAACCCGTTCCCCGTCGTCGATGTGCGCGACTTCGCGTTCTGGTACGGGGAGCGGCAGGCGCTGGCCGATCTGACGTTGACGATTCCGCGCCGCGCCGTGACGGCTCTGATCGGGCCGTCCGGGTGCGGGAAGAGCACGTTTCTGCGCTCGCTCAACCGGATGAACGACATCATCGCCGATACACGGCACACGGGTGATATCCTGCTCGAGGGCGTGTCGCTGTACGGCGCCGACACCGACGTGGTGGACCTGCGGCGCCGCGTGGGCATGGTGTTCCAGCGCCCCAACCCCTTCCCCAAGTCGGTGTTCGACAACGTCGCCTACGGCCCGCGCATCAACGGCTTCGCCGCCGAACGGGAGATCCCGGAGCGCGTGGAGCTGGCGCTGAGGCATGCGGCGCTGTGGGACGAGGTCAAGGACCGGCTCGACGACACCGGAACGGGGCTCTCGGGCGGGCAGCAGCAGCGGCTGTGCATCGCCCGGGCGCTGGCCAACGAGCCCGAGATTCTGCTCATGGACGAGCCGTGCTCGGCGCTCGACCCGATCGCCACCGAGAAGATCGAACAGCTGATCGTCGAGCTGAAGCGGGACTATACGATCGTGATCGTGACGCACAACATGCAGCAAGCGTCGCGCGTGTCGGAGTTCACCGGGTTCTTCTACCTCGGCCGGCTAGTGGAATTCGGGCCGACGGCGAAGATCTTCACCACGCCGTCGGACGAGCGTACCGAGGCATACATCACAGGACGGTTCGGATGACCCCTCAGCTGGCGCACCGCCACTTCCACGACGAGCTCTCCGAGCTCAAGTCGACGCTGCTCGCGATGTCCGCCGAGGCGCAGACCGCCCTGGCGACCGCCGTCGAGGCGCTGCTGCAGCGCGACGCCTCCAAGGCGGCCCAGGTCATCGCGGGCGACCACAAGATCGACGCGGTGGAAGTCCAGATCGAAGACCTGGTCGTGAAGCTGCTGGCGACGCAGCAACCGATGGCGCGGGACCTCCGCCTCCTCATGTCGGCGCTCAAGATCGCCAACGATCTCGAGCGCGTCGGCGATCACGCCGTCAACATCGCCCAGTCCGCGGAGCGGCTGTTCGTCGCCCCGCCGATCGTGCCGGAGCCCGAGATCATCGAGATGGCCCGCATGGCGCGGCGCATGCTCGCCGACGCCCTCGATGCCTTCGTGCGCGCCGACGCCCAGGCGGGCCGGGCCGTCTGCCAGCGCGACGACCAGGTGGACAATCTGCACGACTCGGTGTTTCGCATCCTGCTGACCCACATGATGGAGACGCCGCACATCATCACCGCGGCGATGGAGCTGTTCCTGGTGAGCCGCAACCTCGAGCGCGTCGCCGACCTGGCGACCAACATCGCCGAAGACGTCGTGTTCCTGGTCGAGGGGAAGAGCATCAAGCACCACGCGGAGATCGCACAGGCGGTGAAAAGCTAGAAGGCGGTAGAGGACGGTAGAGGGCGGGCGAGGTGTCTTCTGCCGCCCTCGTCCGCCTGCTGCCGCCTGCTACATGCGATATCCCCCCGGCAGCAGCACTCGCCGCTCCAGATAATCCGGCTTCGCGAACAGCCGAATCAGCACCAGCCCCGCCACGAATCCTCCGATGTGCGCGAAGAACGCCGTCCCGCCCGTTTCGTGGTGCGCGCCGAGGGACGAGAGGCTGCTTACGATCTGCAGCAGGATCCAGTACCCGAGCATCAGATACGCCGGGACCACGATCGACGTGACATAGATGCCCAGATAGAGCAGGGCGTGGACCCGTACCCGCGGGTACAGCAGCAGGTAGGCTCCCAGAATGCCGCTGATCGCGCCCGAGGCCCCGACCATCGGAACGGTGGAGCTTGGCGTGACCAGGGTCTGCGTGGCCGCGGCGGCCACACCGCACAGGATATAGAAGAGGGCGAACCGCACGTGCCCCATGGCGTCTTCGATGTTGTTCCCGAATACCCAGAAGAACACCATGTTGCCGATCAAGTGGATCCAGCCGCCGTGCATGAACATCGAGGTCAGCACGGTCCAGTATTGGGGGCTCGGATCGACCGGGCAGAAAACGCCCGGCGCCATCTCCACACCGCTCCCCGGTGGCACCCGCCGCAGCACCTCGCCCGGGATGAGCCCGTAATGGCAGACCGCCGCGTCGACCGCCCGCCCCGCTCCGGCCCCCTCAATGAACAGCCAGGCGAGCACGTTGAGCGCGATGATGGCGACGGTAACGATTGGCGAAAGTGTGGTTGGATTCTCGTCCCGGTAGGGGATCACCTGGCTAATCCTATGAGTGACATGTAGGTTGCGCAAACTGCCCTTTTGGCACCTTTTTCGGGCACGTCCATTGCTCCTGCGACGTCCGGTTTCGTGTAGGCATCAATTCCACGATAAGGAGCCGTAGATCATGGCTGACAAGATCATCGGGATCGACCTCGGCACGACGAACTCCGTCGTCGCGGTCATGGAAGGTGGCGATCCCGTCGTCATCCCCAACGCCGAAGGGGGCCGGACGACTCCGTCGGTCGTCGCGTTCACCAAGGACGGTGAGCGGCTGGTGGGCCAGGTGGCGAAGCGCCAGGCGGTCACCAACCCGCAGAATACGATTTTTTCGATCAAGCGATTCATGGGGCGGCGCATCGGCGAAGTGACCGAGGAGATGAAGCGCGTCCCGTATAAGGTCGTGTCAGGCCAGAACGATCTGGCGTCCGTCGAGATCCAGGGGAAGCGCTACACGCCGCCCGAGATCTCGGCGATGATTCTCCAGAAGATGAAGCAGACCGCCGAGGACTACCTCGGCCACAAGGTCGAGAAGGCGGTGATAACGGTCCCCGCCTACTTCAACGATTCGCAGCGCCAGGCGACGAAGGACGCCGGCAAGATCGCCGGCCTCGACGTCGTGCGCATCATCAACGAGCCCACCGCGTCGGCGCTCGCCTACGGCCTCGACAAGAAGAAGGAAGAGAAAGTGGCCGTCTACGACCTGGGCGGCGGCACCTATGACATCTCCGTCCTCGAGCTTGCCGAGGGCGTGTTCGAGGTGAAGAGCACCAACGGCGACACCCACCTGGGCGGCGACGATTTCGACGCCCGGATCATCCAATGGTTGGTGGATGAGTTCAAGCGCGACCAGGGCATCGACCTCTCCAAGGATCCGATGGCGCTGCAGCGCCTGAAGGAAGCCGCCGAAAAGGCCAAGATGGAGCTGTCGACGGTGATGCAGACGGAGATCAACCTCCCCTTCATCACGGCCGACCAGTCGGGTCCGAAGCACCTCAACATGTCGCTCACGCGGGCGAAGCTCGAGCAGCTCGTGGACGATCTGGTGCAGCGCTCCATCCCCCCGATGAAGCAGGCGTTGAAGGACGCGGGGCTCGAGCCGGGCCAGATCGACGAAGTGATCCTGGTGGGCGGCCAGACGCGCATGCCCAAGGTCCAGGAGATCGTCAAGACCTTCTTCGGCAAGGAGCCCCACAAGGGCGTCAACCCGGACGAGGTCGTGGCGATCGGCGCCGCAATTCAGGGTGGCGTGCTCGCCGGGGAAGTGAAGGACGTGCTGTTGCTCGATGTGACGCCGCTGTCGCTCGGCATCGAAACACTGGGCGGGGTGACGACGGTGCTGATCCAGCGCAATACGACGATCCCGACGAAGAAGTCGGAGGTGTTCTCGACCGCCGAGGATTCGCAGACGACGGTGGAGATCCACGTGCTGCAGGGCGAGCGGCAGATGGCGCTCGACAACCGCACGATCGGCAAATTCCAGCTGACCGGGATTCCGCCGGCTCCGCGCGGCATCCCGCAGGTCGAGGTGACGTTCGATATCGATGCGAACGGCATCCTGCACGTGTCGGCCAAGGACAAGGCGACCGGGAAAGAGCAGAAGATCCGGATCGAGGCCTCGTCCGGGTTGGGTGACAAAGACATCGAAAAGATGGTCAAGGATGCGGAGTCGCACGCTTCGGAGGACAAGTCGCGGCGCGATCAGATCGAGCGTCGCAACCGGCTCGACACCATGGTGTATGAGGTCGAGAAAAACTCCAAGGAATGGGCAGATCGGCTGGACGCCGGGTTGAAGTCCCGGCTCGATGGAGCGGTCGAAGGGGCGAGGGCGTCGTTGCGCAGCGGCAACCCCGACGACATCAGCCGGGCGCTGGACGAGCTGCAACAGGCCTATTCCGCTGCCGGCGCGTCGCTCTATGCGGCGGCCCGCGGCGCCGAAGCCCCGGGAGATGCCGGCGCTCCGGCGGGTGAGCCGGCGCCGGATGCCGGCGCCAAGCAGGACAATGTGGTCGACGCCGACTATGAAATCGTCGACGACGACAAGAAGAAATAACCTTCTTTACCAGGAACTCTGACGATGTCGGTACGCACGAAGGATTGGATGAAGTTCATCGGGCTGGTCGGACTGGCGTTCGTGTTCGGCCTGCTGTTCGCTTCGGCGCTCGACCTGCCGAAGAAGACCGCGGCCCAGCCTGCGGACGCGTTCCAGGCAGCGCCACCGCCGCCCATTCCGGCCGCTGGACCCGCCGCCCAGCTGGGGGACGCGTTCGTCGCCGTGGCCGAACACGTGAAGCCCGCCGTGGTCTTCATCCGGTCCACCGTGCGGCAGACGGTCGATAACCGGCGCCTCCCGCCGGGGTTCGAGGATTTCTTCCCGCAGTTCAAGAACCAGCGCCCGCAGATCCAGGAAGGCTCGGGTTCGGGCTTCATTGTGTCGCGCGACGGGTTCATTCTCACGAACAACCACGTGGTCGCGGGCGCCAGCAAGGTGACGGTCCGGCTGCTCGACAAGCGCGAGTTCGAAGCGCACGTCGTCGGCAGCGATCCGCAAACCGACGTAGCGGTCATCAAGATCGACGCCACCGGGCTGCCGACGGTCGCGTTCGGCAACTCCGACTCGACCCGCATCGGCGAGTGGGCCCTGGCGATCGGCAACCCGCTCGGCGAAGCGTTCGCCTTCACGGTGACCGCGGGGATCGTGAGCGCCAAGGGACGGCTGCTCTCGGGCCTCGAGCAGTCGCGCTACTCGATCCAGGACTTCATCCAGACCGACGCGGCGATCAACCCGGGGAATTCCGGCGGCCCGCTGGTGAACATCCGCGGTGAGGTGGTGGGCATCAATTCCGCCATCGCCAGCGAAACCGGCTACTACGCGGGCTACGGGTTCGCCATTCCGATCAACCTGGCCCGCACCGTCATGACGCAGCTCGTGGCGACCGGCCACGTGCAGCGCGCCGTGATGGGGATCGGCATCAACAACGCCAGCCAGGAAGACGCCGAAGCGGTGGGGATGAAGGACATCCACGGCGTGGTGGTCGAGAGCTTCACGAAGGACTCGCCCGCCGAGCGCGCCGGGCTGCAGCTCGGCGACGTGATCGTGGAGCTGGACGGCCAGCCGGTGGACTACGTGGCCCAGCTGCAGCAGCGCGTCGGCTTCAAGAAGCCGGGCGAGCCGGTCGCCGTGACCGTGCTGCGCCAGGGCGGCGTGCGCAAGACGTTCACCGTCCGCCTCACCGCGCAGCCGGGCGACGACTCGGACGAGGTCGCCACGACGAGCTCCTCCAAGAGCAACGGCGACGCGGCCAGCACCGCCGACGCGAACCGCCTTGGGATCGGCGTGACGCCGCTGACACAGGACGACATGGCGCAGGATCAGCTGTTGCAGCGCGCCGTGCTGCGGTCGGGCGGCGCCCTGATCGTCACCGACGTGTCCCCGGACGGGCCCTCGTATCGCAAGCTGTTCGATCAGGGACCGACCAACACCGTGCCGGACATCATTCTGAAGATCAACGGCACGCCGACGCACTCGCGCGCCGATTTCCGCGCGGCGTTGACGTCGGTGAAGGCGGGCGACATCGTCACCGTCGAAGTGCTGCGGCGCTCGAGCGACGGGTGGGATACGGGGATTGTGAGAGTGAGGGCACGGTAGGAGACGGCAGGAGACGGTAGGGGACGGTAGGGGCTGAAAACGAAGCGGCCGGGGCAACGAGCCTCGGCCGTTTTTGCATTCACCCCTACCGTCTCCTACCGTCCCCTACCGTCCCCTACCGTCCCCTACCGTCCACCAGCATCGTCACGCCAGCCCCCAGCATCCACACCACTGCCCCCGCCTGTCCGTAGAAGATCACCACAGACGACTCATCGACGACGAGGCCGATCAGCATGCACGCCGCACCGACGACGAACGCCCCCCAGGCAAGTCCGCGCCACAGCACCCGGCCGTTCCAGACGCCCCACGCCACCATGTAGAGCGCGAGCCCAAGCGAGAACGTGGCGAGCCGCTCCGCGGCGAGTCCCATGGGGTGGAGCATGTCGTAGAGAAACACGGCGTGCGTCGCCGTGAGACCGGGATCGGCGACGGCGTACGTCGCTGCGAGGTGGCGGCCGGCGCCCGCCATGAAGAGGATGTTGACCATCCACGCGGCGCAGGCGAACCCCGCGATCAGCACGCCGGCGCGCGCCGGTCCCGCGCCTGGCGTCTCCTGATGACGCAGCGAGATCCCCGCCAACCCGGCGAGCATCAGTGGCAGCGCCAGGAGCAAGGTCCAGTGGATCACCCGCCACGCCGGCGTCGCGGCGATGGTCGCGAGCTGGGCGGCGCCGTTGCCGGTGAGGATCGGATGAAACAACCCGGCGATGCCGAACGCGAGCGCGCCGACGGTGAGGCACAGCCCGTAGAATGGAGAAGGTCGTGTCATGCGGCTAATCTATCGTCCGATGGACAGCGGGGTATATTCGCGGCAGACCAGGAACGGAGCGGCGCATGCGAGTCGGACGGGTACTGCGCGAAGGGTTCTGGGCCGGGTGCATCGGAGCAGGCGCGGTGGCAGCCTGGTTCTTCGTGATCGACCTCATCAATGGCCGGCCGTTCTTCACTCCGGCGATGCTGGGCTCCGCGGTGTTCTGGGGCGCCACGAGCCCTGCGCAGGTCGTTGTCGAATACTCCCGCGTCATCGGCTACACCATGATCCACGTGAGCGCGTTCGTCGTGCTCGGCACGATCGCGGCCGCGCTCGCGCTGCAGACCGAGGACACGCCCCCTGCCCTGTTCCTCGTGATCGTCCTGGGTTGTTTTTTCGAGGTGGGGTTCTACGTGCTGGTGGCGATCCTGGCGCAGCCGCTGCTCGGAGCCCTGGCGTGGTGGAACGTGGCGATCGGCAACGCGATCGCGGCGAGTGCGATGGGCTATTATCTGTGGCGCGCGCACCCCGGTATCGCCGCGGAGCTCAAGCGGCACCCGCTCGGGGCGACATCGGACTCGTAGGGGGACGGTAAGGGACGGTAGAAGACGGTAGGGGTGGAAACACGAACGGCCGGGGCGACGAGCCTCGGCCGTTGTCTCGTATCAACCCCTACCCACTCCTACCGTCTCCTGCCGTCTCCTACCGTCCATTGGCATCCCTAATCGCTGTACACTTCCAGCGGCACGCTGCGCTCGACGTCGCTCCGCTCTTCGCGCATCCCCCAGCGGAACCACACCACCGTCATCGCGATCCAGAAGACGAGACCCCCGGGGACCCACATGATGAGGCCCCCGATCTGCTGGTCGTCGATCGGTGACAGCCCCCACACGCGCGGCGCGGCGACGTAGAACGGATACAGCGGGTCATTGGCGAGCGTGATCATCGCCCCCACGATCGACATCGGGATGCCCAGCAGGAAGAGATACAAGAGCTGGCCCGGGTAGGATGCCCGCGGCAGCTCCGGCACGGGGGACAACACCGGCCACCACATCACCACCGAGCTCGCGAGAAAGACGAGGTGCTGTACGATGTGCAGCGGGTGGTGCCGCATCGCCGCGTCGTAGAACACCGGCATGTGCCACAGCACGATCGGAACCGTGAAGATGGCCGCGGCCGGCACCGGCCGCGTCATGCGTTCCCCCATCGCCCGCACCCAGCGCGGTCGCAGGAAAGGGCGCACGACGTGCGCCGGCAGGCCATAGAGGAACAGCGGTGGGAACAGCAGCGTGAGAATCAGGTGCTGCACCATGTGGGCGCTGAACAGGTAGCCGTCGGAGAGGTCGTGCAGCGGCCCGTTCAGCGAGAAGAACAGTACGAGGAGCGACGCCGCGAAGCTCACCACGCGGCGCCGCGGTGCGGCGAGGCCCCCGAGCCGCACATACAGCCCGGCCAGGGCCACGATGCCGATCGCTACGCTGGGGTGGATGTCCCAGTTCTGCCAGTCGTTCGCACCGGTCGTCATGTTGGAGAGACTAACTGCGTGAGAGGAGAGAAGTGAGAGGTGGCGCCGAAGTCGTTACCTCTCACCTCTTACGGCTCACCCCTCACGCAGTTGGCTTAGCGCCCGAGCGTCAGCACCCCGAAGAGGAACATCAGGCCAAGCATCACGACCCCGGCCAGGAGGAGCGGACCACCGAAGAGCAGCGTGAAGAACCTGCTGTCCATCTTGAGATGCATGTAGAACATCACGACGATGGCGAACTTCACCGCCGAGAGACTCAGCAACACCGGGGCGAGCACCGGATGAAACGCCGGAACGTAGAACACGCCGATCTCGATCACCGTGAGCACGGTGAGAATCACGGCGACGCGGATATAGGTCCCGGCGCTCGGGTGCGGGTGCTCGACGGGGTGTGGCTGGTCGACCGCGTGCGTGTCAGGCATCGAATGGCCGCTCATTTATGGAGGAGGTAGACGAGCGTAAAGATGACGATCCACACCACGTCCACGAAGTGCCAGTACAGGCCCGCGATCTCCACCGTCATGGCGTGCTGCGGCCCGAGCTTCCCCTTGAGCGCCCGGACCCACAGCGTCAGCATCCACAGCACGCCCACCGTCACGTGCGCGCCGTGGGTCCCCGTCAGGATGAAGAAGGTGCAGCCAAAGAGATTGGCCTGCATCGTCAGCCCCTCGCGCACGAACGAGCTGAACTCGTAGAACTGGAAGCCCAGGAAGATCGTCCCACCGATGGCGACGCCGAGCAGCCAGACCTTGGCCCACTTCATATCGCCGCGCTGCACCGCGGCCAGCGCCAACACCATCCACAAGCTCGACATCAGCAGGTCGAAGGTGCTGATCGACGTCACCGGGATGTTCAGAATCTGGGCCGGCGTGGGTCCCACCACGCTGCGCCCCTGGTAGACCAGGTAGGTCGAGATGAGCGAGCCGAAGAGCAGACATTCCGAGCCGATGAAGGCCCAGAAGCCCATCTTGCGGCTGTCCAGCCCCATGCTGGTGTAATGCGCGGGAGGAGCGGCGTGGCTCATGCTCAGACCTCAAAGGGCTCGTAGGCCCAGCGATAGATCCCGTAGATCAGGACCGCTCCCCCGACGAACACGATCCACAGCGTGTGGGTGAGCGGGGCGAGCGCCATCAGCGGCAGACCGGCGGCCGCGACCATCGGCCACCACGACCCACCGGGGACGTGGATGTGCCCTGGCGGCGTCTTCGGCGCCGGGGGTGAATCCCACAGCGGCAGCCGGCTCGTGACCGTGGGAATGACGTCGAAGTTGTGCACCGGCGGCGGCGACGGAATCGACCACTCGAGCGTCGCCCCACCCCACGGATTCGGACCGGCGACGGCGCCCTTCGTGCGGGTCCGCCACATGTTGTAGACGAACACGATCATCCCGATCCCGAGAATGACCGCGCCGATGGTCGAGGCCATGTTCATGCCGTCGACGCCGAGGTCGTGCGTATAGGTGTAGACGCGCCGCGGCATCCCGAGGAGGCCGGTGAAGTGCATCGGGAAGAAGGTCAGGTTCATTCCGATGAACGTCAGCCAGAAGTGCACGTAGCCGAGCGGCTCGGAGAGCAGCCGGCCCGTCATCTTGGGCCACCAGTAGTACATCCCCGCGAACAGCCCCATCATCGTGCCGCCGAACAGCACATAGTGGAAATGCGCCACCACGTAATAGGTATCGGTCTGCTGCAGATCGGCGGGCGGCGACGCGTGCGTCACGCCCGAGAGACCGCCGATCGTGAACAGCCCGATGAACCCCAGCGCAAAGCACATCGCCACGGTCAGCCTGATCTGACCACCCCACAGGGTCGCCAGCCAGTTGAAGATCTTCACGCCGGTGGGGATGGCGATCAGCATCGTGGTGAGGGCGAACACCGAATCGGCGATCGGCCCCAGGCCCACGGAGAACATGTGGTGGCTCCAGACGCCCCACCCCATGAAGCCGATGAGCACGCCCGAGTACACCACCACCGTGTACCCGAACAAGGGCTTCCGGGCGAAAGTCGGCAGCACTTCCGACACGACGCCCATCGCCGGGAGAATCAGGATGTAGACCTCGGGGTGCCCGAACAGCCAGAACAGATGCTGCCACAGCACCGGGTCGCCGCCCGCGGAGGGGATGTAGAAATGCGTGCCGAAGACGCGGTCGAACATCAGGAACACGAGCGCCACGGTGATCACGGGGAAGGCCGTGATCATGAGGAACGAGGTGACGAGCGTCATCCAGGAGAACACCGGCAGGCGCATCATCTTCATCCCGGGCGCCCGCAGGTTGAGGATCGTCACGATGAAGTTGAACCCGGCGGCGAGCGACGCGATGCCAAGGATCTGCAGGCCGAGCAGCCAGAAGTCGATATTCGGGCCCGGGTTGAACTGCTTTTCGGTGAGCGTGGCGTACCCGAACCACCCGCCATCGGGCGCCGGGTGGTGCGGCAGGAGCCAGCTCGCGTTCATGAACAGGGTGCCGAGCAGGAACACCCAGTAGCTGAACGCGTTGAGGCGCGGGAACGCCACGTCGCGCGCGCCGATCTGCAGCGGCACGATGTAATTGAAGAAAGCAGCAGCGAGCGGCATCAGCGCCATGAACACCATCGTCGTGCCGTGCATCGTGAACAGCTGGTTGTACGTGTCGGCGCCGATGAAGCTGTTCTCGGGCTTGGCGAGCTGGATGCGGATCAGCTCCGCCTCGAACCCGCCGATCAGGAACATGACGAACGCCGTCCAGAAGTACAGCTTCCCGATCCGTTTGTGATCGGTGGTCGTGAGCCAGCTCTTCAGTCCGGTGGCTTCGCTCATTTGAGACTCTGCAGATAGGCGATCAGGGCGGTCAAATCGGTCTGGCTGACGTGGAGGTTGGGCATGATCGACCCTGGCTTCATCCCCGGAGGATTGGCGATCCAATCACGCAGGTGCTGCTCGGTGTTCATCATGATGTCGCCGGCGATCATCGTGCGGCTCGCCACGTGGGTGAGGTTGGGCCCGATCGGACCGTTCGAATAGCCCGCCACGGTATGACAGCCGATACATCCGTACTTCATGAACGCCGCCCGGCCGGCTTCCTCCGGGCTGCCCTTGGCGGGGACGGCCGGAACGGCTCTCTGGTTTGCGACCCAGGCCTGGAACCCGGAATCGCTGTCGACGAAGGTGCGCAACCGCATGTTGGCGTGGGACGCGCCGCAGTACTCGACGCACTGCCCCATGAATTCACCAACCGAATCGGCGGTGAAGAAGATCTTGTTGTGGTGATTGGGGATCGCGTCCCGCTTGCCGCCCAGCTTCGGCGTCCACCAGGCGTGGATCACGTCGGCGGAGGTGATGTCGATCGCGACCGGCTTCCCGACGGGGACGTGGAGCTCGTTGGCCGTCACGATCCCGAGATCGGGGTAGTGGTACTCCCACCACCACTGGTGCCCGGTCACCTCGACCCGCAGCGCACCCGGGGGTGCGGTATCGGTTGCGAAGATGGTCCGCACCGTCGGTACCGCGATGAAGACGAGGATCAGGGCCGGGGCCAGCGTCCACGCGATCTCGAGCGTCGTGTGCCCGTGGTGCTGGGCGGGCGCCGGGGCGCCCTCCTGATGGCGGAACCGGAAGATGGAGTAGAGCAGGATCCCTTCCACCACCACGAACACCCCGACCGCCCACCAGAAGATGCCCCGAAACAGGTGGTCGATCGAATGGCCGAAGTCCGACGTCGGCGACAGCGTGGATTGGGGAAATGGTCCTGCGCACGCCGCTATCGACGCGAGGCCGACGAGGGTGCAGAGGAGGATGAGGTGTCGTCGTTGTGGCGGCACGGCGGCGCTTGAACCCCCGAAAAGTCGGTGTGAACGGCACCGGAAATTAGCACCACCGACAGTTGATCGCCACATGACCGGCCGGTCCTATCCTGTCACTCGCGCGCCCCCTCCGGCGCGTCTGACGGAGCGACGGGGTGCAGTCCGGTCCCTCGCTCCGTTTGCTTTTCACCCCTCGATCCTGCGTCGCAGCGCGGCGATCCGTACGGCCTCTTCCGCGTCGGCCGCTCCCGCCTGCCCCACCCGCTCCGCCGCGGTGAGGGCGCGGCGCGCACTGCGGGCTGCGCCGGCTGCCAGCGCTTCCTCGGCGACAGAGAGGGCGAGGCCCAGCACCTCCCGCCCCGGCGCGGCGTCGGCGAGCATTTCGACTCGCAACACGCGCGCGTCCATGTCGTCGCGTTGCGCGAGCGCCGCGGCGGCGCGCCGCAGCAGCGCCGCACGCTGGCCCGGCGTGAGGCACTCGCGGCGCACGACCTCCGCCACGAGCGGCGCGGCGAAGGCATAGCGGAATCCGTCGAACGTGGCGAGGCCCGCCCGCTCGATGCGCCCCAGCGCCTCCTGCAACGCCTCCGGCGCCAGGTCGCACATCCCGGCCAGCAGCTCGACGTCGAACGAGCGTCCTCCGACGCTCGCCGTCCGCAACAGCTGCAGGTCCCGCGGATCGAGCTGCGAGACGCGGGCCACCACCGCCATGCGGACGAGATCGGGGACGCTGATGGGGAGCGGGCTGTCGATCGTCTGGCCCGGACGCGGCCACACCAGCACATCGGCGCGCATCGTCGCGGCACGCTGCAACGCCTGGAGCAGCGTCACCGCCAGAAAGGGGATGCCGCCGGTTTCGAACGCAACCCGCCGCGTCAGGCGTGCGCGGCTCTCGTCGTCGGCGCACCAGGGCGCCAGGGCGTCAACCAGCTGCCGGATGTCGTCCGCGGCCAGGGCCGCCAGCCGCACCGTGTCGCCGGTCAGCCGCCGTCCGATCTGACTGCGCATCCGGGTCAGCGCCGCCGGTCCGTACTCGGCTTCGGGCAGACACGACACCACGAGCGCCAGTGGCCCGCGCTGGACCCCGGCGAGCGCCGCGCCCAGTGCCTCGAGCGTCGCCCCGTCGGCGTAGTGCGCGTCGTCCACGGCCACAACGAGCGGCCGCTCCTCCGCCACCGCGGCGAGCAGCTGCGTCAGCGCCGCCGCGACTTCACCGCGATCGGCGGGGACCCGCGGCGTCGGCCCCGGGAGGTCGAAGGCGATGGTCGCCAGCACGCCGAGTGCCGCCGGGTCGGTCGCCGCGCTCCCTGGAGCGGTGGCGAGTCCCGCGCGGCCCAGGCCCCGCAGCGTGCTCCACGGCGCGTCGTGATCGCTTTCCAGGGGCGTCGCGATGACGGTGAGGGCGCCGTCGAGCGCGGCCCGGTTGAGGCACTCGGTGAGGAGCCGCGTTTTCCCCATGCCGGGCCCGCCGACGACGGCGAGGGCGCGCGCTCCGCCGGAGAGCGCGTCGTGCACGACCTGGAAGGCGCGCCGCCGGATCTCGCTGTCGCCGACGAGCGCCGGCAGAGCGTCTTCGTGCGGTCGCGAAGACCGGTGCGGCAGGCGCTTCCGAATCTGTTCCGCCAAGGCTCCGAGCTCGGGGCTCGGTTGCTCCCCGATCTCCGCGGCGAGCCGTGTGGTGAATTCATGAAACCAGGTGAGCGCTCCCGCTCCGTCGCCGCGCAGCGCCATAGCGCGCAGCCGCAGGCGAGCCGCCGTTTCGCTGTGCGACTCGAGTGCGAGGGCCCGCAGCGCGTATTCCTCGGCATCGGTGAGGCGGCCGACCAAGAGCGCCTCGCCTCCCAGATCCACCAGCGCCGCGGCTCCCTTGGCCCGCCACCGCGTCCGTTCGCGGGCAGCCCAATCCTCGAATCCCGGGGCGTCATCGACCGAGAAGCCTTCGAGAAAGTCGCCGCGCATCAGTTGCGCGGCTTCGACGTGGTGACGCGTTGCCTTATCCACGAAATCCAGGACGTCGACACTCAACCCTTCGCCGTGCAGCGTGATGAGCTCCCCGCGGGTGACGAGGCGGCTGGCTCCGAGCCCCGCCCGGAGGCGCCGCAGGGCCTCGTTGAGAGAATGCCGGGCGTCCTTCTCGGGCTTCTCGGGCCAGAAGACGCCGAGCAGGTGGTCCCGGGCGCGGGAGCGGTCGGGCGACAAGGCGAGGTAGATGAGCAGGCCGAGATGCTTACGCCACAGCACGTCGGCGGGAGGATCTTTGCCGCCGAGTCGCGCCGTAGGCGGTCCGAGGCAGATCAGCTCGAGGAGCGATGCCAAAGGGACCGTCAACAATACGTTCCGCGAGGAAACGCGCTAGCCGATCCGCCGGCGCCGCGCGATGTTTTCTGCCCCGTTACCCGACCGCCCGGAGTCACCCATGCCTCGAACGTATTGGTCCGCGCTCGTTGTGCTCTGCGTGTCCCTCGGATCATTTCCCGCCCGGTCCCAGGACACCGGAACCCTCGGCTACTACCGCTCACCGGCGATCCACGGCGAGACGATCGTCTTTACGGCTGAGGGTGACCTCTGGACGGTGCCACTCCAGGGAGGTGTGGCGCGTCGCCTCACGTCGCATCTCGGCGAAGAATCACATGCCGCGATCTCGCCCGACGGAGCGACGATCGCGTTTTCGGCGAACTACGAGGGGCCCACCGAGGTGTACACGATGCCGATCGGCGGCGGACTGCCGACGCGGCGCACCTGGGAGGGAGCCCCCGCTCTGGTGACCGGTTGGACACCCGACGGCCGCATCCTCTATACGACACCCGGTTCTTCCACCCTTCCGTCCTGGCAGCTCGCCGCACTCGATCCGCGCACCAACCGGCGCGCGCTGCTGCCGCTCGCCGAGGCGAGCGACGGGAGCTTCGATCCGACGGGGCGCACCCTCTACTTCACGCGCTACGCGTTTCAAGGGAGTCACACCAAGCGCTACCAGGGCGGGACAGCGCAGAACATCTGGAAGTACGCGAGCGGAGCGGCCGAAGCGGTCCCGCTCACCGGCGACTACGCCGGGACGAGCCGGACGCCGCTCTTGTGGCAGAACCGGATCTATTTCGCGTCCGACCGGGACGGCACGATCAACCTCTGGTCGATGGATGAATCGGGCCACGACCTGAAGCAGCTCACCCACCACCGCGGCTGGGACGTGTTGGCGCCGGCGCTCGCCGATGGCCGTATCGTCTATCAGCTCGGCGCCGATCTGCACCGCTACGACATCGCGACCGCCAGCGACACGACGCTCGAGATCCGGCTCGCCACTGATTTCGATCAGCGCCGCGTGCGCTGGGTGACCAACCCCATGGATTACCTCACCACCGCACATCTCTCACGGGACGCGTCGCGCGTGGCGCTCACCGCGCGCGGGCAGGTGTTCGTCGCGCCGACGGGACCGGCGGGGGGACGGCTCGTCGACGTCACGCAAGGCTGGGGCGCGCAGGTGCGCTACCGGCAGGCACGGTTCTCCCCGGATGGGAAGACGGTGCTCGCGCTGTCGGATCGCACCGGTGAAACGGAGTGGTGGCGCCTCGCGGCGAACGGTGTGGGGGATCCCGAACAGCTGACGCGCGATGCCCACGTGCTGCGTTGGGACGGCGTCCCCTCGCCCGATGGCCAGTGGCTCGCGTTTAACGACAAGAATCAGGTGCTGTGGCTGTACCGCTTCGACCGCCGCACTGCGGTGGCGATCGACTCCACTCCGGACGGAGACTTCGCCGACCTGGTCTGGTCGCCGGACTCGAAGTACCTGGCGTACGTGCGGCCGGCCGTCACGTTCGGGCGCGTCTGGCTCTACGGCGTTCAGGACGCGCGCCGCACGGCGCTGACGACGGATCGGTCCGACAGCTACAGTCCGGCATTCACGCCCGACGGAAAATGGCTGTACTTCCTGTCCGATCGCACGTTCCAATCGCTCGTCGGGGCGCCGTGGGGCCCGCGTCAGCCCGAGCCGTTCTTCGACCGCCAGACGAAGATCTACGCGCTCGCGTTGCAGCCGGGACTGCGCTTTCCGTTCCAGCCGGCGGACGAGCTGCAATCTCCGGCCGTGGCCGACACGACGAAGAAGACGGGGACGCCCCCGAAGAGCGGCACGGCGGCGACCCCGGCGCCGGGGATCGCGCTCGAGGGCATCGCGCAGCGCCTGATGGAGGTCCCGACCCCAGCGGGGAATTACGAGGCGCTGTCGGCGAACGGCACGCGGCTCTTCTGGCTCACGCGCCAGACCACCATCGAACATCCGGCGGCGCTCCAGGCGCTCGACATCGGCAACACTGATGTGACGCCGAAGACGCTGGTGGACGACGTGAAGAGCTACGAGCTGTCGGGCGACGGCAAGAAGCTGCTCGTCCGCAAGGGCAACGCGCTCGCCGTGATCGATGCGACGAGCGGGGCGAACGCCAGTCTCGACAAGGCGGCGGTGAATCTCACCGGGTGGACGTTCCCGCTCGACCCGCGCGAAGAGTGGCGCCAGATGTTCGACGAGGCGTGGCGGCTCGAGCGCGACTACTTCTACGATCCGCACATGCACGGGCTCGACTGGCCCGCGATCAAGACCAAGTACCGGCCGCTGGTCGAACGGGTCGCCGACCGCAACGACCTGTCGGATCTGCTGGCGCAGATGGTGAGCGAGCTGTCGGCGCTGCACATCTTCGTGTACGGCGGAGACCTGCGGCAGGGGGGCGACCAGGTGCTGCCGGCTTCGCTCGGCGCCGAGCTGACGCGCGATTCGAGCGGGGGCGGGTGGCGCGTCAGCCACATCTACCGCGGCGACCCCGACTATCCGACGGCGCTCGCTCCGCTTGCGCAACCCTCGGCCGGGTTGCACGAGGGCGACGTGATCCAGCAGATCAACGGCATGTCCACGGCGTCGGTCGCCGCTCCCGCCGCGCTGCTCGAGGGTACGGCCGGGAAGCAGGTGCTGCTGCACGTCGCGCCGGCGGGCGGCGGCAGCGCACGCGATGTGATCGTGACGCCGATCAACGGACAGCAGGCGCGCAACCTGCGCTATGACGACTGGGAGGTGAGCCGCCGCACCCTCGTCGACTCGGCGGGTGGCGGGCAGATCGGCTACGTACATCTGCGCGCGATGACCTCGTCGGACATCGCGCGTTGGGCGCGCGATTTCTATCCCGTCTTCGACCGCGCCGGCCTGATCCTCGACGTGCGTCACAACTCCGGCGGCAACATCGACAGCTGGGTGCTGGAGAAGCTGTTGCGGAAGGCGTGGTTCTATTGGCAGCCGCGCGTGGGGAATCCCTACTGGAGCATGCAGTGGGCGTTCCGTGGCCACCTCGTCGTGCTGTGCGACGCCTGGACGGCGTCCGACGGCGAAGCGTTCACCGAGGGGTTCCGGCGTCTCGGGCTGGGCCGCGTGATCGGGACGCGCACCTGGGGCGGCGAGATCTGGCTCTCGTCGAGCAATTTCCTGGTCGACCGCGGCATCGCGACCGCCGCCGAGTTCGGCGTCTATGGTCCCGAAGGCCGCTGGCTCATCGAGGGCCACGGGGTGGATCCGGACACCGTGGTCGACAACCTGCCGCATGCGACGTCGGGCGGTTCCGACGCCCAGCTGCAGGCGGCGATCGCCTACTTGCAGAAACAGATCCGCGAGCACCCGCTGCCCGTGCCTCCGGCTCCATCGTATCCGAAGAAGGGGGCGCCGTGAGCTTTTCGGCCGCGACGTTGCGCTTTCTGCGCGGCCTCGCGGCACACAACAACAAGCCCTGGTTCGAGGCGCACCGCGACGACTATGAGGCCGCGGTGAAGGTGCCGATGCAAGCGCTGATCGAGGAGATGGATGTGCGGCTGGCGCTGTTCGCCCCGGAAATCGTGGGCGACCCGAAGCGCTCGATGTTCCGGATCTACCGGGACATCCGGTTCTCGGCCGACAAGTCGCCCTATAAGACGCACGCCTCGTGCTGGTTCTATCATCGCGACGGCAGCCGCGGCGTGGGGCGGGAGGCCGAAGGGGGCGGCGCGGGCTTTTACTTCCAGATCGCGCCCGGCGACTCCTTCACGGGCGGCGGCATGTGGATGCCGCCCAAAGACGCACTGGCGAAGATCCGCGAGGCGATCGCCGAGAACCCGAGAGCGTTCGAGAAGATCGCCCGGGACCCGAAGCTGAAACGCCGCTTCGGCGGACTGGACGACGAGGCGCAGCTGCAGCGGGTGCCGCGAGGGTACGCGCCCGACCACCCCGCGGCGGAATGGCTCAGGCTACAGTCGTTCGTTTCCGGCCGCCGCCTGACGGATCGTCAGGCGGTCGGCGGGAAACTGGTCGAGCTGCTGGTAGCCGACTTCACGGTGCTGCTCCCGCTGGTCCGCTGGATCAACGGGGTGCTGGGCCTCGGCAGCGCCCAGCGACGCTGACTAGAAGTCGAGCGTGCTCAGATAGTCGAAGCTCGTCTTGATGTCGGCCAGCGGCTGCGGCGGCTGGTCGTACTCGACGAAGTAGTGCTGAATCCCGGCGTGGCCGGAGTGTGCGAAGATCGCCTTCCAGTCGATGCTCCCCTTGCCAACATCGACCATCACCTTGTCCGGCGACACGTCGGGCGACGGCTTCTTGATCATGTCCTTCACGTGCACCATCGGGAAGCGCCCCTGGTACTTCATGAAGTACGAGACCGGGTCCGCGCCGGCGAAGGTGATCCAGAACAGGTCGACCTCGAGCTGCACCAATTTGGAGTCAGTGCCGGCGAGCAGCAGATCGTAAGGGATCTGTTTATCGGCGAGCGGGGCGAACTCGAAGTTGTGATTGTGATAGGCGAACTGCACGCCCGCGGCCTGAGCCGCCTGCCCTGCCTTGTTGAACCGGTCGCAGGTGCGCTTCCAGTCGTCGGCCGTCTTGCGTGATTCTTCGGGGATCCACGCGCACACCACGTACTGGTGGCCCATCGCTTTCACGGTCTCGAGCGTCGCGGGCCATTTGTCCTCCGCCGTGTTGTCGTAGCCGACATGGCAGGAGGGAGCCGCGAGGCCGTTCTTGTCGAGCTCGGCGCGCACCTGCGCGGGCGTGTGATCGAAGTATCCCGCGAATTCCACTTCGCGGTAGCCGACCTGGGCCACTTTCGCCAGCGTCCCCTCGAAATCCGCCTTCAGGAGGTCGCGCACGGTGTAGAGCTGAATGCCCACTTTCGCGATGCGCGTCCGGAACAGGGGATCGAGGGAGAAACCCGAGAAGCGCGGCAGCACGGTTGCGGCAGCGAGGCTCCCCAGAAAGTCACGACGTTCCATTAAATCTCCCTGCGCTTCATCGCTCCGACGGCGTAATCGCACGCCCGGGCGGTGAGCGCCATGTAGGTGATCGACGGGTTCTGGCAGGCGGTGGACGCCATGCAGGCGCCGTCGGTGACGAAGAGATTGGGGATGTCGTGCGCCTGGTTGTGCGCGTTGAGCACCGACGTCTTCGGATCACGGCCCATGCGCGCGGTCCCCATCTCGTGAATCGCTTTCCCGGGCGGGTTCTGATCGACGAAGGGCGTGATCTCCCGTGCCCCGGCGGCCGCCAGCATCTCCGCCGCAGCGATCGAGGCGTCCTTCATCAGCGCCCACTCGTTGTCCCCGTAAGTACAATGAATCTTCAGTACAGGGATACCCCAGGCGTCGTTCTTGGTTTTGTCGATCTCGACGTAGTTGTTGTGGTTGGGCAGGCATTCGCCGAAACCATAGAATCCGAAGCCCCAGTCACCCGGCTGCCGCAGCGCTTTCTTCCAGTCGGCGCCGAACCCCGGCAGGTCGCTGCCGCGGCCCCACCCTTCGCGCCCCGCACCCCCCTGATACCCGTAGCCGCGCAGGAACGTCGATTTCGGCCCGCCCGCGAGGTTGCGGAAGCGCGGCACATAGATCCCGTTGGGCCGGCGGCCGACCGGCTTCTTGTCGGCGGGCGCCGCGATCTTGCCGTTCGCCCCACCCCCCATGATGTGATCCATCAGGTTGTGCCCCAGCTCGCCCGACGAGTTGGCGAGGCCGTTGGGGAAGTCGGGGGTGGCCGAGTTGAGGAGGATGCGCGCCGATTCGAGCGTCGAAGCGCAGAGGAAGATCACGCGCCCCCGGAACTCGATGGCGTGCTTCGTGTCGCCGTCGATCACGCGCACACCGCTCACGCGGTTGCGCTTTTTGTCGTAGATGAGGCTGTGCGCAACGCTCTGGGGACGCAGCGTCATCTTGCCGGTGGCGCGGGCGGCGGGCAGCGTCGCGTTGATCGAGTTGAAGTACGACAGTGTGATGCAACCGCGCTCGCAATAACCACAGTAGTGGCAGGCGGCGCGCCCATTGTGGTCCTCGGTGAGAATGGCGCAGCGGCCGATCGTGAGCACCCGCTCCCCGGGCCAGTGCTTCGCCAGCGCCTCGCGCACGACCTGCTCGCCGCAGTTCAGCTCCATCGGCTTCAGGAACTGCCCGTCGGGCAGCTGGGGA
>CAZXKN010000019.1:0-6491 GCA_964641815.1 uncultured Gemmatimonadaceae bacterium | reverse complement strand
CGGCCTGCTCGCTCGTGCCCTGGGAGAGGGACTGGGCGGTGGCGGCGACCTGGCCCGACGCCGCCGACAGCGCATCGGCGCCGGCGCGGACCTGGGTCATGGTCTCACGCAGCCGCAGCGACATCTCGCGCAGCGCCCGCTGCAGCTGGCCGATCTCGTCCTTGCCGTCGACCGTGATGTCGCTCAGCAGATCGCCGCTCGACACCGCCTCGGCGAGCTCAACCCCGTGCCGAATCGGGTTGACGATGCCGCGGATGATCATGGTCGCGAACGCGGCGGCCAGCGTGATCGCCGCGATGAGCAGCACGAAGAAACTGGTGCGCATGCGCGTGTAGGCGGCGTTGGCCCGCTCCGCGAGATGCGTCAAGTCCCCCTGGCCGTCCTTCGCGATGTCCTCCACCACCGAGTCGAACGCGGCGGTCGGTGCGCGGTCCATGCCCTTCACGAGGCTGTCGACCACGTGCGGCGACCTGGCATCGCGGCCGTTGAAGCGCGTCAGGGCGGTGCGGTAGCGCTGCCCCAGGTCGGCGTGCGACCGGATCAGCGAATCCAGGGTCGTGGTGTCGGCGCCGGTCTGAATGACCTGCTGGCGAATAGCGGCCAGCCCGGTCTGCACGGCACGCTCCTCCTGCGCGAAGCCGCTCAGGTACTTGTCGAATGCGGCCGAGTCGCTGCCGCGGAGCAGAATGTCCTTCCAGTCCTGCACCTGGACCTTGAAGTGGACTTGCGCGGCGCGCGTCGCATCCAGCGTGCGCATCGCCGTCTGTGCGGCGTCCGTCGCATCGTGGAGCCGCTGCTCCACGGCGCGCGCGCCCTGCAGCCCGACCAGCGCGAGCACGACCGCCGCGACGAGCAGGCCACCCGTGAGTCCCCACAGCCGAACGCCGATCTTCACCGACCGCAACATTGCTTCGTCTCCTCCGTCGCCTCAGGCGACGGTTGCAAGTGTGGAATGCGCCACATCAGGCCGATGCCTGGTGGCTCCATGCACGGCTCGCCTCTCGGGCGAGCCCGATCACCTGGGGTACATCGAGAATCAACGCGACCCGTCCGTCGCCGAGGATCGTGGATCCGGCGATTCCGGGGAGCTGCTGCAGCACACCGCTGAGCGGCTTGATGACGGCCGGGCAGTCGCCCTCCAGCACATCCACGACGAGCCCGATGCGGCGCTCGCCATGCCGCACGACGACCACGCTTTCCCGCGCAGCCGACACGCCCGGCAGCCCGAGCACGTCACGCAGCCGCGCGAACGGCACCGCGGCTCCGCGCAGGTTGAGCACGCCGTCCTCGGCACGCTCCCCGGGACGGCTGCGTACGCCCTGGCCGTCGAGGCACTCCTCGACCGCCTCGAGCGGGAGCACGTACACCTCGCCGCCGGCCCGCACGCGGAAGCCGTCGATGATCGCGACGGTGAGCGGCAGCTGAACGGTGAAGCGCGTGCCGTGGCCCGGCGTCGACGTGGTGTCGACGGTGCCGCGCAGACCGCGGATGTGGCGGCGCGCGATGTCCATGCCGACGCCGCGGCCCGAGACCGCGGTGACTTCCGCGGCGGTCGAAAAACCGGGCTCGAAGATCAGCGACAGCAGCTGTTCGTCCGTCAGCTGCTTGGCATCCGCGACCAGCCCGGAGGCCTCGGCCTTGGCGGCGATGCGGGCGCGGTCGAGTCCGCGCCCGTCGTCCATCAGCTCGATCACGACCGAGCCGGCGCGGTGCAGGGCGCGCAGCGTGATCGTTCCCGACGCCGGTTTGCCGGCCGACACGCGGTCGGCGGGCAGCTCGATGCCGTGGTCGACGGCGTTGCGGATCATGTGCGTGAGGGGATCGCGCATCTGCTCGGCGATCGAGGTGTCGACTTCGACGTCGTGCCCCTCGATGACGAGCTGCACCTGCTTCCCCTGTTTGCGCGCGATGTCCCGCACCGTCCGGTGGCAGGCGCGCAGGGTGGGGCCGAGCGGCACCATGCGCAGCCGCATCACTTCTTCCTGGACGGCCGCGTGCAGCTGTTCCAGCTGTCCCAGCGTCGCCACCGCCGACTCGGTCACCGTTTCGCCGGGGACGACGAGCTGGGCCAGGCGCCCGCGCGCGATCGTGATTTCGGCGGTGAGGTCGAGCAGCGTGTCGAGCCGGGCGACGTTGACGCGCAGCGTCGCGTCGCGTGCCGGACCCTTCGGCTCCGGCGGCGCGGCTTCACCGATACGCGCCACGACGGGCTCGGCGTCGAGCGCGGCGCGCAGCAGCCGGCGCAGACCGTCGACCGCTTCGAGGAAGCGCGTGATCAGGTCGCCACTGAAGGGCAGGGTCCCGTCGTGCAGCCGCTCCAGCTGGTCCTCGAGCTGGTGCGCGGCCTGGGCCACGGCCTCGAATCCCATCGTGGCGCTGTTGCCCTTGAGGGTATGCGCCGCGCGCAACACGGCGTGCACGAGGCCCGAGTCGGAGCGGCCGCTGCGCTCCAATGCCAGCAGCGCCTGCTCCATGGTGGACAGGTTCTCGGCCGATTCGGTGCGATACACGTCGGCGATGCGCTGCAGCTCGGCGTCCATGACCATCGCTACAGCACCTTGACGACGAGGTCGCCGGTGTGGGCGTGGAGCACCACACGCCGCCCGCGGTTGCCTTCGACATCGCTCATGACGACGGGCACGCTGGCCTCGAACAGCGCCTGCAGCGCCGCGAGGACGTTCTGCCGGCCCACGTGCGAGGGGTGATCGCGATACGCGTCGAGCACGCACGCGCCGCCGATGACCTTCGCCTGGAGGCGGCGCTGCACGGCGCCGCATTCCACCATCGCGTCGACGAGCCGCGGCACCGCCACGTCCCCGAAGCGGAGCGAGTTGGTCTTGCCCGGGGCACGCGGCAAGAGGAAGTGGTTGAGGCCGCCGACGCGCGCGACCGGGTCGAACAGGGCGACGGCGACGCACGACCCGAGGATCGTGGTGATGGTGCAGGGCGCGACGGCGACCGTGAACTGGCCCGGGTGGAGGTAGACGCGGCCGCACTCGGCGTCGACCGATCCCGCTTCACGGCGCGCGGGCACCGGCTCGATCAGCTGGTCCGGGGTTCCGATCACGCGCCGGCGCTCCCCTGGTCGACGGCGATGTCGAGCCAGCTCTCCACCTTCGCGAGCAGCTCGAGCTGGTCGACGGGCTTCAGGACGTAGTCGGTGCAGCCGCTCGTGAACCCCGCCTCGACATCCCACTCCTCGTTTTGCGAGGTCACGAGGATGATGGGCGTGGTCCGCGTCTCGGGACGCTCGCGCAGGGCCTTGCACGCCGCGAGGCCGTCGAGCTTGGGCATCACGATGTCCAGGAGAATCAGATCCGGCCGCACGCTCATGCCACAGCGCAGTGCCGCTTCTCCATCCTCCGCTGTGAACACCTCGTAGCGATGCTGCAGCATCATCTCGAGCCAGAGGCGGTAGGTCGGCGAGTCGTCCACGATCAGGACGCGCGGCTTGCGACTGACAGGCGTCACGAGAGATCTCCGCAGGACGATGGGTTCGGGCATCTGGCGCTCAGGCGGACGCCGCGAGGCCGAACTGCGATTCGGCGCGCGCGGCGAACTCTCCGGCGAGGGGTCGGCACACATGGAAGCCTTGCACCAGCTCGATCCCGAAATGGGCGGCGAGCTGCAGGTCGCAATCGGTCTCCACGCCTTCGGCGACCACTTCGAGCCCGCTCCGCCGGACCTGCTCGAGGACGGTCGTGAGACGCTGGCGGGTGCTCGCCTTGTGGTGGGCTTCGCGGAACAGGCGTCCGTCCAGCTTCACGACGTCGGGGCGGCACTGGCAGGATTCGAGCGGCTGCGCATCGGACTTGGTCGCGCCGAAGTCGTCGAGCGCGACGTGCACGCCCAGCTCGCGCAACGAGCGCAACGCCGGCATCAGCGCCTTGGCGTCGCAATCGCGCTCTTGCTCGATGACCTCGACGGTCACACGCCGCCAATCGACGCCGTTGCCGGCCGCGGTGGTGGCGAGGAAGTCGGGGAAGCTCGGGTCCGACATGAGGGTGATCGGACTGACGTTCACGAACAGCGGCGACCTGATGCCGCAGTGCGCGGCAGTTTCGAGCGCGGTGGTGACGCAGGCGCGGTCCATCTTCGCTTCGAGGCGGCAGGCGCGCGTCGCGGCGAACAGCACTGCCGCGTCCGCGTATGGCGAGCCATTGGGGCCCCGGGTGAGGCACTCCAGCGCGTGCAGGCTCCAGCTGCCGTCCCGGCACCGGACGATCGGCTGGAACACCGTGCGCAACGCGCCCGGATTATGGATCACATCCACCAGGCTCAGCGTCGGTGCGACGGAACGGCTGGCGGGCTGGACTACGACCATCGTATCGTCTCTCCATTGCTCGGCGTTTGTTCGGGGCAGGGCTCTCTGCCCGCGCGCGTCGTGTAACGAACGTGTCACGCGCGGGCGACATCTTAGCGACGGACGGCGGGCAGGGTCCAATACTCCTTCGCTGGGAGTTGCATACCTGGCGTGCATAGCGGAGCGTATAGCAGAAACGGAGCGCTACGTTGGACTTGCGGCACCTGCGGTACTTCGTCGCAGTCGCCAGAGCACGCAACCTGAGCCACGCCGCCGCGGAGCTGCGTGTGGCGCAGCCTGCGCTATCGCGGCAGATCCGTGATTTGGAGCACGAGCTCGGGGTGACGCTGCTCGAGCGGCACGCCAAGGGTGTCACGCCGACGCTCGCCGGCGAAGCGCTGGCGCGCGGCGCCGCCCAGCTGTTGTCGGACCTCACGTGGGCGCTGGAGCGCGCCGAAGCGACGGCTGCGGGGCGGCGCGGTCGTGTGGTGGTGGGAGCGATGCGGTTTGCGATCGCCCACGGCTTTCTCGGCAAACTCGAAGAGGTGCTGCGGCGCGAGCATCCCGAAATCACGTTCGTGCTGCAGGAGCTCGACTACCGCGAGGCACTCGACGACCTCGCGAGCGGCGAGATCGACGTTGCGGTGAGCATCTTCGACGAAACCAGGTCGCCGCTCGCAGCGGCTCCGCTGTGGTCGGAACGCGTCGATCTCGCACTGTTACCCGCCGCCCATCCGCTCGCTGCGAAGCCGCGACTGACCGTTCCCGAGCTCGGCGTGCTGCCGCTCGTGCTCGCCCACTACGGGTACCCGAAGTCCCTCCTGGAGCGCGGACTCGCAGCGCTGCGGGCGTGCGGGTTGCAGTCACCGTTGCTCGTCCTCGACGTTGGGCTGCACGGCATCCACGTTGCCGTGTCCGCCGGCCGCGGGTGGACGCCCGTATCGCACTCGCTCGCCACGGTGCCGCCGGAAGCGACCAGCGCCATCCCTCTCGATGGACTCGATCTCGTGGGGCGGGCATGGTTCGTCTGGCGCGGCACTGAGCGTCGTCCCGTGGTGCGGACAGTGCTGGAAGCGGGGTTCGACCTCGCGCGCAAGGACCCGGACGGCTGCGTCGAAGCCGAGTCGCGTTCCGTCCCCGCCGTGCGCAAGCGGGCGTCCCGGCGCCAACCCGGGACGGTCCCGCAGGCGTTGGAGATCCGGCATCTCCGCGCGCTGCTGGGCGTCGCCGCGACACAGACGATCGGGCGCGCCGCCGGGCAGCTCGGGGTGACACAGCCGGCCCTGTCACGCCAGCTGAAGGAGCTGGAGCACGCCACCGGTCTTTCGCTGCTCGATCGCTCGGCGCGTGGCGTGATGCTCACTGCGGCGGGCAGCGCGCTCGCCGGTGACTGTCCCGCCTTGCTGTTGTCGATCGAGCGGCTGGTGCAGGAAACGATCCGCTCGCGGCGCGGCATGGAGGGTCGCTGCGTGATCGCGGCGGTGGCGACCGTCGTGACGAGCGAGATTCTCACGGCTGCCCTCAACGAATGCGCGACCCGCCATCCCCACGTGCATGTGACCATCGAAGAGATGGCCTCGCCGCTGCAGTTACCGGCGCTGCGCCGCGGCGAGATCGATCTCGGTCTGGCCCATGCCTACATCGAGCTGGAGGATTGCGACGGCTTTCGACTGCAGCGGATCGTCGAAGATCGGGTGCAGCTGGCCCTGATCGGCGCCTCCCACCCGCTGGCGCAACGCGCGCTGATTCAGCCTGTTGAGTTGGCCGACGTCCCCTTCCTCTTCATGAAGCGCTCCTTCCATCCCCTACTCCACGATCGTGTGATGAGCGCGCTGGCGAACATCGGGCTGACGCCGCGCATCGACGGCACCCACGACGGGCTGCACACCGTGTGGTCGCTCGCGGGTCAGGGCAAGGGGTGGTGCCTCGGGTTCCTGTCGCAGCGTGAGCGCCCGCCGCTCGGCACGGTGGGCGTACCGATCGCCGGCCTCGACCTGCCGTGGGGAATCGACCTCCTGTCGCGGGAGCGAGAAACCAATCCGGCGGTGCGCGCGCTGATCGACTTGTTAAAGGGGGCGGCGAAGCACAAGACGGCCCCGACCCGCAAACTCGCCAGCGTCTCGTGACCGGGCTGCGCGCGTACCTGACGCGTGTCCTCGCCCCGGCCGGATGGGCGTTGCGAACGTAC
>CAZXKN010000018.1:0-14978 GCA_964641815.1 uncultured Gemmatimonadaceae bacterium | reverse complement strand
GAACGAGCCCGACAGTACGAGCACCGAGGCGAGGCTCGCCTGGATGGCGATGGCGCGGGCGGGGGTCCCGAACCGCGGGTGCACCGTCGCGACCGCCTTGAAGAACACTCCGTCGCCGGCCATCGCGTAGTACACCCGGGGCAACGCCATCAACAACGCGAGCAGGCTGCCGAACACCGCGATGACGACGATCGCGGCGAAGATCTTTCCGCCGGCTGCGCCGAACAGTACGGTTCCCACCTGTGCCGCGAACGTCTCGCCTGATGTCACCTGCTCGAGCGGAACCAGATAGAGGAAGACGGCACTGGTGAGGATGTATACCGCGGCGACGGCGGCGACTCCCAGCGCCAGGGCCCGCGGCACCGTGCGCTCGGGATCGCGTGCTTCACCGGCGAGCTTGCTGATCTCCCACCAGCCCCCGAACGCGAAGAATGCTCCCACCAGGGCGGGCGCGAGCGCGCCGGGCAGCCGGTCTGAGCCGGGATGCTGCGCGACGAACGGCACGAAGTTCGACCAGTTCCCGGCGCGCAGCGCCAGGGCGAGGACCGCGATCAGCGCGAGGGCGCCCAATTTCAGGGCGGTGAACCACTGCATCACCCGCGCCCCGAGCCGCACGCCGATCGCGTTGACACCCGCCAGCCCTGCGATCGTCAGCACCGCTACGATTTTCTGCGCGCCGGCCGACAGCGGCAAGATGTAGGCCACATAGCTCGCGAGCCCCACCGCGAGGGCCGCGGTGATCCCCGGGTCCATGACCAGCATGCACTTCCAACCATAAAGGAAAGCAACCGCCGGTCCGTACGCCTCGCGGAGGTACACGTATCCCCCGCCGGCTTCGGGAAACCGCGCCGCCAGCTCCCCGTAACAGAGCGCGCCGGCGAGTGCCATGCCGGCCATCACGAGCCACACCACCAATAACCAGAAGGGGGAGCCGAGGGAGCGGGCCATCCCCGCGGGGGTGAGAAAGATTCCAACGGCGATGACTTCGCCGATCACGAGGGCGGTGACGGCTCCCACACCGAGCTGACGCGTCAAGGAAGTCATGGCGGCGTAAAACTGCACTCCTTCATGCCGATCTCAAGGCGCATTCAGTCCGGCTCCTGTAGGTTCCGCCCATGATCCGCGCCACCGAATTGCGACTCACGGTGCTGATCGTGCTGCTGGGGATACCAGTTCACCTGGTAGGTCTCCTGGCGCCGCAGATCTACCGCGACCCGGCCCTGCTGCTCCCCCAGAACCTGGGGACCGACGTCGTCACATTATGCGTCGCGATTCCGCTCCTCGGCATCGCGGCCGGTGCGATGCGCGTCGGATCGCTGCGCGCCCGCATGCTCTGGCTCGGTGCCCTGGGGTACCTGGTCTACGCATACGGGATGTACGCCCTCGGGGTACGGTGGAACCCGCTGTTCCTCGCCTATCTGACCCTGTTCAGTCTCTCCTTCTTCGCGCTGGTCATCGGACTTCTCGGCACCGACGCGGCCCTGGTGCGCTCGCGCGCGGCGGGTGTACCGGTGCGCGCGGTGGCCGCCTATCTCATCGCCATTGCGGTCCTGGTGTCCGGGGTCTGGCTGAAAGAAGAAGTGGGATCGCTGCTGCAGGGCACGGTGCCACTGAGCGTGCAGCAATTCGAGGCGCCGACGAACATCGTGCACGTCTTCGATCTCGGCCTGGTGCTGCCGGCGATGGTGATCGCGGCGGTGTTGCTGCTGCGGGACCGGCCCTGGGGCTACGTCCTGGCCGGCATGCTGCTCGTCAAGGCGTCCACGATCGGGCTCTGGGTCGCCGTGATGATCTGGTTCAGCGCTCGCGCGGGAATCGAAACGCCGCTGGCTTATACGGCGTTGTTTCTCGCGCTGACGGTGGCCGGCGTCGCATTGTGCTGGGCGTTCCTGACCCGGATGGGTTCAAGTCCCGTGGCGCCGCGCGAATCACCCGCCATGGCGGGAGGGCACGAACGATGACAACCGCCGCCACCCCGATTTCGCCCTCTGTGGTGCTGGAGGACGGCAGGCTCATCGAGCGCTTTCTGCCGCACGCGGACGTCAGCGAGCGCCACGAGATCAACATCCGCGCGCCGGCTGACCTCGTCTTCGATGTCGCGCAGAATTTCAACCTGCGCTCCATCCCACTGATCCGCGCCATCTTCTGGCTGCGTGCAACGCTGCTCGGCGGCGCCAAGCCATCGGACGAGCTGTTTGCGAAAGGGCTCGTGGCGGAGACGAAGGCGTTGGGCTGGGGTGTTCTCGCGCAGCGCCCTGGACGAGAGCTGGTCATGGGTGGGGCCACCCAACCGTGGAAGGCGGATGTCACGTTCACGACCATTCCGCCGGACCGATTCATCGCCTTCGCCGAACCCGATCGCGTCAAGATCGTTTGGACCCTGGAGGCGGAGCCCCTCGGGCCCGGCCTCACGCGCTTCCGGCACGAGACCCGGGTGCTCGCGACGGACGACGCGGCCCGGAAGAAGTTCCGCCGCTACTGGCGGTTCTTCGGCATCGGGATCGTCATGATCCGTTGGCTGCTGTTGCCGGCGCTGCGGCGCGAGGCGGAGCGGCGCTGGACTACTCGCCGCTGAACGCCGCCGCCCGCTTCTCGAAAAACGACGCCAGGCCCTCGGCGAAATCAGGGCCGTCGGCGATGCGGGCCAGCTGCTGCAGCTCCTCGTCGAGGTGGTAGTCGAGCCGGTCGACCCCGGCCGCGGCATTGAGCAGCGCCTTGGCGATCCCATATGCCTTCGTCGGTCCCGCGGCGAGGCGCCGGGCGAGCGCCAGAACTTCGCCCTCGAACGACGCATCGGGAAAGACGGCGGTAATCAGGCCGGCGGCTTTCGCCTCCTGGGCCGAGAGACGCGGGTTCAGGAGCACGAGCTCCATCGCTTTGCGCAGACCGACGAGCCGCGGCAGGAAGAAGGTCGAGCTCTCGGCGCCGGTGAGACCGGTCTTGTGGTAGGCCCATTCGAATGACGAACGCTCCGATGCCACCACCAGGTCGCACGCCATCGCGATGCCGAAGCCGCCGGCGGCCGCCATGCCGTCCACCGCTGCGATGAACGGCTTCGGAGCGCGCCGGATCTCCGAAATCGTGCTGTGGATGTACTCGAGGATCTGCTTGAAGCTCTCGCCGTACCCTGGTGCGGGAGCGCTGCCGTCGGGGTGCAGGTAGCCGAAGTCGTGCGCGGCACCGCGGTCGCGGACGTACTTGAGGTCCGCCCCGCTGCAGAAGACGCCGTCCGCGCCGCGCAGCACCACGCAGCGCACGCCATCGTCGCGCGCGAACTGCAGACCCGCTTTGCGGAAATCCTGGGCCATGGACACGTCCATGGCGTTGAAGCGGTCACGCCGGGTCAGCGTGATGATTCCGACCGTGTCCTCTCGCGACATGTGGATGTGTTCCATGGTGTTCTCCAAAGCCGTCAGCAGATGCGGGGGAGGAGCTCACCCTCCGACTCCACGAGCAGCCGCCGACCGATTCCCGTATCGAGGATCACGCGGCCTGCGTGGTCGCCGATGCACTCGCCCACGAGCTCGGCGGCTTCGCCGAGCGGGTGCGCGTGGAGGGCGGCCAGCACACGCTCGGCCGCATCGGGCCGCACGCCCAGGATCGCCTTGCCCTCATTGGCGATCTGGAACGGATCGAGGCCGAGCATTTCCGCGGCCGCCCGCACGGTGCGCGAGATGGGTACGCGCGGCTCGTGAATCACGATTCCGACGCCGCTCTTCTCGGCCATTTCGTGGAGGGCGCTCGACACGCCGCCCCGCGTGGGGTCCTTGAGCGCGGTGACCGCTCCCGGCGCAACCGCTAGGGCCGCCGCGATCAGGCCGTTGATCGGCGCCACATCGGAGCGGAGCTCGGCGTCGATCTCCAGGCCATGGCGTTTGACCATCAGCGCCATGCCGTGATCACCGATCGAGCCGGTGAGAATGATCCGGTCTTCCGGCCGCAGCCCCGCGTCCGGGATGACCGTGTCGGCCAGAGCCACGCCGGTGGTGTTGATCACGATACCGTCGAGCTCCCCCCGGCCCATCACCTTGGTGTCACCCGTCACGATGGTGACGCCGGCTTCGCGACACGTCTCCTGCATCGAACGTTGGATGCGCTCGAGGTCGCTCTTCCGAAACCCCTCCTCGAGAATCACCGCACAGGTGAGCCCCAGTGGGGTGGTCGCTCCCATCATCGCGAGATCGTTGACCGTCCCCGCCACGGCGAGACGGCCGATGTCCCCGCCGGGGAAGAAGACCGGATGCACGACGTGCGAGTCGGTGGTGACGACGAGCCAACGATCGCCGATGCGCAGCGCCGCCCCGTCGTCCATGGCGGCAAGCCCGATGCCTTCTACCGGGGGTGGGGGAAATCCCGCCGCCAGCGTCTCGGTGATGAGCCGGCGCATCGCCCGTCCCCCGGCGCCGTGGCGCAGGGAGATGATGGCGTCAGTCCCGGTCGGCGTGGTGGTGGCGGTCATAAATCGGGGTGCCCTCCGTACTGATACCAGATCTTGCACGTGCCCTCGCTCGACACCATGCAGGCGCCGACCGGTGAGTCGGGAACGCACTGCTTGCCGAACAACGAGCACTCGTGCGGGCTCGCCGTCCCGGCCATGATGGTGCCGCAGATGCAGACCTGGGTCAACGTCGACGGGGCCCGCGTCCACAAGCGGCGCACGTCGATGTTGTATTTTCGCCGGGCGTCCACCGCGGCGAACTCGTCGCGCAGCCGCAGGTTCCCGTTGGGGACATGGGCGATGCCGCGCCAGTTGCCGCCCACCGAGCGGAACACCCGCCACAACTGCTCCTGGGCGTTGCGGTTGCCCTCCGCCGTCACGCAGCGCGGATACATGTTCACGACCTTGGGAGACCGGTCGCGGACCAGCTCGACGAGCTTCACGAGGCCGCCCAGGATGTCCAGCGGCTCGAAGCCCGCGACGACGACGGGAATCCCGTGCCGCTCGACGAACCGCTCGAAGATCGCAGACCCGGTGATTGTCGCCGCGTGTCCGGCGGCGAGAAACCCCTCCACCCTCGACCCCGGCATCTCGGCGACGATTTCCATGACCGGCGGGATGTATTTGTGCGTGGACAGCACGGAGAAATTTCCGGGAGGCCCGGAGAGGACGACGGCAGCCGTTGCCACCGCCGTCGTCTCGAACCCGCTCGCGAAGAACACCACGTCCTCGGTCGTGTCACGAGCCAATTCGACGGCCTGCGCCGCACTGTACACGACGTCGACACGCGCTCCCTCGGCCTGGGCATCGGCGAGGGATTTCACGCTTCCCGGGACCTTCAGCATGTCCCCGTAGGTCGCGATCCGCACCCCGTCCTGCGCGAGCACGATCGCCTCGTCAACCTCGGGGACATCGGTGACGCACACCGGGCACCCGGGCCCCATAATCACGTTGAGGTCGCGCGGCAGGACGGCGCGCAACCCGAACTTCGCGATCGCCTGTTCGTGACTGCCGCAGACGTGCATCACCGACACCGGCGTCCGCCCGATTTCGGCAACCACTCGAGCGAGTGCGCCCGCCAGCGCCCTGGCTTTCGCGGGATCGCGGAAGCGCAGCTCACCTACGCCGTCGCTCAGGAGGGTCTCAGGCATCGGGCCCCTCCGGTCGGCGAACGCCCGCGATTTCACCGCGGACGTCGGCGGCCATCATGTCCCCCTCGGTTTCCTTGAGGAGCAGCTCGTAAAGGGCCAGGGTGTCCTGGATCTCGTGGCTGGGGATCTTGCGGATGGCGAAGCCGACGTGGTTCAGGATGTAATCACCCGGTCCCACCGGCTCGTCTACGACGTCCAGCCGCGTCTCGCGCCGCACGCCGAAGAAATCGACGATGGCGGTAGCCCCTCGGATTTCAATGACCCGTCCCGGCACTCCCAGACACATGGAACGATCTCCTATGGTTGCGCGCTGCGGCCGGCGATGGCGAGACGTTGCGTGAGGATCTCCCCCACGAGGATCGCCGCCGGATAGAGAATCTCTTCTTCTGTTCGAGCGTGCAGTGCGAGCCGCTGCGCGAAATCGACGATCTCGGTCTTGCCTTCTTCCGCCGCCACGGCCTCGAGCTGCGCCAGGGCACCCTTGATCGCACGGTGCTCTTCGATCATGAGCGGCAGCTCTTCCTTCAGACGGGCGATGAGCGGTAACGCCTCCGCCATGTCGGGCGACACCTCGTTGCGCGCGAGCCGCGCCAAGAGCCCCAGCGGAGGCATGGCGTACTCGTCTTCCCGCAGGAAGTGCGGGTGCATGAGCTGCGCGAGGTTGCGGGCCGCGTCGCCCACCTTGCCGGTTTCCAGGCTGACATCGGCCAGCTCGCGGTGCAGCGACTCGTGCTCGAATCTGATGGACGCAGGAATTTTCATCGGACTCCCTCCCGGCAGAGCAGCGTCGCGGCGACCGCTGCCTGGCCGTAGCTGATCGCCCCATCGTTGGGGGGGAGGAGGCGCGGGACGAGGACCCGCAATCCCGCACGCTCCAGGCGGTGGCGAATACCGCCGAGCAACCGCGCGTTCTGAAAGCACCCCCCGCTCAGTGCAACAGTGTCCAGGCCGGCGTCACTCACGGCCCGCAGGGCGAGCTCGACCGCAGCGGCCGCCACGCTCTCGTGGAACGCCGCCGCCAGCTCGGCCGGGTCACGATGCTCGCGGGCCTCCCCCAGCGCGATGAGCAGCGGCAGCGGATCGAGCTCCCACGTACCATACGGCGCCTGGTTCACAGGGAAGGGGAGCGGCGACGCCGGGCGGTTTCCTGCCAGAGCCTCCAGCTCCATCGCGGCCTGACCCTCGTACGCCGCAACCGACCGGACCCCCAGGATCGCGGCCGCGGCGTCGAACAGCCGTCCCAGGGAAGACGCCAGGGGCGTGTTGAGACGGGCGGCGATCTGCTGGTCGATGAGCGCCAGCGCCTGCGGATCGACATCTCCAAAGGCGGGAGCGAACGCCGCTCGGGCCGACGGCTCGAGCGAGAGGTAGCCGCGCGCGACGCGCCACGGCGCGCGGGCCGCTGCATCCCCACCGGCCAGAGGTGCATAGCGCAGGTGACCGATGCGGGTGTAGCCCTCGAGATCGGCGACCAGGAACTCGCCGCCCCACACCTGTCCATCCTCCCCGTATCCCGTGCCGTCGAACGCCAGGCCAAGCGCACGACCGGTGAACCCATGTTCCGCGAGCACCGCCGCGACGTGCGCGTGGTGATGCTGCACCGTGAAGACGCGAGCGCAGCCCAGTTCGGCGGCGATGCGGGTGGACGAGTATCCCGGGTGAAGGTCCCGGACCGCGACCTCGGGGTGGACGCGAAACAGCCGCTGGAAGTCACGCAGCGTGCGCTGGAAATGCTCCAGGGTCTCGAGCTGCTCGAGATCGCCGATATGCTGGCTGACCCAGGCCCGCCCGCCGTGCACCAGCGCGAAGGTGTTCTTGAGATGGGCGCCCACTGCAACGAGCGGCACTGGACTCTCGACCGGCAGGTCTACGGGAAGCGGAGCGAACCCGCGGGCCCGCCGGATGAACAGCGGCTCGTCCCGTACGACCCGCAGCACCGAATCGTCGTAGCGCGCCACGATCTCCCGGTCGTGCAGCAGCAAACCATCGGCGATCGGCGCGAGGTGGCGCACCGCGTCGTCGTTGGTGATCGCGATCGGCTCTTCACTGCGGTTGCCGCTCGTCATCACGAGGGGCCGCTGCACCTGCTCCAGCAGCAGGTGGTGCAGCGGCGTGTAGGCCAGCATGATCCCCACCGTGTCGAGACCGGGGGCGATCGACGCGGCGAGCCCCGCATCCGCCCGGCGGCGCGCCAGGACGATGGGACGCTCGCGACCAGCGAGCAGCCGCTCCTCGAGCGGCGAGGTCGCCACCAGCACCCGCGCCTCGGCGAGCGTCCGCACCATTACGGCGAGCGGCTTCGCGTCACGTTGCTTGCGCTCGCGGAGGCGGCGCACCGCCCGCTCGCTGGTTGCGTCACACGCGAGGTGGAAGCCTCCGAGCCCGCGCAGCGCCACGATTCGTCCTTCCCGGAGCAGCCGCGCGGCGGCAGCGATCGGATCGGTCTGTGCCTCGTGCAGCCACAACCGCGGACCGCAGCGTGGACAGCTGTTGGTCTCGGAGTGATAGCGGCGGCTGGCAGGATCGTGGTACTCGCGCGAACACTCCGGACACTGTGCGAAGACTCGCATGCTGGTGCGTTCACGGTCGTAGGGCATCGCCTCGATCACCGTGAAGCGTGGCCCGCAATCGGTGCACGTGATGAACGGGTAGCGGAAGCGACGGTCCCCGGGGTCGAACAGCTCCGCTTCGCATGCGGCGCAGAGCGCGACATCGGGGGACACCGGCTGGCGGCGATCGGGGTCCAGCTCGCTGGCCCTGATCGCGAACGCGGTTCTCCCCGCCGGCAGCAGGGGCTCGAGCTCCACGCGTTCGATGCGCGCGAGGGGCGGGGCTTCCCGTTCGAGCGCATGGCGGAAATCGGCGATCGCCTCGGCCGTTCCCTCGATCTCGATTTGAACCTCGCCGGCGGTGTTCCGCACCCACCCCGCCAGGCCGTTCCGTGCCGCCAAGCGATGCACGAACGGCCGGAAGCCGACGCCCTGGACCACGCCGGTCACCCGCAGGCTGGCAGCGGTGAGCACGGGAGTCGGTGCACTCATCGCGGCGACTTCGGGCGAGCTTCAGCCCGCACAAAGTCGTACCAGGGCCGCACGCCGTCGGGTGTGAGCGCGGAGGTGGAGATGACGTCGAGGTAAGGGTTCACGCGACGCAGGCAGGCCATCGCCTGGTCGAGGCGGAACGGTACGTGCGGCAGGAGATCGAGCTTCGTCAGGACTACGGTATCGGCCTGCTGGAACATCTTTGGGTACTTGACGGGCTTGTCCTCGCCCTCGGTGATCGAGAACAGCACGACCCTGGTGTTTTCGCCGAGGTCCCAACCCGCCGGACAGACCAGATTGCCGACGTTCTCGATGAAGACGAGGTCGGTCGAGGCCAGATCGATGGCGTCGAGCGCCGTGAGAATCTGCCGCGCATCGAGATGACAGGCGCCGTTCGTCACCACGGCCTGGACCAGGCGGTCGGTGTGGCGGGCGAGGCGGTCGGCGTCGTTGTGGGTCTGGACGTCTCCCGTCACCACCGCGAGGGACAGGTCCGCCGCGAGGTCCGTCAGCGTCCGCTCGAGCAGCGTGGTCTTCCCCGCTCCCGGAGAGGACATGAGGTTGATCGCGGGCACTCGAGCCGCGGCCAGCCGAGCGCGCACCTGGGCGGCGAGCTCGTCGTTCTTCGCCAGCACCCGCTCGCGTACCTCAATCGTCCGGACTGCCATCATCCACTTCCAGGTAGGCGAGACGGAGCACGTCGCCCGAGCGACGCAGGATCACGGGTCGCGCGCCCGCGAACGGCGGCTCGGCGAGCAACGCCTCGAGGCAGAACTGCAAATTGCCGATTTCCACGCCCGCATCGTCGCCGACCTCGAGGCCGACCGAGCGGACCGCGCCGGGGCCCGCCGCTCCGACCCGTACCTCGGTCATGCGACACACCTCGAGGGCGACGCTGAGCTCATGCATGGGCGGGAGGACTCACGCTGCCGGTCGCCGCGTGCCAGGCGGCGAGCTGTTGCTCCACGGCGTCGACCAGATCACCCAGGCTGTTGCGGACCGCGTCGCTCAAGTCGCAGCCGGTCTCCAGGCGGCCGGGTTGCAGGCCGATGGCGACGGTCTCGAGCGGGAGGGTGCCGCGCAGCTCGGCCAGCGCCAGCACGTCCTGGAGGTCGACTTCGTGAGGGGAGATGCGGGTCGCCAGATAGCGGGGCAGGTCGACGCGCCGCAGGATGTGCAGTGTGCCGGGCAGTCCGCCGGCGTCGATCGCGTCGAGCAACAGCACGCGGGCCGCCGACTCGATCACCGGCAGCAACGACAGCCCCCAGGTCCCGCCATCGACCAGCTCGACGTCTCCATCGGGACACCGCGCACGGAGCAGCTCGAGCGCGGCGAGTCCCAGACCGTCGTCACCGACGAGCGGATTCCCGAGCCCGATGACGACGGTGCCGCCGACCGGCGCGCTACTTGGGTTGGTCCACATACTCGACGTCCGAGCGGACAAACCGTCCACCGCTCACGATGGAGGAGATCGTTCCCGTCCGCTCCAAGAGGTCGGCCCGCAGGGCGAGATAGATGTGGATCGGAATGAAGATCAGGAACGCCCACGTCAGCACGTGATGCACGAAGTGCACGATCTGAATGCCGCCGAGCAGCGGCACGACCCATCCGAACAGCGTGTACCACAGGCCGCCCGGGCGCGACTGGCCGTACATCGCGAAGCCGGTGATGACCTGGACCAGCGCCACTACGTACATCCCGGTGTAACTGAACTGCTGCAGGGGATTGTGCCCGAGGTAGTGCGGCGCTTTCTCCGGCTGGATCATCAGGTAGAACTTCACCTGCTTCCAGAGATTCACCCAATCGGTGCGGCGCACCGGGAACAACGCACGCCAGCGCTCGAATTCGTTGCCTGCGAACATCCAGTAGAGCCGCACGATGGCTGTGGCGATGAGCAGGCCGGCCGCGGCGAAATGCAGGAAGCGCACCCAGCCCATCAGAAAGTGGGCGCTCGCTTCGCCGCTCGTCATGAAGTAGGGCCGGCCGATGTAGAAGCCCGTGACGACGAGCACGACGATGCAGGCGAACGCCACCCAATGCATCGCCCGGATCGGCCACTCCCACAGGTAGACCCAGTGATAGTTGCCCGACGGCGGCGGCATCTTGTGCGCCAGCGAGATCCCGGGCCGCGGCCGCGGACCCGGCGGCGTCCGGTTCTCTGGAGGGCCGCTCATTGGACCCTCAGCGACGTGACCTCGCGGCCGGTGGCGTCGAGCACGTGCACCCCGCACGCCATGCACGGATCGAACGAGTGAATGGTGCGCAGGATCTCGATCGGTCGCTCGGGGTCGACGAGGGGGTGGTGGTCCATCAGGGCCGCCTCGTACGGTCCGGGAACGCCCTGGCCGTCACGCGGTGAGCAATTCCAGGTGCTCGGGACCACACACTGATAGCGGGAGATCTTCTGATCTTCGATCTGCACCCAGTGGCCCAGCGCGCCACGCGGGGCGTCGAGGTAGCCGTACCCTTGCGCCTTGGCCGGCCACTTCTCCGGATCCCACTTCGAGTTGTCGAAGGTGCGCACGTCGCCGTTCTTGATGCGGTCGACGAGCTTGCCGTACCAGACTTCGAGCCGCCGCGCCAGCAGGACGGTCTCCATGCCGCGCGCCGCGACACGCCCCAGCGTGGAAAACAACGCCGCCGGACCGACGTCGAGCGTGTCGAGGACCGCTTTCACCATGTCCCGCACTTCATTGTGGCCCGAAGCGTAGGCGACGAGCATGCGCGCCAGCGGCCCCACTTCCATCGGCTTCCCGTCGTAGCGGGGTGCCTTCATCCACGAGTACTTCTTCTCGCCCTGCAGGTAGGTCCACGGCGTGGGCGGACCTGCGTACTTGGCCTTCGTCTCGCCTTCGTAGGGGTGGAGGCCGGCATTGTCGCCCTTCGAGTACTCGTACCAGGAGCTGTTGATGAACTCCTTCACCTGGTTCTGGTCGTACGGCAGGACCTTGGAGAGATCCTTGTTGAGGATGATGCCGCGCGGGAAGTACAACGAGTTGAGATCGCGCACGTCGGTCTCGGGGAACTCGCCGCAGGCGAGGTAGTTGCCCGTCCCGCCACCGATGGCTCCCCATTCCTTGTAGAAGCCGGCGATCGCGACCAGGTCGGGCCAGTACACCTCCTCCACGAACCGGCGTGCACGCCCGATCATGTCGTGAATGTCGGCCAGCTTCGCCGCGTTGATGGTGACGCGACCATCGAGGTTGATGGCCGAGGCCATCCCGCCCACCAGAAAGTTGGGGTGCGGATTCTTGCCGCCGAAGATCGTGTGCAGGCGAATGACGTCCCGCTGCCAGTCGAGGGCTTCGAGATAGTGCGCGACGCCCAGGAGGTTCACGGCGGGGGGCAGCTTGTACGCCGGATGACCCCAGTACCCGTTGGTGAAGATGCCGAGCTGGCCGCCCGAGACGAACGTCTTGACGCGGTTCTGGACCTCACGGAAATACGTCTCGGAGTTGTTCGGCCACGGCGAGATCTTTTTCGCGATCGCGGCCGTGTCCGCCGGGTTGGCCGAGAGCGCGCTGACCACGTCCACCCAATCGAGCGCGTGCAGGTGGTAGAAGTGCATCACGTGGTCCTGCACGAACTGCATGCCGTGGATCAGATTGCGGATCGTGTTCGCGTTGGCGGGGATCTTGATGTCGAGTGCATCCTCCACGGCGCGACAGCTCGCCACCGCGTGCACCACGGTGCAGACGCCGCAGATCCGCTGTGTGAACGCCCACGCGTCCCGCGGATCCCGTCCCTGCATGATGATCTCGATGCCGCGGAACTGTGTGGACGTCGCCCAGGCGTTGGTGATGCGGCCGTTCTCGGCCTGCGCCTCGATGCGCAGGTGTCCCTCGATCCGGGTGATGGGATCGACGACGACCTTAACGCTGGCCATGGCCGCCTCCTTCGCCGTGCGTCGGGGTTTCGATGACCGGGAGATTGCGGCGGGCCCTCACCTGGTGCACGCCGGTGGCGATCGCGTGTGCGGCGACACCCGCCGTCGCGCCGATCGCGAGTGCCGCGCCCAGCGTATCGGCGTAACGCTCCACGCCGAAGCCGGCCACGTTCGGCAGACGCCCGTAGAACGGCGTCATCGTGTCCCAGAAATTCCGCTCGGTGCAGCCGAGGCAGGGGTGCCCGGCGCCGATCGGCCAGCTGGTGCCGCTATTCCACTGGAAGATGGGACAGGGCGAGAACGTCGCCGGCCCTTTGCAGCCGACGTGGTACAGGCACCATCCCTTGCGCGCCGCCTCGTCGTCGAACTCCTCCACGAACTGCCCGGCGTCGAAGTTCGCGCGCCGGGGGCACTGGTCGTGGATGCGTGCGCCGTACGCGAACAGCGGCCGCCCTTCGTAGTCCGTCGCCGGGAGCCGGCCGAAGCTCAGGTAGTGCACGACGGTCGCGGTGACCACGTCGGCGATCGGCGGGCAGCCGGCGATGTTGATCAACGGCTTGTCCTTGACGATGTCGCTGACGCCGACGGCGCCGGTCGGGTTGGGTCGCGATGCCTGGATGTTGCCCCAGTGGGCGCAGGCCCCGATGGCGATCACCGCCTTGGCACCCTTCGCCCCTTCTTCGAGGATCTCCTTCACCGGGCGCCCGGCGATCGTGGTATAGATCCCGCCGTCGTTCAGCGGCACGGATCCCGTCACCACGAGCAGATACTCGCCGTTGTTCTTCTCCATCGCCTGCTTCAGGGCTTTTTCCACGGCGAACCCCGCCGCGGCCATCAGGTTCTCCTGGAAATCGAGCGACACGACGTCGAGCACGAGGTCGCCGATCGTCGGATCCGCGGCGCGCAGCACCGACTCCGTGCAGCCGGTGCACTCCTGCAGCGAGAGCCAGACGACGCTCGGTCGCTTGACCGCCGTCAGCGCTCGCGCGATGCGCGGTGTCGCGAGCTCGCCGAGCCCGAGAATCGCGGCCATCTGGCCGCAGAACGTGAGAAACTCACGTCGGCTGACTCCGCGGTGTTCGAGGTACTGGTCGAGGGACTGACCTTCGGCCCAGGGATGCGCGGTGGGGAAATACATGGCGGGGCCTCCGCAGGTGCGGTCGATGGAACCGGACTGTCAACAGATACCGAGCAATTGCGAAGGCAACAAGCAAACTGACGTGAAGAGATCCTTATGGTCGCTTCATGATTGCTGAAGGAGCGGTCGGCGAAACTTGAGGCTGGGTGTCCGCAGGAGCTGACGTGGATCTCGACCAATTGATCGCCACCGAGAAACGGCTGGACGACCGCCTCCGCCAGGCGCGCGCCGCTGCCGCCCGGCTGATCGACGATGCAACGGCGGCCTCGCGCCGGGCGGAAGCCGCTCTCGCCGCCGACATCGCAGCGGCCGCCGCCGCGCGGGGCGTGGCGGCCGCGACCGAACGCCGGGAACGTGAGGCGGCGATCGCCCGCGAGACCGCAGAACTCGTCGCCCGCTACGGCGGCGTTCCCGACACGCGCATCGGCGCGCTGGCGCGGGATGTGGTGGATCAGCTCGTGGTGGAGCGGACTCCATGATCATCGAAATGGCGAAGCTGCGGATTCTGGGACCGCGCGAGCGCCTCGAGGACGTCCTGCGGGTGCTGCAGGACCTGAGTCTCGTCCACCTGTCCAGCCCCGAAGCCGCTCCGCTCGCGCGCGTGGAGCTGACGCCGGCTCAGGATCGTGAACGTCGCCACCTCGCCTCCGCGCTCGACGACGTCGAGCGCGCGCTCAGTGCCCTCGGGGTCGCCGAGGGATCGGCTCCGGTAGCGGCGTCCGTCACCCGCGCTGACCTGGCGCGCTGGGCCCGGCTGGCGTCGCGCGTGCGGCGCGAAACGGAGCGTCTCGCGGCGCGGACCACGGCGCTCGAGGAAGAACGTGCGCTGATCATGAAGTACCAGCAGTTCTTCTCCGCGTTTCGCGCGTTGCTGGAGAGCGAGACGCGCTGGCCCAACGCCACGACGTATCACGTGCTGCTCCGCGGCGGCGATACTGCGACCATTCCCCAGCTGCGCGTCACGCTGTCCGCGGCCATCGGCGAGGAATTCCAGCTGTTCAGCCAGCCGCTCGCGAGCGGCGAGACGGCGGTCCTCATTGTCGTGTCGGCTCAGGTCGCCGGCCGGGTCGAGCGGCTGCTCGCGGAAGCGCGGGTGCAGGAGATTCCTGTTCCCGAGGTCTACGGCGGCAAGTCCCTCACGGACGCCATCCCCCGCATGCTGGCGCGGCTCGGTGATATCCCACGCGAACGCGAGGAGATCCGCACGCGCCTGCGTGCTCTGGGGCGTGAGCACGGGGCGGCGTTGCGTTCGGCGCGCGCCGCGCTGAACGACCGCCTGCGCGCGCTCGGCGCGCTGCCGCTGACCGGCGTCACGACGCGGGCG
>CAZXKN010000017.1:0-13277 GCA_964641815.1 uncultured Gemmatimonadaceae bacterium | reverse complement strand
CATCAGGTTGGAAACGAGAATCACGCTGAGCAACGCATAGCCGAAGCGCGATCCACCTGCCAGATCGGTGGCCCAGTTCCCCGGGTCCATGTATCCGACTGCGATCAGATAGCCGGGTCCGGCGAACGCCAGCGCCTTGCGCCACCAGGTCGTGCCGGACACCGGCACCGAGCGATAGACCTCGGCGAGACTCGGGGTGAGGCGCGGGTGCTTCCAGCCCGGCTCGGGCGCAGAACGTCGCACCGGCGTCGCCATCAGGCCTCCCGGCCGGCGAGACGGCAGGAAAGCAGCTGCGCGAGCTCCTGCCCGACGATGCGGGCCGTCCCTGAGGCGTTGAGCAGCACGGTGGTCGGACCGTTGAACGGCTGGCGATCCGTGACGACGACCCGCACGCCGGGCACGAGACCCTGCTCGGCGAAATAGCGCAGCCGGGCGGGATCCTGGGTCATCACCTGGCGCAGCTCGAGGGCGTCGCCGACTTGGGCGTCGGCGAGAGAGACGAGCTCGGTCTCTTCGATGTCCCCGGTAGCGGTCGGAATCGGGTCGCCGTGGGGATCGTAGTGCGGGTCGCCCATGGCCGCGGCCATGCGCTCGATCAGCTCATCGGAGACGGCGTGCTCGAGCCGCTCCGCCTCGTTGTGCACGGTGTCCCAATCGTAACCAAGAGTGCGCGTCAGATAGAGCTCGAGCACCCGGTGCCGTCGAATCATGCGCAGCGCAGCCCGGCGCCCCTGCGCGGTCAGCTGAACACCGCGGTATGGCACGTGCTCGATCAGCCCCATCTCGGAGAGACGCTTCACCATCCCGCTGACTGAGGGAGAGGAGAGCGACAACAGAGCGGCGATATCGCTCGTCGTGGCGAACCCGCCCTGATTGGAGAGGCGGAAGATCGCCTTGAGATAGTCCTCTACGGAGCGGCTGAGGACGGGCTCTTGCGTACTCGCCGGCAAAATGAGACTCCAGTGATATGTCGGACTTCATGCCACCGCCAAATGACCACTTAACTCACTGCGCACACACAACGTTAGTTTATACTAATATGAGTTTGTTGGCAAGCGAATATGATGCTTAGACAGAACTATTGTGGATGATGTCCAGCAGTGTCAGAAGGGGTGTCAGGATTCGTTCGGTCATCCCCCAAATCACCTCGTCCCCGAGGTCATACGCCGGGAATATCCTGGGCTCGCCACGCAGGATCAGTTTCACGTCGCGCCGGACTCCCGGCTCTGCGAGCCGCGCGAGCGGGACCCAGAAAGCGCGCTCAACCTCCTCACTGATGACCAGCGGCGGCGCCGCGGCGATGGTGAACACGAACGGGCGCACTCGAACCGGCGGGAGGGTGGGTGTGCGCGGATAGAGATCGTCCAGACGCCCGAGCCGCTCGGAGCGAGTCAGGTCGACTCCGGTTTCTTCGCGTGTCTCGCGGATCGCCGTATTGAGCAGATCGTGATCCTCGGGCTCGTAACGCCCGCCGGGAAGGGCGACCTGACCGGACCAGGGGTCGCCCACTCGCGCGGCGCGCTTGATGAACAACGCCTCGAGACCGTGTCGCTCGATCAGAATCAGAGCGACGGCTGCCGGGAGCGCTTCCGGCGCGTCCTCCGTCTGCGCCGTGTAGCCTGCGAGCGCACGCCGCACCCTCGCGATCGTCATGCGACGAGGTGGCGGGAAAACCAGTCGACGCTGGCCTCCAGCACCTGATCGAACTGCGCTGTCGACCCGCCCCAGGGGTGCTTGATTCCGAAGGTGTGGCCGGTGTTTGCGACCATGAGGAGACGCGATTGCGGCGCCCGCGCCGCCAAGTCTCGGGCATCGCTCGCGGGCACCGATTCGTCGGCGACGCCGTGCACCACGAGCCACGGGGCGCGAACCGCCGCCGCGGCAGCGAGCACGTCGAGCCGCTCGGCGTTGCGCTCGAGGTCGTCGAGGATGTCGGTCGCCAGAGGCAGGCGTTCTCCAGTGCGCTGGTTCACGATTTCGAGCGTGCCGCTGCGCCGCCATTCGGGAATCTGCTCGCGACGCCACAGCCGACCGAAGCGCGCGGTCGCCGACCACGTCACGAGTGCTGTGATACCCGGATCGGCGGCGGTCTGGAGCGCGGCGATGCCGCCACCCATGCTGTGTCCCAACACGCCGATCGCCGTGGGCTGAACACCCAGCCCGCCGCCGCGCAGCTCTGCCAGGACGCCTGCGAGATCTCGCAGCCCGTTCGAGTAGGTGGCATGGCGGAACCGGTCGGGCTCATTGAAGGAGTCTCCCGGCTCGCCGACGCCGGAGCCTGAGAAGTTGAACGACAGCGCCGCGAAGCCCGCCTGGGCGAGGCGGTCGGCGGTTACCGGGAAGAAGCCCCAGTCCTTGAACCCCTTGAATCCATGGCAGATGACGACTGCCGGACGCGGTCCCCCCGCAGCGCGGATCTCACCGCGCAGCGGGCCGCCATCGGCGCCGCTGAGGGAGAATGAACGGCGGGCAGGTGTCGCCAAGCCCTGGAATCTAAGTCAAATTGCAGCGCAGTCTTATGGGGCTTCACCGGATTGCAACCTTGTCGCCCCAAGCGGCTATCCAATCATCCGACACCGGCTTACCGGGTTCGGGAGTGCCGACACTGAAAACGGATGCGATCACAGCGGCGATGGACGCGGAAGCGGCTGACGTAGCGCTGGCGCAAAGCGGCGACGGCCGCGCGTTCGAGCGCTTGTACCGCACCCACGTCCCGCGCATCCACGGGCTGGTGCGCCGCATGATGAGCGGTGGCGACCCAGACGACGTGACGCAGGATGTGTTCGTGCGGGTGTGGGAGAAGCTGCACACCTTCCGCGGCGAAGCGGCGTTCGGCACGTGGCTGCACCGGCTGGCGGTGAACGTGATCCTCGCCCGGCGCAAGACGCTGGGCGGCGAGCGGCGCCGCTTTGGCGAGGACGCGCACGAGACGCTGGAGCTGGTGGCAGGAAGCGACAAGGTGCCGGAGCACGGCGTCGATTTCGAAGAGGCCCTGGCCCGGCTGCCCGAGGGGGCACGACAGGTGTTCGTCCTGCACGACGTGCAGGGCTACCGGCACGAGGAGATCGCCAAGCTGCTCGGCATCGTGCCGGGAACGTCGAAATCGCAGCTGCATCACGCCCGCATGGCCTTACGGAAGCATCTGGATCGATAAAGGAAGCAGGAGCGACACGATGAACGACCAATGGACTGACCGGCTCTCGGAGTATCTGGACGGCGAGCTCGACGATGCGGAGCGGATGGCGCTCGAAGCCCACCTCGCGACCTGCGCCGACTGCACCGCCGTTCTGGCGGAGCTGCGGCGTGTCGTGGCGCGCGCGCAGGCCCTCGACGACCGACCGCCCGCCCGGGACTTGTGGAACGGCATCGCCGAGCGGATCGGCGTTTCGACCGACGACCTGGCCCGGCGCCGGGCGCAGCGCCGCTTGAGTTTCACGGTCCCGCAGCTGATCGCTGCGAGCGTGGCGTTGGTCGCCGTCTCGGCCGGTGTGGCGCGGCTCGTACTGCAGCCGACCGCGACCCGCGAGACGGTGGCGGCGAATCCCAGTCCGGTGATGGTCGTGCCCGTGGCCATCCGGAGGGCGGACTCGACCGCCGATTTCGCCGTGGCGGATCTGCGACTCGCCATGGCCGACGGCCAGCGCACCGGCCGCCTCAGCCCGATGACGGTGCATCGTATCGAGCACAGCCTGGCGGTCATCGACAGCGCGATCGCCGATGGGAAGCGCGCGCTGACGGCCGACCCCAAGAGCGGGTACCTGAACCAGCATCTCGCCGACACGATGCGGCGCAAGATGGAATTCCTGCGGGAAGCGAATCGCATCGCCTCCCCGCGCACCTAGAACGGAGTCTGCATGTTGTTGGTACTCGCCGCCGTCGCCGGGCTGACCATGGCCCCTCCCCAGGACACCGATACGTCGTTCGCGGTGCGCCAGGGACAGCGACTGGAGCTGAGTGATTTCGGCGGCCAGGTCACGATCAAGGCGTGGCGTCAGAGCTCGATTCGCCTGAAGGCGATGCACTCGAGCCACGACCGCGTCTCGATTTCGACCGACGGGTCCATTGTGAGCATCAGTGCTTCTGCCCGCCACGGCCCCGCCACGATCGACTACGAGCTCCTGGTCCCCGCGTGGATGCCGTTGTCCATTGCCGGAACTCCCTCGGCGGAGGTGTCGATCGAGGGCACCGAGGCGGAGGTCACGGTTGAAACCGTGGAGGGGTCCGTGCACGTCGTGGGAGGCAGCGGCAATGTGTCGCTGCGCTCGGTCGAAGGCGAAGTCTCGATCGAGGGAGCGCGGGGGCACATCGAGCTCAACAGCGTCGATGGTGCGATTTCCATAAAGGACTGCTCCGGCGACATCACCGCCGAAACCGTGGACGGCGAGATCACGATGTCCGGCATCGAGTCCGCCAACGTGGACGCCAGCACCGTGGATGGCAGCGTCGAATATGACGGCACGATTCGCGACAACGGCCGCTACCACTTCGAGTCGCACGACGGTGACGTCACCGTGTCCGTGCCGGAGAAGGCCAACGTCACCGTTTCGGTGTCGACCTTCAGCGGCGACTTCGACTCGTGCTTCCCGCTACAGCTCAAGGACAAGACCAAGCACCGCTTCACCTTCGTGCTCGGGACGGGCAGCGCCCGGCTGGAGATGGAGTCGTTCGACGGCAGCATCAGCATCTGCCGCCCCGGCAGGATCCACGACAAGAGCCAGGAGTAACCGTATGCGCGGCACCCTCACGTTGCTCGGCGCGGCCTGCGCCGCCCTCCTCACCGCGGCGCCAACGCTTGCCGCGCAGGACTTCCACTGGACCGGCAAACTCGCCGCCGGCAAGCGGCTCGAGATCAAGGGCGTGAATGGTGCGATCCGCGCCATGGCGACGTCGGGAGATCAGATCGACGTCACCGCCCACAAGACCGCCCGCCGCTCCGATCCCGATGAGGTCGAGATCAAGGTCGTCCCGTTCGAGGACGGCGTGGCGATCTGCGCGGTGTACCCCACACCCCGCCGGGCCCGGCGCGAGAACAGCTGCGAGCCCGGTGACGATTGGTCGTCCAGCACCGACAACAACGACGTCGAGGTCGACTTCACGATCAAGCTCCCCGCGGGCATCAACTTCGACGGGCGCACCGTCAACGGCGACCTCCAGGCGGACAACCTCGGCGCCGACGCCGACGTCAGCACGGTGAACGGCAGCGTCGACGTCTCGGCGGCAGGACACGTGGAGGCGACGACGGTGAACGGCTCGATCCGCGCGGCGATGGGCCGCAGCGACTGGGAGTCGGTCGCCCGGTTCAGCACCGTGAACGGCGGGATCACGCTCACCCTTCCCGCGAACCTGAATGCCGAAGTGCGCGCCGAAACGGTGAACGGCGACCTCGAAACCGACTTTCCCCTGACTGTCACCGGCAAATTCGGCCCGCGGCATTTGCGGGGCACGATCGGCTCGGGCGGGCGCTCGCTCGAGCTGCGGACGGTGAACGGCAGCATCCAGCTCAGAAAGGCGTCGTAGCGCACCGCGGCGTTTCGATCCCGCCCGCAATACTCCGGTACCTAACTCCGGAGCACCACCACTCATTTTGGGGCCCTTCGAACCGAGGGGCCCGTGGTGCTCCGGGAGCTTCTCACCCGCACCGAGCAGATCTCCGATCTTCGCGACCTCTTTCGCGTGCTCGGCTATCACGCGGCGTGGGAGACCGTACCACCCGGGCCCTGGCTCGGCTCGGCCGACGCACGCGCCGCAGGAGTCACCGCCGCTGAGCTGATCGCCCGGCACCAGGCGTTCCGAGTGATCGCCCTCGAGGCGACCGATCCGGAAGCCGCCGCGCAGCTCGCGGCCAAACGACTCGCCAGCGGCGCCGACCGTGGCCTCGCCTGCGCGCTGGGAGGAACGCCGCGCCGCCTGGTCCTCGCGGCCTGGCGCGCCACCGCGGCACGCACCCTCGCCGTGCGGCTCGCATCCTTCAGCGTCGAGCGGCCGGCACCGGTCGCCCTCGCGACGCTCGAGCGGCTCGCCCCGCGACCCGTCGAGACCGCGCTCGCGCTGTCGCTGCGCGTCGGGGATGCCCTCGCCAGCGAGGCGGTCACCATCCGTTTCTTCCGTGCATTCCGCACTACACTGGAGCGCTTCACTGACCGCCTGGCGAACCCGCGCAGCCGCGCCGACCGCCACGCCCTCGCACTCACCGCCCTGACGCGGGTCCTGTTTCTGTACTTCGTCCAGGAAAAAGGGTGGCTTGACGGCGATCGACGCTACCTGCCGAAACTGCTCGATCATGCGTTGGGCCGCGGCCATCACTTCCATCGCACGGCCTTTCATCCCCTCGTCTTCGGCACATTGAACCGCCCCGCCGCCGAGCGGTCCTCGGGCGTGCTCGCACTCGGCCGGATTCCCTTTCTCAACGGCGGCCTGTTCGAGCCGACGCCATTGGAGCGTCGCGCAGGGCCCGGGTTGTGGTCGAACGGCGACTGGCGCGAGGCATTCGACGACCTGTTCGAGCGATTCCATTTCTCCGTCGTCGAAGGAGAAGGCGACGCCCACATCGCCCCGGACATGTTGGGGCGCGTGTTCGAAGGCGTCATGGCACCCGACGAGCGGCGCTCCAGCGGCAGCTACTACACCCCCGCCGCTCTCGTGCGCGACGTCGTTCAAGCGGCGCTCGCGAGTGTGCTCGTACAGCGCTTCGATCTGCTCCGTCGTGACGCAGAAGCATGGGTGTATCACGATCGCCCCCCCGTCTGCCCGCCCGACCTCGGAGCACTGCGCGTGCTCGATCCCGCCGCAGGCTCCGGAGCGTTTCTGCTCGGCGCGCTGGACGAGCTGACGCGCCTGCGCACCCTGGCGGGTGCGGTCGATACGCCGGCGCTGCGCCGTGAAATCATTGCCCGGTCGCTGTTCGGCGTCGACCTCTCGCCCACCGCCACCCGTCTCGCGGAGCTGCGGCTGTGGCTCGCGCTCATCGCTCCCGATACAGCGGACGACGCGCAGGCGGTGGCGCCGCTCCCCAACCTCGACGGCCACCTGCGCTGCGGCGACGCCTTGCTCGATCCCTACAGCGTCGCCGCGTCGCTGGCGCGCACCCGGGACCAGCGCGGTCTCACCGTCGACGCACACCAGCTGGCCGAGCACCGTCGCCATTTGTTCGCTCTCTCGGGGCGGCCAAAGCGCCGCGCCGCGCGAGACCTGGCCGAATCCGAGCGCGCAGTTGCCGCCAGTCTGCATGAACACGCCGCGGCCGGGCTCGACCGTCGCATTGGCGAGCTGATCGCGGCAGCTCGGAACCTCGATCTGTTCGGCAGGCGCATCGGGCTCGCGGCGCGTGAATGGGCCCTGCTGCGGCGATTACGGCGCGCACGGAACGAGCTACGCCGCGGCGGGCGCCGCCTGGCGCGTGAGGGTGGCACGCCGTTCTTCAGTGTGGAATCCCACTTCCGCGACGTGCTGGCCGGTGGCGGGTTCGACGTCGTTCTTGGCAATCCTCCCTGGGTCCGCGCCGAGCGCCTGCCGGCGCGCGTACGAGAGACGCTCAGCGAGCGGTATGCGCTGTGGCGCCCCGCTCCGGGGCCCTTCGCCCACTTTCCCGATCTGGCGGTGGCGTTCTGCGAGCGTGCGCTCGAGCTCGCGGCGGCGCGCGGCGTCATGGCGCTGCTGGTGCCGGCCAAGCTCGCGACGGCAGGCTACGCCGAGTCGCTGCGGCGCTACATCGCCGCACGCTGTACCACCACCGTCGTCGCGCCGCTCGACGAGACAGCCGCCACGACGTTCGGAGCGGCGGTGTATCCGATGGCCCTCGTCGTCGCACGGGTGGAGCCCGACGCCGGCGCCATGACGGGAACTCGCCTCGGCCCCTGCGATCCCGCGCATCAGGTCGCTCAGCGCGTGTTGCAGGCGGACGGCCCCTGGGTGCTCGATCCGGACGCCGCGGCCGTCGCCCGCCGCCTGGAGCACGATTTCCCGACGCTGGCCCGGCAGTGGGCGCCGCAGCTGGGAGTGAAGACCGGGGCCGACTCGCTCTTCCTCGTCGCTGATCCGCTACCCGGGACTCGGCCCGTCGTGCGCGGGCGGGATGTCGCCCGGTGGGAGGTGACGCCACGCCGGCATCTCCTGTGGACCCACGACGCGTCCGGCCGCCCGCTCGCCCAGCTGCCGGAGGCGACGGCGGCGCGATTGGCGCCCTTCGCCGACCGGCTGCAGCGCCGCACCGACTATCACGGCGGGCCGGTCTGGCAGTTGTTCCGCATCGCGCTCGCCGTCGTCCCGCACCGCGTGCTGTGGGTCGATCTGGCGCGGGAGATCCTCGCCGTCGTGCCGCCTCCCGAGATCGTGCCCCTCAACACCGTGTATGGAATCGCCACCCGCTGTGCCGCCGACGCGCACGCCCTCGCGGCCCTGCTCAATACGCGCTGGTGCACCGCGCTGGGGCGCCTCGCGGCAGACCCGGCGCGCGGCGGATTTCGCCGCTTCAATGCGCGCGTCGTCGGACGCCTGCCGCTGCCCCACGCGAGCCCGGTGCAATGGGCCGCGCTCGCGGAGCTGGGTCGGCGGCGAGAGGCGGCGGATACCCTCGTGGGAGAGCTGTATGGCCTCGATGCGCGAGAGCAACGCGCCCTGCTTCGTCTCGCCCCGGATCCTCGCTGAGACGCTCGCGGCGCCCACCGAGCCGCTCGCGCTGCTCGTGGACCCGCTCGTTGTCGTGTCCCCGGCCGACGCGTGCCGAGTCGCCGCCCGGGCGCTGCTCGACCTGCCGGACCGGGCTCCCGCGGCGCCGTCCTGGCTCGCCCCCCATCAGGTGCGGGCGTTCGACCGCATCCACGCCATCGTGCGGCGATTCGGCGGTGCCGTGCTGGCCGACGCCGTCGGGTCCGGGAAGTCCTACGTCGCCCTCGCGGTCGCACACGCCGCGGCGGCTCCGCTCGTCCTCGTGGTGCCGGCGATACTGGTCGATCAGTGGCGCGCGCTGACCGCTCGCCTGTCGCTGCCGGCGCGCATCGAGACCCACGAGCGGCTCAGTCGCGACCGCAGGTCGCTCCGCGGCTTCGCGCCCGGATCGTTCGTGGTCGTGGATGAGGCGCATCACTTCCGCAACGCGGAGACGCGCCGCTACGGCGCGTTGGCGCGTCTCGTGGTGCACAGCCGCGTGCTGCTCGTCACGGCGACACCGGTGCACAACCGCTCCGCCGATCTGCTCCACCTGCTGCGGTTTTTTCTGCGCGACGACGCGCTCGTCGCATTCGGCGTTCCATCGCTGCTGGTCGCCGCGCGAGCGCCGCGGGTGAGTCCCGTGGTCCATGCTGCCGTCGCGCGCATCGTCGTGGCGCGCTCACGGCAGCGCGTCGCACCGCTGTGGGACGGAAGGCACTTCCCCGAACGGGCGGAGGGGCGCGTGATTCGCGCCGCACCCGCCGAGCCGGTCCGGCTCGCGACGTTGATCGACGGCGTGCAGCGGCTGCGTCCGCCGGGAGCCGCCGCGCTGCATCGGCTGACGCTCTTGCGACGGCTCGCGTCCAGCGTCCCCGCGCTGCGGCAAAGCCTGCGACGGTATGAAGCGTTTCGCACCCTCGCGCGGGACGCTGGCGTCGCGCAGCGCCGGCTCACGCCGCGGGAATTCCGGCGCGTCTTTGCCATGGAGGACGATGCCGATCTGCAATTGGCATTTCTGCCGCTGCTGCTCGAGGCGGGAACCACCGTCGACGAGGATCCGGACGATCTGGCGCTCGTCCGAAGATTGCTCGACGACGCACGCGTGGGACCGGACCCGAAGGCGGCGGCGTTGGCCCGGTATCTCGAGCAGTGCGACGGCAAGACGATCGTCTTCATCCAGGCTGCCGCCACGGTCCAGCACCTGCGCCGGTACCTGCCCCGGTCGCTGCGGCTCGCCGCGCTGTGCGGCGCGGCGGGTTGGCTCGGCCTCGATCGCGTGTCGCGCTTCGACGTGCTTGCCGCCTTCGCGCCGCGCTCACTCGGCCTCGCCCCGCTCCCGGAACGGGAGCAGGCCGATGTCCTGCTCGCCACCGACCTGATCGGCGAGGGGCTCAACCTTCACGACGCGAGACGCGTGATCCACTATGATCTGCCGTGGAGTCCCGCACGGCTCGCGCAGCGCGTGGGACGGATCGACCGGCTGGGGTCGCCGCACGCCAGCGTTGCAACCGTCTCGTTCCTGCCGATCGAGACACTCGCAAGAGCGCAGGACATCGAGGCGCGCCTCGCCGCCAAGGTGGCGATGCAGATCAACGGGGGAGCGGCGCAGGTCGAAACAACCTCCGGCGGCCGAGGTGGCAGTGCGCCGCTCGATTGGTGCGACCGGCTGCAGCGGCTCGCCGCGGGAGCCGCTCCGGCGAGCCTGGGTGGCGTGCGCACGACTGTCGCGGCGACGCGCGATGCCGTCGTGTTGGTGATCACCCTCGGGCCCGATGTGGAGGTAATCGTCGTGGAAGGCGGCGCCGCTCGAGCCAATCCCGACGACGCCACGACACTCCTCGAACAGGCGCATGACGCCGGGGCGACCGCCGCCGCTGGTCCGGCCGTCGCGCAGGCGATGCAGGCAGCGGCGCCGCTGGTGCGGGCCCGGCTGGCCGACATCGCCGCCGCCCGCTGGCGGGCCGCCGACCGCGACCGGCCGGGTCGGCGGCTCATCCCGATGGTGCTGGCGGCGGCCCGCCGGGCGGCGCGCGGCGGACGCGGCGAACGCCTGGCCCGGCTCGACGGCCTGGTGGCGCGCCTGACCGGCGGGCTGACCGCCGGAGAGAGTCTCCTGCTCGATGATCTGATCGCCGACCACCGGCCGTTCGACGTCGCCAACCTCCTCGCCTGGCACGACGGGCTGCCGCAGGTCGCCGCGTCGTCTGAGGCGCCAGTTCCCCGTCTGGTGGCGGCGATTCGACTGGCGCAGGGTCGCTAGGGTATTGGAGGGGGCCGCAAGGACGCCATTTTCGTCGGCACGGGTTGTCACGCTTCGGTCATCGGGGACACTTTTAGTGTCCATGCGACACCCTACGTTGCCCCTGCGGGCCTATGTCGACCGACTTCGCGCCCTCTACGGCCGGCCCAAGCGGCCCATCCCGAGCGGCCCCTTCGAATGGATCATCTGGGAGCACGTCGCCGTCGTCCCCGACGACGAGCAGCGCGCCCTGGTCTTCCGCATGCTGCGCCAGAAGATCGGCACGACACCGCAGGCCATCCTGCGGACCGCGAAGCCGAAGATGCTCGAGCTGCTGGCTCCGGGAGGGCCGAATGGCGGCGCCCGGCTCGCCAAGCTGCGCGAGGCCGCCGAGCTGATGATCGAGATCGGTCTCGCCCGGGTACGGACGCTGGTGCGCGAGTCCCCCGTCGAAGCAAAGAAGCTGTTGAAGCGGTTCAAAGGGATCGGCGAGACGGGCGCCGACCGGATCCTGCTGTTCTGCCGCACTCAGGCGACTCTCGCCCCGGAAGCGAACGGGCTGCGCGTGCTGCAGCGGATCGGGTACGGCAAGCCGGGAGCGACGGGGACCGCGGCCTATACCTCCGTGGAGGAGGCGCTGGCCCCCGAGCTGCCGCGCGACTACAACTGGCTGATCCAGGCACACCAGCTGCTGCGCCACCACGGACAGGAGACCTGCCGCTCCACGCCGCGCTGCGACGCTTGCCCGCTGGCACCCGACTGCGCCTGGTTCCGGCGCAGTGGCGGCCGGTGATCCGGTGTCGTTCGGGACGTTCTTGTTCGACCTCGATGGGACCCTGATCGATTCGATCGAGCTGATTCTGCGCTCGTATCGCCATACGATGCGCGCCCATCGCGGCTACGAACCCCCCGACGACGTCTGGATGGAAGGCCTCGGCACGCCGTTGTGGGTGCAGTTCCGCCTGTGGAGCGACGACGAATCCGAGATCAAGGCGATGGTGGAGACGTATCGCGAATACAACCTCGCGCACCACGACGAGCTGGTGCGGCCTTATGACGGCGTCGTCGACCAGGTACGGCGGCTCGACGCTGGCGGCAAGACGCTCGGCCTCGTCACGAGCAAAATGCGTGGCGGAGCGCTCAGGGGTCTGCGAGTCGCGGGGCTGGAGGATGCTTTCGACGTGGTCGTCGGGTCGGATGATGTGTCACGACCCAAGCCGCACGCCGAACCGGTGCTGCTGGCGCTGGCGCAGGCGGGGAGGCCGGCGACGGACGCGGTGTTCATCGGGGACTCGCGCCACGACATCGAGTGCGGCCGCGCGGCCGGGGTGAAGACCGCCGCCGTGCTCTGGGGACCGTTCGACCGCGAGCACCTGGAAGATCTCGATCCCGATTACTGGCTGGAACAACCTCAGGATATCGCGACGCTCGCCTGATGCCCTTCGTCACCTTCGATCTCGAGCGCTGGCAAAGCACCTGGGAGAACCGGGTGCGCTACAACCTGTCGGAATCAGGGGTGCATCCGCTGAGCGTACGCGAGCTGCTCGCGCTCGCCCAGGCCGCGGCCGACCCGCTGCTCGACGTGCGGCTCGGCTACAGCCAGTCCAACGGCACCGATGCCCTGCGCGAGCGCATCGCGGCGCTGTATCGCGGCGCCACACCCGATCAGGTGCTCGTCACCAACGGCAGCGCCGAGGCGAACTACGTCGCCGCGCTGCGCGTGATCGAGCCGGGCGACCAGGTCGCGATGCTGCTGCCCAATTACCTGCAGCTGTGGGGCCACGTGCAGAACCTGGGGGCGCAGGTGCGTCCCTTCCGGCTGCACGAAGAGCGCGGCTGGGCGCCCGATCCAGCCGAGATTCGCTCGGCGATCGCGCCGGGGACGAAGCTCGTGGTGGTGACCAACCCGCACAATCCGACGGGACACATCCTCGCCGACGCGATGCGCCGCGCGATCATCGACCGCACCGCCGAGGTCGGCGCCTGGCTGCTCGCCGACGAGGTGTACATGGGCGCCGAACGCGACGGCAACACGACGGCGTCGTTCTGGGGCAGCTACGACCGGCTGCTGTGCGTGGCGGGGCTCTCGAAGGCGTACGGACTCCCGGGTCTCCGCATCGGCTGGCTCGTGGGGCCGGCGCCGATCGTGGCAGATGCGTGGGCGCGTCATGACTACACGACCATCGGCCCCTCCGGTGCGAGCGACCACCTCGCCACGCTGGCGCTGCAACCCGCCGTGCGCGAGCGCCTCCTCGCCCGGACGCGCGGGATCCTGCGGGAGAATTATCCGGTGCTCGAGCAGTGGCTCAAGACGTTTGGGCCGTCCTTCAGCTGGGTGGCACCGCAAGCGGGGGCGATTTGCTGGGTGCGCTACCGCTCGCGCGTGGACGGC
>CAZXKN010000016.1:0-5025 GCA_964641815.1 uncultured Gemmatimonadaceae bacterium | reverse complement strand
ATCGCGCTCGGCCATCCATTGGGCTGCACCGGTGCCAAGCTGCTTACGACTCTTCTATACGCCTTAAACCGTACGCATTCTCATTACGGTCTAGTCACCATGTGCATCGGCGTGGGCCAGGGCATCGCGATGATCGTGGAGCGTGTATGAGCCTCGTCGTCACGCACGCCGCCGACGGCATCGCGACCATCACACTCAACCGTCCCGAGAAGCTCAACGCGCTCACCACCGCCCTCTGTGATGAGTTGATCGCCGCGCTGCGAGCCGCGTCGACCAGCTCCGCGGTGCGCGCCATCATCGTCACCGGAGCCGGTCGGGCGTTCTGCGCCGGCGCCGATCTTACGATTCTGGGAACGGATGGCGACGCGCTCGTTCGCGCGGGGCGAGAGATCGCCCTGCTGATCCGGTCGGCACCGCAGCCGGTGCTCGCCGCCGTCAACGGTGCGGCGGCGGGAGGTGGCGCCAATCTCGCCCTCGCCTGCGATTACAAGGTCGCCGCCGACACCGCCACCATCGGAGAGGTGTTCGCGAAACTCGGGTTGGGACCTGACTGGGGCGGGAGTTTCTTCCTTCCCCGCCTCGCCGGGACGGCACGCGCACTCGAGCTCCTGTGGAGCGCCCGCATGGTGCCGGCTGCCGAGGCCTACACCCTGGGGCTGTTCGATCGCGTGGTGCCCGCGGATCGACTGGAGACCGAGGTGCGCACGCTGGCGCACGCCTGGGCGACGTTCCCCGCCCTGTCGCTGAAGCGCGCCAAGGAAGCGATCTACCGGAGCCTCCACGCGACCCTCCCCGAGATGCTCGATTGCGAAGTCGCCATGCAGCACGAACTGTTCGCCACCGACGAGGCGCGCGCGCGTCTCGAGTCCCTCGCCACCCGGAGCCGCTGAGCCATGGTGCGCAAGCTCAACAATTTCGACGACTGGATCGACTACTTCCGCTACTGGCGGGACTCGATCGGACTGCCCGATGGCTCGCTGATCGCATTCACGTTCGAGGCGAAATTCGGCGAGCCGGAAGTGCCGCACATCGAGTTCGGGCACTACAAGGGCCAGCGCAAGTGGCCCACGGTGATGCACATCCCCGACCAGCGCATCCGCGACGCACTGCTCAATCTCATCGTGTACCAGGGCGACACCGAGTTCGCGTCGGTGGAACAGCAGCGCAATCTCCTCAAGAACGCCCCCTCGGATTACGATCTCCTGTCGCTGCAGCGCGTCATGACCGAGGAGATGCGCCACGGGTGGCAGATGTCCTATCTGCTGTGCAGCCACTTTGGCGACGAAGGCAAGCGCGAGGCGGCAAAGCTGCTGGAGCGTCGTGCCGACGAAGGCGAGCGGCTGCTGGGGAGCTTCAACGAGATCGTCGACAACTGGCTCGACTTCTTCACCTACACCCAGTTCATCGATCGCGACGGCAAGTTCCAGCTGAAGATGCTGTCGGTTTCGGGCTTCGACCCGCTGTCGCGCTCGATGGGACCGATGCTCAAGGAAGAGTCGTTCCACCTCGGCACCGGCAATAACGGGCTGTTGCGCATCGTGAAGGCCGGGAAGATGCCGCCCGAGGTGATTCAGCGCTTCTTCTACAAATGGATCCCGACGGCGTTCGATCTCTTCGGTACCGACAATTCCTCGTCGGCCCACTGGGCCTACGTGTGGGGGCTGAAGGGACGCTACGACGAGCGCGACAGCCAGATCGAAGCCGACAAGACGAAGCTCAACGAGCTGTCGCGCGGGCTGTACCGCCAGGAGATCGTGAAGCTGGTGGAGCGTCTCAACATGTTCATCCCCGATCGGGAGCGCTGGCTCAAAGTGCCGTCGCTGCAGTTCAACCGCCGCATCGGGATGTACGGACACCAGTGTTTCACCGTCGACGGCGAGCCGATCGATGCCGACAAGTACGCCGCGTACCGCGAATCGGTGCTGCCGCGGCCGGAAGACATCACGCTCGTGCATGACATCGAGAAAGAACAGGGCTGGATCGAGCCGAAAAAGGCGGATAGCCTGCTGCAGTGAGCCGCCCCTTCGTCATCGCGCACCGCGGGGCCTCAGCGCAGGAATACGAGAACTCCCTCGCCGCGTTCCGGCTGGCGGGCCGGCTGGGCGCGGACGGCGTCGAGCTCGACATTCACGCGACGGCCGATGGGGCGCTCGTCGTGCACCACGACGACACCATCGGCGCCCTGCACATCCCGTCGTCGCCCGCGGAGGAGGTGCGGGAGCAGCGGCTGCCCAACGGTGAAGCGCCGCCGCTGCTGGACGAGGCGTTGCGGGCCATCGATCCCCGCCTGCGTGTCTACGTCGAGATCAAGACGCTGCCGCCCGAGCACGACCGCCACCTCCTCGAGGTGCTGGACGCTGGCCCGCACCCCGCCGGGTACGCCGTCCATGCGTTCGATCACCGGCTGCTGGCCCGGCTCGGGAGGCTGCGCCCCGGTCTGCCGCGCGGCGTGTTGAGCGCGTCCTACCCGATCCGCCCGCTCGTGCCGTTGATGGACGCGGGCGCGGTGGGGTTCTGGATGGACCGCGCGCTGGTGGACGGCGAGCTCGCCGCGCTGCTGCATATTGCAGGCGCGGAGCTGATCGCGTGGACGGTCGACGACGCCGTCGAGATGGTACGGCTCGCCGGCCTCGGCGTTGACGGACTCTGTACCAACCGCCCCGACCTGGGACGACGCACCATGGACGCACTGCGGGCATGAGCACAGCCGCCCCACCCGCTTCGCCCCCGCCGCGCATCGCGATCATCGGCGCCGGGACGATGGGCCACGGCATCGCCTACGTGGCCGCCCTGGCCGGCTGTCGGGTCGCGCTGCACGACAGCCAGCCCGACGCGCTCGCCGTGGCGCGGCGCCGCATCGAGACGCTCGCCGCCGCGGGGTTGCAGCGCGGCAAAATCACCGAGACAGACCGGGCCGGCGTCCATCAGCGGGTGCGCTACGTGGTCGAGCTGGACGACGCGGTGATGGATGTCGACCTCGTCGTCGAGGCCGTGGTCGAGCGCATCAACACGAAGCAGATGTTGTTCGCGGCCGTCGAGCGCCAGGCGCCGCGCGAGGCGCTGCTTGCGACCAACACGTCGTCGCTCTCGGTGGGGCAGATCGCCGCCGCCGTGCGCGAGCCTGCCCGGCTCATCGGCATGCACTTCTTCAACCCGGTGCACGTGATGCGACTGGTTGAAGTCGTGCGCCACGGCCGCACTCCTCCCGAGGTGGTCGACCGCGCCTGCGCGATCGCACGGCGCCTCGGCAAGGAGCCGATCGTCGTGCAGGACTCGCCCGGCTTCGCCTCGAGCCGCCTCGGCGTGGTGCTGGGACTCGAGGCGATGCGGATGGTCGAGCAGGGCGTGGCGTCGCCCGAGGATATCGACAAGGCGATGGAGCTGGGCTACAACCACCCCATGGGACCGCTCAAGCTCTCCGATCTGGTCGGGCTCGACGTGCGGCTCGCGATCGCCGAGTACCTGCACCAGCAGCTGCGCATGCCGCACTACGCCCCACCCCAGATCCTCAAGGAGAAGGTGGCCAAGGGCGAGCTGGGCAAGAAAACCGGCAAGGGGTTCTATGACTGGGGCGGTGCGGGCGGTGGGGGCACGGCGTGACGGCCGTTCCCCAGGCGTATCGCATCACCGACATCCATGTCCACATCCAACCCTGGCGGGATCTCAAGCCGAACGTGCAGGCGGTGATGCGCGCCGGCAAAGAGGAGCACTGGGACTTCCTGCTGTCCTTGATGGACGATCCGCAGGCGCTGCTCCAGGTCATGGACACGGCCGGGGTATGGCGTGTGGGGTTGGTCAATTACCCGAGCCCGGACATCATGGGGTTCACCGATTCGACCAACGATTTCGCCGCTCACTACGCCAGCGCCAACCCCGCGCGTCTGCTCCCCTACGGCGGCGTGCATCCCCGCTTCACCAAGAACCCCGCGGCCGACGTGGACCGCCTGGTGGACCTCGGCATTCGCATGCTCAAGATCCATCCCAACCACCAGGCCTTCCCCGCCAACGCGTATACGGCGGGGCTCGATGCCTTGGCTGCGATCTACCGTCGCTGTGAGGAGCGCGGACTCCCCGTGCTGATCCATACGGGCACGTCGATCTTCCCCGGGGCGCGCTCCAAGTGGGGCAATCCGCTGGAACTGGACGACGTCGCGATCGACTTCCCCGATCTGCAGCTTGTCATGGCCCACGGCGGGCGGCCCCTCTATATGGAGGAGGCGTTCTTCATTCTGCGACGTCATCGTCGTGTCAGACTCGACGTGTCCGGCATTCCGCCCCTCAAATTGCTGGACTACTTTCCCCGGCTGATGGAAATCGGCGACCGCGTACTGTGGGGAACCGATTGGCCGAGTCCCGGTGTGAAGGACCTGCGCGGGAACATCGACCAGTTTCTGACGCTCCCCTTGAACGACGCGCAACGCCGCGCCATTCTCGAAGCCAACGCCCTGGCGCTGTTCCCGGCGCCCTAGCGGCCCCCTCGCGGGAGATCCTTCTCACGTCCGGAGTATGCATGCGTTCGTTCCTCGTCGCCCCCGTCGCCGCCGCCCTGCTCGCGGCGGCCGCGCCGCCGCTCGTCGCCCAGGCAGGCCGGATCAGTTACGACACGTTCTCGCTCGCCAATGGTCTGCAGGTGATCGCGTCGGAAGACCACTCGACCCCCGTCGTGGCCGTCGATATCTGGTACAACACCGGCTCGCGCAACGAACGGATCGGCCGGTCGGGATTCGCCCATCTGTTCGAGCACATGATGTTCCAGGGCTCCGCCCACGTGAAGAAGACGGAGCACTTCCAGCTCGTGGAGCGGGCGGGGGGTGAGGAGAACGGCAGCACCCAGGAGGACCGCACGAACTATTACGATGTCGTGCCGTCCAACCGCCTCAACCTGGTGCTGTGGCTCGAGGCCGACCGCATGCGCTCGCTCGCCATCACGCAGGAGAACTTCGAGAACCAGCGCGAAACGGTGAAAGAGGAGCGCCGGCTGCGCGTCGACAACCAGCCCTACAGCCGGGCGTTCGTCGACGGGCT
>CAZXKN010000015.1:0-6270 GCA_964641815.1 uncultured Gemmatimonadaceae bacterium | reverse complement strand
GCGACCGGCGGAATCGAGCCGTGTCCCGGTTCCCCCGTCGCGATGAGGCGCAGCCACAGGGGGACCTTCTGGGTGACTTCGATCCCCACCGATTTGCGGCCGTCTTCGATCGTGCCGTCTCCTCCTTCATTAAGAAGGATGCCGGCGCCGCGAAACGCCTCGGGGTGGTGCTGCACCACCCAGCCGGCGCCGAAGGTGCCACCGGCCTCCTCGTCCGCGGTCGCCATGAAGATCACGTCGCGCGCCAGCGGCACCTTGCGCCGGTGCAACGACAGGAACGCCTCGAGCTCCACGATGCCGAGCGTCTTCGTGTCGAGCGCGCCGCGGGCGTAGATCTCCGAATCCTGCACGGTGGCCGCGAAGGGGTCGTGCTTCCAGTAGCGTGCGTCCGCCGGCACAACGTCCATGTGGGACAACAACACCAGGGCCGGTGCCGCGCCGCCCTTCAAGCGCGCCCAGATGTTGCCGCGCCCCGGGCCTGAGGAGGCGGTGTCGAAGGGGATGCCCTCCTGCGCCAGTATACGGGCGAAGAACAGCATCGTCTGGTCTTCGTTGCCCGGCGGGTTGCTGGTGTTGATGCGCAGGTAGTCGATCGTGCGCTGCACCGCTTCATCCTCCAGGCTCGTCTGGCTGCACAGGGGCGCTGCAGCCAAGAGAAGCAAGGCACTCGTCAGAACGCTTCGACCGGCGCGCGACATTGCACTCCCACGTTCGAGGTGGGTGCAAACATATCCCAGAAGTGGCGCTGCGTCCGCCCGACCGCCTGACCGCCTCGTCCCTCCCCGGACCGTTTCATCCCGCGATGTTTGTGGTCTCCCTGCGAGCGCAGCTATTCATTGCAGCGAACCGATATCCGAGGCATACGGACTGTGAAAGCATTCACGTTGGTGGTCCTCGTGGCAGCGCAGGCGCACGCACAATCGCAGCAGTCGACCGAATGGCCGGCGTACGGTGGTGACGCCGCGGGACATCGCTTCTCGGCGCTGGATCAGATCTCGACGGCGAATGTCCAAAACCTCAAGCCGGCATGGGTCTACCGCACCGGTGACCTGTTACGCCGCTACGGTCGCTTCGAGGCGACGCCGATCCTCGTGGACGGCACGCTGTACGTCTCGTCGCCGCTCGCGCGCGTGTCGGCGCTCGACCCGCAGACCGGAGCGGAGCGCTGGACCTACGATCCGATGGTCGACCTGCACGGCAGCTACGGCGACTTCGCCAATCGCGGCGTGTCCACCTGGCTCGATGCCGCCGCTGCCCCAGGTGCCGTGTGTCGGAGACGGATCTACATCGGGACCGTGGACGCCCGTCTGATCGCGCTCGATGGCGCGACGGGCCGGCCCTGCGACGACTTCGGGAGCCACGGCACGGTCGACCTCACGCACGACCTGCTCAATGCGCCGATGGAGCTGGGTGAGTACGAGGTCACCTCGCCCCCCGCGGTAGTCGGCGGCCTCGTCATCGTGGGCTCGTCAGTGGGGGATAACAATCGTCTCGATGCACCCAATGGCGTGGTCCGCGCGTACGATGCGAAGACCGGGTCGGAGCGCTGGAGCTGGGACCCGATCCCGCGCACACCGGGCGCCCCGGGCTACGACACCTGGCGCGGGACCTACGCGCATCAGACCGGTGCCGCCAACGCCTGGAGCGTACTCTCCGCCGACACGGCGCGCGATCTCGTGTTCATTCCGGTCGGCAGCGCGTCGCCCGACTTCTTTGGCGGCGAGCGGCTCGGCACCAACCAGTACTCGAGCTCGGTGGTCGCGCTGCGCGCGTCCACGGGTCAGGTGGTGTGGGCGTTCCAGGTCGTGCATCACGATCTCTGGGACTATGACGTACCGGCGCAACCGGTCGCGTTCACGCTGCACGTCAAGGGCAAGGACGTTGCTGCGATCGCCGTGGCCACGAAGATGGGTCACCTCTTCATCCTCGACCGCACCAACGGACGGCCGCTCGTTCCAGTGGAGGAGCGGCCCGTCCCGGCGAGCGACGTGCCGGGAGAAGCCGCATCATCGACGCAGCCGTTTCCGCCGCCCGCTTATCGCTTCGTGCCCGAGAGTCTGCCGGCCGCCGACGCCTGGGGAGTGACGGCAGAGAGCAAAGAGAAGTGCCGCGCCTGGATCGCGTCGTTGCGCTCGGAAGGAATTTTTACGCCGTCGTCGCTGCGCGGATCGATCCACTTCCCCGGCCACCTCGGCGGCTTCAACTGGTCCGGCGTCGCGATCGACGAACGCGACGGACTGCTCGTGGCGCCGGTCAACCGGCTGGCGATGGTGGTGACGCTCGTGCCGCGCGATTCGATCCGCGCGGTGCGGCACGCGCATCCCGGTGTCGAGATCAATGGCCAGCGGGGGACCGCGTACGGGATGATGCGACAGACGCTGCTCGGCTCGGACGGGCTGCCGTGCTCCCCGCCCCCGTTCGGCGAGCTCGTGGCGTTCGACCTGACGCGTGGCACGGTGCGGTGGCGCGTGCCGCATGGCTACCTGCGCGGCATGGGGGACACGCCCGCGGCCCGGGCGATGGGATCGGTTGCGCTGGGTGGCGTACTCGTCACGGCAGGCCACCTGGTTTTCTCGTCGGGTACGCTCGACGAGCACCTGCGCGCCTACGACCTCGCGACCGGGCGCGAGCTCGCCAGTGTGCCGCTCCCTGCCGCCGGACACGCCTTGCCGATGACCTACATGTCGGGCGGCCGGCAATACATCGTCGTCGCGGCGGGAGGCCACGACCGGCTCGGCCCCGATCGGCTGGCGGACCAGCTGATCGCGTTCGCGCTTCCCGGACGAGGTAATCCGGGACTCGATACGGTCCCGCACGAGCTTGCCGGTCAGTGGAAGGGCGAGCTGCGGATCAACGACAGCGACCGTCATCCGACGACGCTGACCCTGCGTCAGGCGGGGGACTCGCTCATTGGCGACCTGGCAGCCGATGACGGACAGATCTCCGGCCCGATCGTCGCCCACACGCGCGGCACCGCCTTCACCTTCCTGTTGACGTTCGCTTTCTCCGCAAAGCACTGTGGAGGGTCGATCACGGGGAGCGGGACCCAGGCGAACGGCGGAACACTGCTCGAAGGCGAGTTGAAGGTCGAGAGTACCTGCGCCGACGGCCCCGAGGCGGGGATCTTCTCGCTGCGGCGCGTCGCGCGGTAGCTTCGGGCGTATGCGGCTCAAGGGGTGGCGGCTCGCGGCACTGTGGACGGCGGCGTTCACGCTCGTTGGCCTGCTCGAGTTCTCGTACCATTACCTCGACGTGCTGGTACGCAGCGACAGCGAGCCGCTTGCGATCAAGTTCATCGAGGAGATGTCGGCGGCCTATGGGGCCGCCGTCCTGCTTCCGCTCGCCATCTGGGCCGTACGGCGCGCGCGCGCGCGCGGGGCCGCTGGCTGGCGCCTCCTGCTCGTGCACCTCGCGATCCTCCCGGTCTATTCGGTGACGCACACGACGTGGAACGCCGTCACGCGTGACGTCCTGTTCCCGCTGTTCGGGCTCGGGGCGTACGACTACGGTCGCATGCCGCTGCGCTATGCGATGGAATTCCCGATGGACGTGCTCGGATTCACGCTGTGGATGGGACTCGCCTATCTGTTCGATCGCTACACGGAATCGCGCGACCGCGAGGTACGGGTGGCGCAGCTCGAGACGGAGCTGACCCGCGTGCGCCTCACCGCCCTCGAAGGGCAGCTGCGGCCGCATTTCCTCTTCAACGTGCTCAACACGATTTCGTCGGTGATGTACGACGATGTTGCCGCGGCGGACACGATGCTCGCCCGTCTCGCCGACCTGTTGCGGCGCACGCTGCGCCGGCCGTCGGGCAGTGAAGTCCCGCTCGCCGAGGAAATCGAAACGCTCGAGCTGTACCTCGACATCATGCGGGTGCGATTTGTCGAGCGGCTGTCGGTCGATGTGCAGGTCGACGACGCGGTGCGGGACGCCGCGGTCCCCGCGCTCGTGCTGCAACCGCTGGTCGAGAACGCCTTGCGCCATGGCGACCCGGGGCCCGGCGTGCCGGCCCGGATCGCGGTGCGCGCGCGCCGCGATGACGGCAGCCTCCTTCTGGAAGTGGAAGACAACGGCCCGGGTCTCGCAGGCACCCAGGCGGAAGCGGTCGGGAAGGGGGTCGGTCTCGCAAACACCGCACGCCGGTTGGAGCAGCTCTATGGGGACCGCCAGGCGCTGACGCTTTCGAACCTGACGGGCGGGGGTCTGCGGGTGGCGGTCGAGCTGCCGTACCGCGCGGCGCCGTGAAGCTCAAGGTGCTGATCGTGGACGACGAGCGGCCGGCGCGTACCAAGGTGCGCCGCTTTGTCTCGGCCGACACCGACGTGGGCCAGATCTTCGAGGCGCCCGACGGCGTGCGGGCGGTGGATGTCATCCGCGACGAGTCACCCGATCTCGTCTTTCTCGATGTGCAGATGCCGGGACTCGATGGCTTCGGGGTCGTCGAGGCCCTCGCCCCCGACGCGTTGCCACACATCGTTTTCGTGACGGCATTCGACGACTACGCCGTGCGCGCGTTCGACGTGCATGCGGTGGACTACGTGATGAAGCCGTTCGACGCCGAGCGGCTGGGACGGGCGCTCGCGCGAGCCAAGGCGGCGATTGCGAGCCGGCGGGACGGCGGCGAGGCCGCACCGATGGAGCGGCTGCTCGCCGATTTGCGGCGCGAGCGCCCGGAGCGGCTCGAGCGGCTGCTGGTGCAGGGGGCAGAGCGCTCGGTGCTGCTGCCGTTGTCGCGCGTCGATCGGCTCGAATCGGCGCGGAATTACGTCGTGCTGCACGTGGGGCGCGAGTCGTTCCGCGTGCGATCGACGCTCGATCGCCTGGAGCAGCGGCTCGACCCACGGCGCTTCGTGCGGGTAAGCCGCACCGCGATCGTCAACGTCGATCGCGTCGCGGAGCTCGTGCCCTGGTCGCACGGCGACTGGGTGGTGGTCTTGAGCGACGGAGCGAAGCTGCGCCTGACGCGGAGCTTTCGCGACCGGCTGGAGCGCTTCGGCCCCTGATGTATGTTGTGGCTCCGTCCCCCTACGGAGTCCCAATGCGTCGCGTCGTCAGTCTCGTGTTTGGCATCCTCAGCATCGCCCCTGTGGCGTCGCCGGCGCAGCAATCCACCGCGCCATTCACGCTCACCCAGATCCTCGACTATCCGTATCCATCCGAGCTTGTCGCCGCGCCCTCAGGCGCTGCGATTGCCTGGGTGCTGAACGAGCGCGGGGTGCGCAACATCTGGGCGGCGTCCGCTTTCGAAAACTGGGCTCCGCATCGCCTGACGAAGTACAGCGACGACGATGGCCAGGAATTGACCAATCTCGCTTTCATGCCCGATGGGAAGGCGATCGTGTACGTCCGCGGCGGCGACCACGACGCCAACTGGCCCGCCGAGGGCGGCCTGGCTCCCGATCCCGCCTCGAGTCCCGAGCAGCCGAAGATGGCGATCTGGGCGATCGAGCTCACTGCCGGGACGCCGCGCCTGCTCGCCGAAGGCGACGGGCCGGTCGTCTCGCCGCGCAATGACCGCATCGCGTTCGTGAAAGACGATCAGGTGTGGGCGGTGTCGTTTTTCAGCAGCCGCCCGGCCGCACAGCTCTTCTTTTCGCGGGGGAAGAACGGATCGCCGGTCTGGTCTCCGGACGGGTCAGAGCTGGCGTTCGTGTCTGACCGGGGCGATCACAGCTTCATCGGCGTGTTTCGGTCGGACACGGAGCCGATTCGTTATCTCGCGCCATCGACCGGTCGCGATTTTTTCCCGCGCTGGTCGCCCGACGGCAAACAGATCGCCTTCGTGCGCATGCCGGGGGAGGGCGGTGCGCCCGAGCCGATGCTCGTGAATGTGCCGGCCCCGTGGTCGATCTGGGTTGCAGACGCGGCGACGGGAGCGGGGAAACAGGTCTGGACCAGTCCCAAAACGCTGCACGGCTCGTATCCCGAGACCGCGGGTGAAGCGAATCTCAACTGGGGAGCGGACGATCGCATCATTTTCCTCGCCGATCTCGACGGTTGGCCGCACCTCTATTCCATCCCGGTGTCGGGCGGCGCCCCGTTGCTGCTCACGCCGGGCGCGTTCATGGTGGAGCACGTCGCCATCACTCCCGATCACCGCTCCCTTGTATACAGCGCCAACACCGGCGCGAACGCCAACGACGGCGAACGACGGCATCTGTTCCGGGTTGCGGTGGATCGTGCCGCACCCGTAGCCGTCACGTCGGGCGATGGTCTCGAGTGGACGCCCGTCATCACGAACGACGGCACCACGATCGGGTTCATTTC
>CAZXKN010000014.1:0-3440 GCA_964641815.1 uncultured Gemmatimonadaceae bacterium | reverse complement strand
GACTTTGCCGCGCATCACGTAGGGTCCCGTTCCGAAGAGCAGTGGGACGACCTTCCGATAGACATCAGGAAAGATCACCGTTTCGATGAGGCCCGTGCCATCATCGAAGGTGACGAACTCCATCGGCTCGTCCTTGATCGTATGCACCGGCTTCCCTGTCGTCAGCATACCGACACACGTCACGTGCTGCCCCACATGACGCCCCAAGTCCGACGCCGGGATGGGGTGGATCGCGCGGGTCGTCTCGACGACGAGCGCCATGGGATGGCACGACGCGAGATAGCCGAGTACCGCGAACTCGTCGCGCAGCTGGCGGTCGGCATCGTACTCCTCCAGTGGTGGAAGGCTGGTCAGTGGGGGCTCATCCAGGTACAGGGTTCCTTGCACCCCCCTGGGCTGACCCCGGGGCGTCGCCCCGGGGTTAGCCGAGCCAGGCCGTCTCAGTGGGCTCTCCGCGTCCACCAGCCACATGAGCTGCGGCCGTGTCCGTCCCTGCGCGATGCCGTCGCAGGCGCCCGCCTGCACCAATACCCGCAGGTCACCGGGAGTGAGTCCGGTGCGCCACCGCAGATCGTCGAGTGACGCATACGAGCCAGCCCGCTCTTTTTCCACCGTGAGCGCGGCGAGCCCCGCCGCCGTCAACCCCTTCAGCGCCATCAGCCCGATCCGCAACGTCCGTCCCCGGCCCACGTAGGCCACGTCGCTCGCGTTCACGTCGGGCGGGAGGATCTCGAGTCCCATACGTCGTGCCTCGGCGATGTAGGCGAACGGCGCGTAGTAACCGCCCTCGTTCGAGAGCACCCCGGCGATGAACTCGGCGGGGTGGTGTGCCCGCAAGTATCCCGATTGCAACGCCACCTGGATGTAGGACGCGGAGTGGCCCTTGCAGAACGAGTAGCCGGAAAACGACAGGATCATGGCCCACACTTCGTCGACGATCGCCGGTACCACGCCGCGCGCGGCGGCGCCCGCACGGAACTGCTCCTCGTAGGCGCGCAGCTCCTTCATCGGGCGCTTCTTGGTGAGCGCCTTGCGCACGCCGTCCGCCTCCGACACATCCATCCCGGCGAGCGCGACGCACACGTTCACGACGTCCTCCTGGTACACCATCACGCCGAACGTCTCGGCGAGCACGTCACGTAAGACGGGGTGGGGCGGCTCGTAAGGAGCGCCATGCAGCCGCTCGAGGTAGGTGTTGATGTAGTGGTTCGACGCGGGACGGATGATGCTGGTGTTCAGGACGAGCAGCTCGAAGGTGTCGGACTTGCTCTTCTGGCACAGCAGCCGCGAGGCGGGCGACTCCGTGTAGAAAACGCCCATCGTGTTGCCGGTGCGGAACACCTCGCGGGTCGCTTCGTCCGCCACCGGATCGCTCGAGGTGTAGTCGATCGCCACGCCTTCGTGGGCTTGCACCGCCGCGATGGCGTCGCGAATGACGGCGAGCGAGCGGTTGCCGAGCAGGTCGATCTTCACGAGCCCCGCGTCTTCGGTGCCGTCTTTCTCAAATTGAATCGCGGGAACGGGTAGCACGCCCGAGCCCGTGTCGATCTCCTTCGCGGCGTACTGGACGGCGACGTAGTTGGTCAGCGCGTCGGGAACGATCACGACGCCGCCGGGGTGGAGCGACAGCGTGCGCGGCAGCCCGACCAGCGCTTCGGCGGCGCGCGCGATTTCGGGCCACGCCCCGCCCAGTGCGAGCGTCTGGAAATTGGGATGCGTCTCGAGCAGCTCGGGCAGCGGCCCGCCGTCCGACCACGGCAGCCGCTTCGTGACGGCCCCGATCTCGGCGGCGGGGCGCCCGTACACCTTGGCGACTTCGCGCAGCGCCGCCTTGCGCTGGAAAGTGACATGGTTCGCGACCATCGCCGAGCGCCCGCCGCCGTACGTGCGGAACACGTACTCCAGCGCGGCGTCGCGCTCGTCCCAGGGGAAGTCGAGATCGGCGTCGGGAGGATCCTTGCGGCCGGGGTTCAAGAATCGCTCGAACACGAGCCCCTGCGCCAGCGGGTCGACATGCGTCAGCTCGAGACAATAGCTCACGATCGAATTCGCCACGCTGCCGCGCCCGCAATGCGTCGGCGCGTGATCCACGATGTCCTTCACGACGAGGAAGTAGTCGGCGAATCCCTTCAGGGCGATGACCGAGAGCTCGTGGTCGATGCGGGCCTGCACCACCGGGGAGAGCGGCGCGGTACCGTAGCGACGGCGGGCGCCCTCCTCGGTGAGCAGCCGCAGCCGGGTGAGCGTCTCGGGACCGGACGTCGTGGGGAGAATGACACGTCCTTCGGGCGGCTCGCCGCGACAGCGATCGGCCAGCGCCAGCGTGCTGGTGAGCGCATCGGGGGCATCGGGAAACAGGCGCGCGACGTCCGGCGCCGGCTTGAGCCAGGCATCGCGCGGCGCCAGCACCTCGGCCGGGAGCGTCGAGAGGGTGGCGTTGCGCGTGATCGCCGCCAGCAGCCGGTGGCGCGCGTGATCCTGGGGATGCGCGAAGCGCACCGCGTTGGTCGCGACCGGCGGCAGGTCGTGCGCGCGCGCGAACGCCAGCGCCCGCTCGCGCCCGCGCCCCGGCACCAGCTCGACGAAAAGGTTTGCGGTGCCGCTTGCTCGAGCCAGCCGATCCAGGAGCGTCGTATCGCCCGACAGAACCGCGACCCCAGCTCGATCCACCGATAACTGATGACCGAGAACGAATTCTTTCTCGCAATGTCTCGCCGTAATCGCCCGGCACAGCGTCGCCCATCCCGTCACATCGAACGGCAGCACCACCGCCCGCTCCGTCTCCGTCTCGAGCGAGACGCCATAAACCGGGCGCAGCCCGTACGCCCGCGTGACGCGGCGAAAGTCCATGGCGCCGTACACACCGTTCGTGTCGGTGAGCGCGAGCGTCGTCGCGCCGCGCTCGACGGCAGCCGCGGCGAGCGCTTCCAGCGACGACGCGCCGACCCCGCCGCCGATGATCGAGAAGGCGGAGTGGACGTGGAGGTGAATGAAATCGGTCGCCATACTCCAGCGCTAAAGCACTGGCTCGGCGCTACGCGACACGTCTTGAAAGACGTGGTGCAGCACGCCCTTCAGGGCAAGTCGCGAAGCGCCGAGCCACGACTTGAGTCGTGGAAACAACGGGCGATGGCTTGCGCTTTCACTAGCGCGCATATCGGATGCTTGCGGTCCCGTAGCGGCGCCGCACGCCGTCCAACGCCCGGTTGAGCGCCTGGCGGCGCACCATGGGAGGCGGCTGGTCGAAGAGCGACAGCTGATAATCGCACCCCACACCGAGCGTCACGGTCAGCCCAAGCGCGGTGAGGGCGATGCGCCGGGTGAGGAGGTGATCGGCGAGGGTGCGCGCCGCGACGGTCAGCTCGACGTCGAGGTCGGTGGCGGGCTCGAGCGCCGTGCCGCCCTGGACGTCGCGATGATCGGCGTAGCGGGCGACGAGC
>CAZXKN010000013.1:0-8545 GCA_964641815.1 uncultured Gemmatimonadaceae bacterium | reverse complement strand
TCGATCAGGAAGCGCAGATTGACGGACGGCGTGCCGGACACTTCCATGGCGCGCAACAGACAGAAGACCTGTCCCTTATCGTCCGCCGCGCCACGCGCGTAGATGCGGCCGTCGCGCACCGACGGCTCGAACGGCGGCGCCGTCCATTCGTTCAGCGGATCGGGCGGCTGCACGTCATAGTGCCCGTAGATCAGCAGCGTCGGCGCACCGGGAACCTCGGGCCCGACGCCCCACACCACGGGATGGGTCTCGCTCCCGAGAAACGCCACGTCGCGGCATCCGAGTCGCCGCAAGTCGCGCGCGACCCATTCGGCCGCGCGCCGGCAATCGGCGTCGTGCTCGGGCAGCGTGGAGATGGACGGGATGCGGAGGAATTCGGTGAGTTCGGCGAGCCATCGGTCATGATCCATGGCGGGACAATTTAGTGAGGGAAGGGTGCGGCTAGCCAGCGTATCACGCAGGGGTAGATTAGCCGCTCATGCGCACGACGGCATCGTTCGATCTGTTCCCCGATGCACCGAGCGAACGCGCCATGGCTCGCGCCCGCTGGCTGGTGGGAGAAGGTCGCGCCGCCGACGCCGAAGCCGCCTACCGCGAGCTGCTCACGCTCCACCCCGATTTCAAGCTCTGCTGGGCGGAGTTCTTCGAGCTGCTGCGCGGCCAAGGCCGGTCCGCAGAGGCTCTCAGGGTCGCTGAAGCAGCGCAAACGCAGTTCCCCGACTCCGCGTTCGCCCTCGCGCTCACCGGCGCGGCGCTGATCGACCTCAACCGGTACCCCGACGCGATCTCCGTCCTGGAACGCGCCGTCGACAGCGACCCCAACCTCGGCCTCGTCTGGCACGAGCTGGGACTCGCCGCGTACCGGCTCGGGGACGGCAACCGCGCCCTCCTCGCCCTCGATCGGGCGTTCGCGCTCGAGCCGCATACCGAAACCCTGAAATTGCGGGGCCGGGTGCTGCGCGATGCCGGACGGTTCGAAGCCGCCGAAGTGGCGTTCGAGGGCGCGGCGCAGGCCGCCGAGCACGATGCGCAGCGGGCCCTCGCGGAGCGCGAGATTCACGCGACGCGCCGCTTCGCGTCCTACGCGCCGCGCCGGCCGGACCTGCTGGAGCCGGCCGAGCGGTGGTTCGCCGAGACGGGAACCGCAGTGCTCGCGCCGCTCCCCGGGCCGGTGCCGCCCAGCGACGAAGCGCTGGTGCGCGCCTTCGGCGAGCTGGCCGGCGATGCGGGATGGCGCTTCGGTCAGGTGGTGGCGGTCGGGCCGACGCTGCCGCTCTGGAACACCCTCGCGGAGCTGGTGCGGGCGCCGCTCGTGGGTCGTGGAGAAGCCGACCCCTCGCGCATCGCGTTGGTGGCGGCGCCGCGGCCGCTGGCGCCGGACACGGGGTGGGACGAGCTGGTGCAGGCCATTGCTCGGGAGCAGTCCGGCCTGGTCCTCACCCTCGAGCACCCTGACGAGACCGAGGCGGCACTCGTCGCGGCCGACGTCGTCGGGGTGCTGACCCACGCCGGTGTGCGGGCCAGCGCGATCCCGGTTGCGGGACGGACTCTCGCCGACGTCGAGCACCCCGCCTCACGCCTCGCGGGACGGCGGCTCGTCAGGTAGTTCCCAGAGCGTCCAGCGAAGCTCTAGAGTCCAGCGAAACCCTGTAGAATGCTGCGCGCTGTGATCCGCGACTGAAGTCGCGGCTCGGCGCTTCGCGACGCGCCATGAATGGCGGCGTTGCTACGGGTCTTTCAAGACATGTCGCCGCAGGCGCCGAGCGGCGGCTTCAGCCGCCGTACCCCAGGCCTCGTCAACATGTATGAAAGGGAACCAGCCGTCAGTCCGGCCCCATCCCGGCGCGCGAATACAGTGCCTGGTAGGGATCGCCGTTGCTCTGGGTGAAGACCCGCAGCTGAATCGCCCGCACCGTCTCCGCCACGCTCGCCCCATTCGCCGCGTAGATCTCATCGAACAAGTTCAGGTTCTGCCGGTAGATGCGCTGCGCGATCACAACGGCGTTGTTGAGCTGCGCTTTGGCGAACCAGCGCCAGTCGTAGGTATCGAGGTTCTGGCCCACCGGACCCGTGAGCTGCGCGCGCGCCCAGGCAAACAGCGACGCCCGCGCCGCCTGCACCGCCTGGGGTGTGGACGCCTCGGCGTACGCCGAGTCCAGCCGCCGCCCCAGCTCCGCCCAGAAGACGTCGAGCGAGCGCTCGTCGCCCCAGCGCGCCGCCGCGCGTCGCGCGTCCGCGGTGTCGCCGCGCGAGCGGAAGAACGCCTGCGCCCCGCGATAGCCCACGAAGCTCGCAAAGCTCTCGTTGAACTGGGTGTGGCTCTTCACGTAGAGCGTGTTGTGCGCCAGCTCGTGAATCACCGTCGCCACGAGCTCCATCGTGTCGCGATCCACCGCCGTCGAGTACAAGGGATCGGAGAAGTAGCCGAGCGTCGAGAAGGCCCCTGCGGGCCGCAGGTACACGTCGTAGCCCTGCTGCTCCAGATCGGCCGCCGCCGCCCGCGCCGCCGCCGCGCTGAAGAACCCCTTGTACGGCACGACGCCGACGATCGGATAGGTCCAGGTGTAGGGTCGCAGCCGGTCGCGCCATGCCGCCGAAAGCACGAGCAGCAGGGTGTCACGCCCGACGTCCACGTAGGTCGTGTACGTCTCCCCGACGACGAGGTGCAGCGAGTCCGCGGCGAAGGACCGGGCGGCGAGCACGAGGCGCAGGCGCTGGCGCAGCTCGGCCGTCGTGGTCGAGTCCGCGACCAGTGCCGCGATGGAGCGCCGCTTGAGCAGGATGCGGGCCTCTTCGACCCCGGCCCGCGCCAGATAGCGCACGTCGGCGGAGACGATGAGCCCGACGACCAGGGCCGCGGGAACGCCGAGGGCGATCCAGGTCAGGAGCCGCAGCAGCAGCCGTCCCCAGCGCGGACCGCGGCGCTCGATCAGGGCGCCCATCGGATGCCCACACGGTGCGTGCCGCCGCCCAGCAACGCGACATTCTGGTAGGCGTAGTCGACATACAAACGGCGCAGCTCGATGCCGCCGCCCACCGACCAGCGCGACGCGGCACTCGTCGGCGACCGCGTCACATAGCCGAGTCGCCCCACGAGACCGACGCCACCCGTAACGACGCCGGTCTCGATGCCGCTCGCCAAGCGGGCGGGACCGTCCGCGGGCCACTGGCCCTCGATCGTCGTCAACAGCCGGTAGGTCCCCTGCGGATCGACGTAGTTCATCGTGAACCCCGCCCGTGTGCGCCGCGGCAGCCGGGCGCCGTTCCCCGCCGGGCCGAAGTCCCCGCCGAGGTTCTGCACGCTGACCCCGAGCGCGAAGATATCGAACACCGCGAGCGCGACACCCACGTCCCCGCCCCACGTGTCGGCGGACCACCCGGCGATCTGCTCGCGCGCGTACTTCGCCGCGACGCCCGCGGCCAGGAGGCCGCGCCGGTACACCAGCCCCGACGTGGCGAGGATGTCGCTCGCCGTGAACGTCGCTCCGGTGGCAGTGCCGCGCCGGCCACCGAGCCCCGAGTCCGGCACGATCACGGGCTCCGAGCCGTAATCGAGCACCTGGGCTCCGAATCCCCAGGCGAGCCGGCCAGCCCGCAGCGCCAGCGCACCGGAGCTGTACGTCGTGCCCGCGACGTACGGCTCGAACGACCCTTCGAGGGCGAGATGGTGGATCGCGGCGATCGCCGCCGGATTGTCGAACATCGCGGCCGCGTCGCCGATCAGCGCGACGCCGGCGCCGCCCATCCCGGCTGAGCGGGTGGAGCCAGGGAGAGAAAACAGAACTGACTGCGCGGCTAAGGACGTGGAGATGAACACCGTCGAGAAGAACACCGTCGAGAGAAACAACGTCGAGAGAAAAACGTAACGCCGTCCTCTCGACGTTTCTCTCTCGACGCCTCCCTCTCGACGTCTCTCCTCTCGACGGTTCACGGGCCTACCGCAGCCGAACCGCGTTGAGCCGCGGATTCAACACCGCAGGCAATGCGGCACCTCCCGGCCCCGAAAACAGCAGCGCGAACCCCGGCCCGGATGGCGGCTGCGCCGACACGATGTAGGACCCCGATCCGGCGTGCAGCGTCCCCGTCACGGCGATGGACTTTCCGGCCACCAGCGGCGGGGTCAGCGGGAACGGCTTGGGGAAGAAATTCGGCCGCTGCGAGTTGAGGTCCGCGTACGTGGTGCGGAACCGCCACGACCGGTACTGCAGCTCCGGAGGCGGGCTGAGCCCCGGGTAGTCCGACACGTAGTTCGCCAGGATCCACCGTCCCACGATGGTCGTGTACGGCGTCCCCGCGGCCCCGCTGATCGCCGCGGCACCGTGCAGCCCCGACTGCTCCAGGCCGCGGGTGAGCGCCGCGATCGACGCGAAGGAGGTATCGGCCGCGAATTGGTCGGCGAAGTAGCGCACGAACAGCCACGCCGCGCCCCGCTCCGCCAGCGACCCGATGCCGCTCGAGAACGCCAGGAAATGGAACGAGCTCGAGTCCAGAAAACTGTAGGCGTTGAACAAGTCGCCAATCACGAAGTTGGAGAACGACGTCTGATCGGCGGGGAGGAAACTGCGGCCCCCCAGCTCTTCGGCGAAGTGCGACATGCCCTCGTCGAGCCAGGTGTCCTGCGCGCTGCTGCCCTTCACCAGCACGTGCTGGTTGTAGCTGATCATATGCTGGAATTCATGGATGAACGTCACCGGCACCACATTGCGCAGCTGATTCACGCTGTGCGCGCACGACAGCGTGCTGTCGGGATCGGCGACCATCGAGTAGAACACCTCGCCGTGGTTGACGCGCGAGTCTCCGGAAAACAGCGGGTCGATGTCCGCGCCAAAGAAGAACCCCGCAATGAACCCCGACTGCTTGCACAGCGTCCTGGACACCAGTTTGTTGACGACGTTCGTCATCAACACGATCACGGCGCCGTTGGCGTCGATGTCGGACTCGCGGCCGAAGGCCGTGGTATCGATCGCGTAGAGCCGCGCGTTGAACAGCGACGCGAGCGAGTCGAGATCGGTCTGGGTGAGGCCCGCCGCCGGCGCCGCGTTATCGACGTAGATCGCGAGGTGGCCGCTGACCGACTTCGCGGTCGCGGTCACTTTGGGGAAGGTGGAGCAGTTGAGATCGCCGCACACGCTGAACTGGCGCACATTGCCGAGCGTATCCGGCGGCCCGCGCAGCGGCGCCGGGCGCGCGGCGCCGAGGCGCGGCCCGCCGATCGCTCCCCAGTGCGTCCGTTCGACGGTGCGCAGGAAATCATGGAACTGCATCCCCACGTTCGACTCCCGAGCCGGGCGCTGGGCCATCGCAGCGGCGAGCGCCGGGTGCAGAGTGTCGCCCTGCAAAATGAACGGCGCCGTTGCGCCCTGAGAATCGGTCGCGAGCTGCGGAACGAGCAGATACAGTGCCGAATCGGTGGTCGTCCCGGGGAACAGCAGGCAGCCGGCGTTGGCCACCGCAGGAATCGCTTGAGAGGCTCCGACGGAGAGGGTGACATTCTGTCCGCCGGCAGTGTTACACGCCGTCGGTGGCGGTGGCGGAGTCCCGCCTCCACCGCTGCAGCCGGCCAGCCCTGCGACGAACACCAAGCCGAAGCGGCCGCACGCACTACGAGTCACGGGATGCTCCTTCGGTAAGAGCCGGTCGCCGGGCGAGCGCCTGGCGCATACAAACCGGGCCGACGACGGCATGCAGCGCCACCAGCCCCACTGCGAGTCCCTCGAATGATACACCCCACTCGGGGAAGGCCCGGCGGCCCGTCGCGGCTAACAGCAGACCGAGGCTGCCCTGGGAAATGAGCCCCAACCAGCCGCTCTTCGCCAGATCCTCGGCCACGAGCATCCGGCGGCCGGCCCAGCGGCCGCCCCAGTACAACCCCAACCCCCGCAACCCGATGAGCAACAGCATCCACGGCCACACGTCCGCCACGCTCGACACGTCGAGTCGGACGCCGAGCAGCGCAAACGCGCCGGCGGCGAGCAGCTCCCCACGGGCATCGAAATGCCGCCGCACCATGCCGGCCGTCTCCGGATCGGCGTAGGTCAGCCCGATCCCGGCGAGCAGCGCGGCCAGCGTCACCTCGACCTGCCCGGACAGCCCCGCGACCGCCGCCCCCACCGCGACGGCGAGGGCGTACATCCCCGGCGTTCCACCCACGAGACGCCGCGTCCGGCTCACGAGCCACACGAGCAGCGCGGCACTGACGACCGATCCCGCGAGCGGCAGCAATCCGGTCCACCATGCGTCGGCTCGCAGCGTGCCTGCGCTCGCCACAACACGAGACAGCACCAGCACCACGGCGAAGACCGCGATCGCTGCCGTGTCGCGCAGCGCATGCAGCCGCAGCAACGCGTCGGCGAGCCCGGCACGGGGCGCGTCATACAGCGTCGCCCAGGCGAGCGCCGGAGCCGCCACGACGGTCAGCGCCCCGACGGCGAGCGCGACGGCAGCGGCATCACCCAGCGGCTGGTGCACCGAGAGAGGAAACCAGGAGTGCAACGCGAACACGACGGCCGCTGTGAGGACGAGCGGCGTCACGATCGATGCCGTCAGGTAGCGGCCCAGTCCGGCACTCCCGCTGTCGTTCCCTGCAGCGCCACGCCAGGCCAGTCCGGCGCGCAGCGCGAACACGGCGATGGCGGCATCACTCACGAACGCGAGTGCCTGCGCTTCGTCCGTGCGGACGAGGCTCAGCCATGCCGGGCTCATCAGGAGCCCGGCGGTCAGATAGCCGGTGACGCGCGGCAGCCCCAGGCGCAACGCGAGGCGGCCGCCGATCTCCGCGGCAAGGACCACGCCGCCCAGCGCCAGCGTCGCCCTCGCCGCGAGCGGCGCGCCGGCGGTGAAGTGATGCGACACGACGAACGCCGCCGCGACAAGGAGGACCCAGAGAATGGTGCGCATCGCCCGCACAATCTCTCCGCACCCGGAGATTTTGACAATGCAGCGCGGCGCCGGTTATCTTGCTCAGGCACATCTATGGCGTTCGTTCACCTTCACACACATAGCGAATACTCCCTGCTCGACGGCGCCAACCGGATCCCGGATCTCCTGGATCGGGTCGTCGCGCTGGGAATGGACTCGCTTGCCATTACCGACCACGGCAACCTGTACGGGGCGTGGACGTTCTATGAGGGAGCGAAGGCCCGGAAGGTCCGGCCCATCATCGGGTGTGAGGCCTATCTGGCGTTCGGCAGCCGCCACGCGCGGGAGAAGCCCACCGACGCCCCCGGGCCGTATTCCCACCTCGTGCTCCTCGCCCGCAATCGCACCGGCTACGCGAACCTCGTCAAACTGTCGTCGATCGGATACCTGGAGGGCTTCTACCGGCGGCCCCGCATCGACCGGGAAGTGCTGGAGCGGCACAAGGAAGGGCTCGTCTGCCTCGCCGCCTGTCTTTCGGGCGAAGTCTCCCTGTACCTGCGGGCCGGGAACTACGAGGCGGCCAAGGCGAGCGCCAGCTACTTCGCGCGCCTCTTCGGGCCGGACGGCTTCTGGCTCGAAGTCCAGAACCACGGCATCCCCGAAGAGCAGACGGTGGCCACCGGGATGTTCCGCCTCGCCCAGGAGCTGGGCATCCCCGTCGCGGTCACGAACGACGCGCACTACCTGATGAAAGCGGACGCCGAGGCCCACGACGTCCTGCTGGCGATCGGGACCGGCAAGGATCTCGACGATCCCAAGCGGTTCCGCTTCGTCGGCTCCGAGAGCTACGTCAAGTCCGAGAAGGAGATGAAGCCGCTCTTCCCGGACCGCCCGGAGCTCATCGCCGAAACGGCCCGCATCGCCGAGCTGTGCGAGTTCGACTTCGAGAAGCGGTACTTCCTGCCGCAGTATCCCCGCCCGCCGGAATTCGCCAGCGACAACGATCTGCTGGTGCACCTCGCCACTGCCGGTGCCCTGGAACGCTACGGCGATCCGCTGCCGCCGCGTGTGGCGGAGCGGCTCGCGTACGAGCTCGACGTCATCCAGCGCACCGGCTACGCCGGCTATTTCCTGATCGTCTACGACCTGATCAAGGCGGCCCGCGACCGCGGCATTCCGGTGGGACCGGGACGGGGCTCGGCGGCGGGGTCGCTCGTCGCCTACAGCCTGCACGTCACCAACGTCGATCCGTTGCAGTTCGATCTGCTGTTCGAGCGGTTCCTGAACCCCGAGCGCATCTCGATGCCCGACATCGATCTCGATTTCTGCTTCGAGCGGCGCGGCGAGATCATGGAGTATGTGCGCGGCCGCTACGGTCGGGAGTCGGTCGGGCAGATCATCACGTTCGGGACGCTGAAGGCGCGCGCGGCCTTCCGCGACGTGGCGCGCACGCTGCGACTCGAGATCGGGGAAGTCGACCGCACCACCAAGCTCATCCCCGCGGGCCCGGCGGCGACCTGGTCGCTCGCGGAGGCGGCGGCCAAAGTCCCCGAGCTGCGCAGCATCGTCGAGCAGGACGAGCGGGTGCGCAAGGTGATCGATCTGGGGAGCCGCATCGAAGGCCTGGCACGCCATGCGTCGGTGCACGCCGCGGGTGTCGTGATCGCGCCGGGCCCGCTCACCGATT
>CAZXKN010000012.1:0-4835 GCA_964641815.1 uncultured Gemmatimonadaceae bacterium | reverse complement strand
AGTCAGTCCATTAGAATCGGCGCGTGTCCCACGAGAGCCTGCTCGTCCTGCTCGCCCGCCACGGGGCGGCGATCGATCCCGAAGCCCTGACATCGCTCGAGGACGCCCGCCCCATCTGGGTGCGGATCGAGCGGGAGGGTGGCACCTCCTGCCTCGCCGCCCGGGTCACGCACACGGCTCCCCCCGAGGTGTTTCGCGACCGGGTGCGACGCTGGGCCGCCCAACGAGAGTGGGCGGTGACGGTTGCGCCGTGCGCCCCGTCTTTGTAAAGTGAATTGCATGCATGACTTGGGGGGCCCCCTGCCGATGCCCGGCGCCATACCGCCCGGGGGGCCAGTCATCCCCGAACGCCGTCGCTCGAGGCTGGCGCGGTGGTTCGACAGTTGGATGCGGTCGATCGGCATGGCGCTCGTGTTGTTCCTCATCATCAAGACCTTCTTTTTCGAAGCATTCCAGATCGCCAGCGGCAGCATGACGCACACGCTCCTCACCGGCGATTTCCTGTTCGTCAACAAGGCGCTGTACGGCGCGCAGATCCCGGGCACCAAGGCCCGCCTGCCGGGGTTCCGCCAGCCCGCACGGGGCGATGTGATCGTGTTCGCCTATCCCCGCGATCCCAGCCAGGACTACGTGAAGCGGGTGATCGGCACGCCGGGGGACACGGTGGCGATGCGGCACGGGCACGTGCTCGTGAACGGCAACTGGCTCGCCGAGACGTACGTGCAGCGCATCGATCCCGACAACGACGTGACCAGTCCCGATTTTGAGTGGCAGCGCCCGTTTTTTCTGGCGCGCTCGGACGAGGACCGTCGCCGCTACCATCCGCAGCGCGACGAATGGGGTCCCCTGGTCGTGCCGGCGGGGAAGTACTTCGTGTTGGGGGACAACCGCGACGATTCGTCGGATTCCCGCTACTGGGGTTTCGTCGACGCGACCGCCGTCAAGGGGCGGACGTTGCTGGTGTATTTCAGTTATGACCGGGGGACGCACGACGCCCTCCCGTGGTTGACGGACATTCGCTGGAGCCGGCTCGGATCGCTCATTCATTGAGGACAAGAGCTCCCAACTCGCATTGGGACAGGGGTGACGCATGCGCCTGAATACGGCTAAACGGGTGTCTTTCGACGAAGGGTCGCTCGACCAGTATCTGCGCGAGATCAGCCAGTACCCGCTGATCACCCGGGAGGACGAGGTCGAGCTCGCCCAGCGCATCAAGCGCAACGATCCCGAGGCGCTCGACAAACTGGTCCGGTCGAACCTGCGCTTCGTCGTCAGCGTCGCCAAGAAATACCAGAACCAGGGTGTCTCGCTCTCGGATCTGATCAACGAGGGCAACCTCGGCCTGATCCGCGCGGCCCATAAATTCGACGAGACCAAGGGCATCAAGTTCATCAGCTACGCGGTGTGGTGGATCCGCCAGGCCATACTCCAGGCGCTCGCCGAGCAATCGCGCATCGTGCGCGTGCCGCTCAATCGCGCCGGGACGCTGCACCGCATTGGCAAGCGCTCGGCGTCGCTGTTGCAGGAGCTCGGTCGCGAGCCGACGGTGGAGGAGATCGCCGAGGGGATGGATATCTCGGAAGAGGAAGTGGCCAAGACGCTCTCGATCTCCCAGGCGCATCTCTCGCTCGACGCGCCGCTCACCCCGGGCGAGGACAACAAGCTGCTCGACTACCTCCCCGACACCCAGAATCCCGGTCCCGACGACGAGATCTTCGAGCACGCGCTCACCGAGTCGATCGAGGGCGTCCTCTCGACCCTCAAGGAGCGCGAGGCAAAGATCCTGCGGCTCTACTTCGGTCTCGAAGGCCAGGAGCCGATGACGCTCGAGGAGATCGGCTCGCTGCTCGGCATCACGCGCGAGCGGGTGCGCCAGATCAAGGAGAAGGCGCTGGCACGGTTGCGGCACGTCAGCCGTGCGCGTGCCCTGGAGAGTTTCCTGTCATAACGGCCCGGAGCCAAGTTATCTTGGCTCCATGGCTTCCCTCTCGTCATTCGATATCTCGACTGGAGCCGATCTCCAGGAAGTCGACAACGCCGTCAACCAGGCGACCAAAGAGGTCGCGCAGCGCTACGACTTCAAAGGGTCGAAGTGCTCGATCGCGTTCGATCGCGTCAAGGCGACGCTGACGCTCGTGGCCGATGACGACTTCCGCATGAAGGCGCTGTTCGACGTGCTGCAGGGCAAACTGATCAAACGCGGGGTGCCGGTGAAGAACCTCGAGCTGGGCGAGGTCACTCCTGCCACAGGGGATACCGTGCGGCGCGAGATCAAGCTCACGCAGGGCATCGCGCAGGAAAAATCGAAGGCGATCGTCAAGGCCATCAAAGACAAGAAGTTCAAGAAGGCGCAGGCGTCGATTCAGGGCGAGGAAGTGCGCGTCCAGTCGCCGTCGAAGGACGAGCTGCAGGAGGTGATGGCCTTCCTGCGCACGCAGGATTTCGGCATCGAGCTCAAGTTCGGGAATTACCGCGGGTAGGCGATTGCCGCAGCCAGAGCCGGGTCGCGACCCGCCGCGTAGTCGAGCGACGTGAGCGCCACCGGCACTGTCGGCGCGATCCAGGGGCGTCGGTCGCGCGGGTCCCAGAACTGCCAGTAGAGTGTCGAGACCCGCAGCGTCACATGGCTGTTCGGCAGCACGAGCCGCTGCGAGTCGCCGTACACGTTCCCGCGCGAAGCGCTGGGCTCCCCCACGAAGATCGCATCGGTGTAGGACTCGATCGCATCGATCAGCATTTCCGCCGCCGACCAGGTCCGTCGTCCCGTGATCACGAACAGGCGGCCGGGCGCGTCGTAGCGCGACTTGATCAGTGCACGCACGATGATCGGATTCCACTGTCCATTCCCGCCGCCGTTCAGCCGCAGGTCGAGGACGAATCGTTCGGCGCCCCCGGAATCGGCGGCGGCCAACGCGCGTGCGAGAAAGTGGCCGAGCGAATCGGCGGGATCCTGCAGGATCGCGTTCAGCTGGCAGTACAGCGTGCGCGAGTCTGCGAGGAAGCGGTACCAGTACGTGTTCGCCGGATCGCTGAGCCATAGCGGCGTCGCGGTCGGATCGCGGGCGTCCACCCACCCGGGTTTCTTGTCCCAGGTGTGGTCGGTCTCGCCGGTCGCGATCGGGTAGGGCCCGGCGGGCCGGAGCGAGACCGAACGACGCCTGCCATCCTGCAGGACCACGAGATCCGTGCGGGAGCCGTCGGCGGATAGCCCGACCGCCTGCAGCACCTCCGGCATCTGCAGCAGGATCGGAGCATAGGCCCGTACCCCCATGTCGTTGTCGCGGGCGATCAGGGGCGTGACCCGGGCGATCGCACTGTCCACCGGGATCCCGCCGATCGTCACCACGCGGGCGCCGAGCAGGTCGGCATGGGCGGCCGTGGCCGCGCGGATCGTGAGGCCGTCCGCGAACCAGTAGAAGCCGACCGGCAGCGAATGAAAGGCGATTGCCGTATCGCGCCACGGCGACACGTTGCTGTGGCCATCGCCGATCAGCGCCGCCAGGCGCTCGAGCTCGACGATGATCTGCGCTCGCGTGAGAACGGAGAGACGATGTTCGATCGTCCCGAGGGCGCTGTCGAATTGCTGGCGTGTCATCGCATGGAACAGATCGGCGTGGTGCGCCGGCATCGCGGTCCGCAAGAACACGAGGTCCTCGCGCCAGCGGCGGATCGTGCCGCTGTCGGTGGGGTTGGCCTGGGCGCCGAGCGGCTGCCCTAGCAGCGCGAGCACACAGGCGAACGGGACAGCACGAGGACGCATCGGCCCATTAGACCCGCTGCCTGCCCGGTTGGTTGCAGCAACGGGCACCGCTAGCTTTGTGGCCATGAAACTCGGTGTCATCTCGCTCGGCTGCGACAAGGCGACCGTCGACTCGGAGCGCCTCGTGGGCGACCTGGTGGGGCACGGCGCCGTGGTGACGGGCGATCTGCCGCACGCCGACGTCGTGCTCGTCAACACCTGCGGGTTCATCGATGCCGCGAAGCAGGAATCGATCAACGCCATTCTCGACGCGGCGAAGCTGAAGACGACTGCGGCGGTCAAGGCGGTCGTGGCGGTCGGTTGCCTCGTGCAGCGATACCAGGCGGAGCTGCAAAAGGAGATGCCCGAAGTAGACCTGTTTCTCGGGTTTTCGGACCTGCACCACCTGGTGCCGGAGCTCGCGGCCCGCGGTCTGATCGCCGATCCGGCGGCCGCGCATCCGGGCGTCCGGCAATTCCTCGGCGACCAGCCGCATGTGCGCTACCTCAAGATCTCCGAGGGATGCGACCATACCTGCGCCTTCTGTGCCATTCCGCTGATGCGCGGCAAGCACCGCTCCGAGCCGCTCGAGCGACTGATCCGCGAGGCGCAGTCCCTCGAGGCGCAGGGAGCGCGGGAGATCAACCTCGTCGCCCAGGACCTCGGCCACTATGGGCGCGATCTGGGGCGCGATGGGGCGAGACTCCCCGAGCTGCTCACGGCGTTGCTCGCCGAAACATCGGTGCCCTGGTTCCGTCTGCTGTACGTGTACTCGGCGGGTATCACCGACCGTCTCGTGGACCTCATGGCGCGGGAGCCCCGCATCGTGCCGTACATCGACATGCCGATCCAGCACGCCGCCGACCGCATGCTCGAGCGCATGCGGCGCCCCGAGCGCCAGGCCACGATCCGGGAGAAACTCGCGTGGCTGCGTGGCGCGATTCCCGACCTCGCCGTCCGCACGACCTGCCTCGTCGGCTTCCCCGGTGAGACGGACGAAGAGTTCCGCGAGCTGCTCGGGTTTCTGGAGGAAGCGCAGTTCGACCGCCTCGGGGCGTTCGCCTATTCTCCCCAGGAAGGCACCCGCGCCATGCAG
>CAZXKN010000011.1:0-19763 GCA_964641815.1 uncultured Gemmatimonadaceae bacterium | reverse complement strand
TGATTATGCCGCCCTGCAGCTGTCCTATTCGCGCATCCTCGCTCCCGCCTCGGGCGTCGTGAGCAAGAAGAGCGTCGAGGTGGGGCAGCTGGTGCAGCCCGGCCAGCCGCTGATGACGGTGGTGCCGTTGTCCGACGTGTGGGTCACGGTGAACCTCAAAGAGACCGAGACGACGCACATCGTTCCGGGCGACACGGCGACGTTCACGGTCGACGCCTACCCCGGGTGCCATTTCGGTGGGCGGGTGGAGAGTCTTTCTCCGGCGACGGGCGCGCGCTTCTCGCTGTTGCCCCCCGACAACGCCACCGGGAACTTCACCAAGGTCGTGCAACGCATCCCCGTGCGCATCCGGCCGGTCGCGTCGATCGACTGCCCCGGCCGGGCGCTGCGCCCCGGAATGAGCGTCGTGGCCGCCATCACCACGAAGTAACGTCGCGATGAGCGCCACGACTCTCCCCCTGCCGGCGGCTGCCGGCGCGGACCGCTACCGCTATCGCTACATCATCGCGATGACGGTGAGCCTCGCGTCGGTGCTCGAGCTGCTCGACACCAGCATCGTGAACGTCGCCATCCCGCACATGATGGGGACGCTGGGCGCGACGCTCGACGAGATCGCCTGGGTCTCGACCGGCTACATCGTCGCCAACGTCATCATTCTCCCCATCACCGGCTGGCTGTCGGCGTACTTCGGGCGGCAGCGCTATTTCGCCGGATCGATCGCGATCTTCACGATCGCATCGTTCTTCTGTGGCAATTCGCACACGCTGCTGGAGCTCGTGGTGTGGCGCATTATCCAGGGGCTGGGCGGCGGCGCCCTGTTGTCGACGTCGCAGGCGATCCTCTACGAGGAGTTCCCGCGCGAGGAGTACGGCACCGCGATGGCGATTTTCGGCGTCGGCGTGATGGTGGGACCGACGCTGGGCCCGACGTTCGGCGGCTACATCACCGACGCCTTCGGCTGGCCATGGATCTTCTACATCAATATCCCGTTCGGCATGCTCGCCTTCGCGCTCACGCTGTCGTTCATCAAGGACTCCGCGCACCAGATCCGGGCTTCCAAGGTGGACTACATCGGCCTGCTGCTCCTGGCCGCCGGGATTGGCGCGCTGCAGACGATGCTGGAGCGCGGCGAGCGGCTCGACTGGTTCGACTCCAGGCAGGTCCAGCTCCTGGCGCTCGTCAGTGCCGTCTCGCTCGTGACGTTCGTGTGGCATGAGCTGCGCATCGAGCACCCGGTGGTGGACCTGCGCATCCTGAAGAGCCGGCAGCTCGCGGTGGGAGTGATCTTCGCCGCCGGGCTCGGCGTGTGCCTGTACGCGACGGTGTTCGTGCTCCCCGTCTATCTCCAGAACCTGCAGGGCTTCTCCGCCGAGCAGACGGGATTCGTGATTCTCCCGGGCGCGCTGGCCAGCGCGTTTACGATGGCGATCATGGGCCGCACCACCGGCAAGTTCGACGCGCGGCTCTCGATCATCGCCGGCGTCGCGCTGTTCGCGCTGTCGATGTGGAAGCACGCCCATTTCACGACCGACAGCGGGATGTCCGACTTCTTCTGGCCGCTGATCTTCCGCGGCGTGGGACTGGGACTGATCTTCGTGCCGCTGACGAATCTGTCGCTCGCCGACCTGCCGATGAGCCGCATCCCGAACGGCACCGGTCTCTTCAACCTGACGCGCCAGCTGGGGGGCAGTGTGGGCATCGCCCTCTCGGCGACGCTGGTGACGCGCTTCGCCACGATCCACCGTGCCGACCTGATCGCCAACGTGACGGCCTATTCGCCGGCCACGCAGGCGCGCCTCGCCATGCTCGAAAAGGGCCTGGCGGCGCAGGGGGTGCCGGCGGGGCTGCTCGAGGCGAAGGCGACCATGATCATGAACGTCCAGGTCATGCGCCAGGCGCTGATGCTGTCGTTCGACCAGCTGTTCCTGCTGTTCGGCGCGGTGTTCGTGCTGTCGTGCCCGCTGTTGCTGCTGATGCACGGCAGCAAGCGGCTGCCGGGCGGCGCGGCGGCGGCGCATTGACATGACCTGGCAACAGATCGCGCGGCGGTTGCTCGTGGTCGGCACCATCTGGACGCTGCTCAACGTGTACGTCGGCTGGCACCTCGCGGCGTACGGCGCGCTCGCCGCGGTGGCGACGGTGCTGCTCGCCGGGCTGCCGCTCGTGGCGTTTATCGCGAGCCGCTCGGGGCTCCGCGGCACGCGGGCGCTCGAGTGGGCGGGCTACGTCGCGATGGGGCTGTCGTCGATGCTGATTGTCTTCTACGCCATCGCCGACCTGCTGCACATCCATAACGTGAGCAGCGCGATTCTCGGCTTGGCGCTCGGCCTCACGCTCGTGGGGATGCTGCAAGCGCGGCGCCCCCGCGTCGTGCACGTCACCGTCCCGATCCGGGACCTCCCCGGCGATCTGCAGGGCTTCCGCATCGCGCAGCTCTCGGACCTGCACGTCGGCCCCACGATCCGGCGGCGTTTCGTCGCAGCGGTGGTGCAGCGGACCAACCGGCTCGCTCCCGATCTCGTCGCGGTCACGGGAGACGTCGCCGACGGCCTCGTGCCCGAGCTGCGCGAGCACGTCGAGCCGCTGGGCGGTCTCGTCGCGCCGCACGGCACGTTCTTCGTCACCGGCAACCACGAGTACTTCTGGGATGTGGGCGGCTGGACGCGGGAGCTGGCGCGCCTCGGCGTCGATGTATTGCTGAATGAGCACCGCCTGCTGGTGCGCGGCAACGGCCGCTTGCTGCTCGCCGGGGTGACCGATCTGTCGGCGGCGTCCGATCCCGCGGGGGCGCTGGCCGGAGCTCCCGCGAGCGACGTGCGGGTCCTCCTGGCGCACCAGCCGAAGAGCGCCTATGCGGCGCGGGACGCGGGGTTCGACCTGCAGCTCTCGGGGCACACCCACGGCGGCCAGTACTTCCCCTTCAACCTGCTGGTGCGGCTGTTCCAGCCGTTCGTGGCCGGGCTGCACCGGCTGGAGCGGATGTGGCTCTACGTCAGCCGCGGGACGGGGTACTGGGGGCCGCCGCTGCGGCTCGGGGCGCCGTCCGAGATTACGTTGATCGAGCTCGTCGCAGCGTAAGCAACGACACGAAGGCGGCCGACGCCACGATGATGTTGGCGACGAGCACCGGCAGGGAGTGGATCAGCGCCCCGTAGGTCCCCCAAATGATCGCGGCGACCCCCTGGATGCGCCGCAGGGTCCCCGGTTGGCGGAAGAAATACGAGCTCGACGTCATCGCCGTCGCGATCCACCCGATCCAGTCGTACATCCCACACTCCAGACGCGAAAAGAAGGGTCACCCGATCGATTCCGGCGTATAATGTACCGAGACGGCGGAGGAGGGGGCTCGTGGCAACGACGGTCACGGCAGGACAGCCGGCGCCCGATTTCACGGCGCCCCGGACGGGTGGTGGGGAGTTCCGGCTCTCCGACCTCAAGGGCAAGAGCGCCGTCGTGCTCTATTTCTATCCCAGGGACGAGACGCCGGGGTGCACCGCGGAAGCGTGCGCCTTCCGCGACTCGTACGAGATCTTCGTCGAAGCAGGGGCCGAAGTCGTCGGGGTCAGCGGCGACTCGGTGGATTCGCACGAACGCTTCGCCGAAAACCATGAGCTGCCGTTCGTGCTCATCTCCGACAAGGGCGGGGCGATCCGCCGGCTCTATGGCGTGAAGGCGACGCTCGGCGTCTGGCCGGGCCGCGTGACGTTCGTGATCGACAAGGACGGCCTCGTGCGCCACGTCTTCTCCTCGCAGACCGATGCGGTGCGTCACGTCGACGAGGCGATACGCACGATCACCTCGGTGGCCCGCGAACAGAGCAATTAAAACATTGATTGACAGTCATTTAACGGTTGCGCGCTCGACCCGCGGACCGAGCGTGCTCGGCGCCCCGGGGCCGTGAGTGTCCTCGGAACTTCACAAGCCCAGCGGCCGTAGACAACACGGCATGCGCGCCAGCGACTTCGAATTCCGCAACCGGTTCTGGATCATCGCCGCGCTGTTCTTCGCGGCGTTCGGGTGCTACTTCTTCGACCACCTCACGGCCGCGCAGCGCTTCGCGCGGCTGGTCCGCCAGGACACCCGCTTCGGCGTGCAGCTGGTGTTCGGCATCGGGGCCCTGCTGGCGCTCCTCGCCGCCTGGATCCGGACCTGGGCGAGCGCCTACCTGGACTCGAGCGTCGTGAAAGACGGCGACATCCACACCGACCGGCTCGTCGCCGACGGGCCCTATCGCCATCTGCGCAATCCGCTCTATCTCGGCACACTGCTCCTGGGGATCAGCTTCGGGCTGATCGCGAGCACCACCGGATTCTTCGTGCTCGTCGTCGGTCTCACGCTGTTCGTGTCGCGTCTCATCGCCCGTGAAGAAGCGGAGCTCGAGGCGGTGCAGGGGGCGGCGTATCGCCGTTATGTGCGTGCGGTGCCGGCGCTCGTGCCGGCCTTCGAGCCGCGCGTCGACGCGAGCGGGGCTCGGGCGCAGTGGCGTCAGGCGTTTTTCGGCGAAGCGATGATGTGGCTGTTCGGGCTCGGGTGCGCGCTGTTCGCGATCACCCTGAATCAGTGGGTCCTCTACGCCTTTGTCGTGGCGGGGTTCATCGGGTACTTCCCCATTCGCAGTCTGACGCGGCGCCTTTCGTAGGTCTCAGCCGGTATCCTCCCAGCGTTTGGCGCGCTCCAGCGCCTTGCGCCATCCCGCCACGAGCCCCGTGCGTCGCGCCGCTTTCATAGCGGGCTGGAAGCGGCGGTCGACCTGCCACTGCGCGGCGATCTGTTTCTGGTCCTTCCAGTAGCCCACGGCGAGTCCCGCGAGATAGGCCGCACCCAGCGCCGTCGTTTCGGTGATCTTCGGCCGCACCACGGGGACGGCCAGCAGATCCGACTGGAACTGCATCAGCAGGTTGTTCGCGCACGCGCCGCCGTCCACCCGCAGCTCCTTCAACTTGATCTTGGCGTCGGCCTCCATGGCGTGCAGCACATCGGCGACCTGGAACGCGATCCCTTCGAGCGCCGCGCGGGCGATGTGGGCGGCGGTGGTGCCGCGCGTGATACCCGCGACCAGGCCGCGCGCGTATTGATCCCAGTGCGGTGCTCCGAGTCCGGCAAACGCGGGGACCAGGTACACCCCCTGCGGATCGACCACTTGTGCGGCGAGCGCTTCGACCTCCGATGACGACTGGATGATCCCCAGCCCGTCGCGCAGCCACTGCACCACCGCTCCCGCGATGAAGATGCTGCCCTCGAGCGCGAACTCGGTGCGGTTGCCGACGCGCCACGCGACGGTCGTCAGCAAGTTGTTGCGCGACGCGATCGGCTTGGTGCCGGTGTTCATCAACATGAAACAGCCGGTACCGTAGGTGTTCTTCACCATCCCGGGCTGGGTGCACGCCTGGCCGAACAGCGCCGCCTGCTGATCCCCCGCGATCCCGGCGATCGGAACCGCGTGGCTGCCGAAGAAGTGTGTGTCGCCGTATACCTCACTGGACGACGCCACCTGCGGCAGCATGGAGCGCGGGATGGCGAAGATCTTCAGCAGCTCATCGTCCCAGTCGCCGGTTTTCAGATTGAACAGCATGGTGCGTGACGCGTTGCTGGGATCGGTGACGTGGACGCGGCCGCCGGTGAGATTCCACACCAGCCACGAATCGACGGTGCCGAATGCCAGCTCTCCCGCTCTCGCTTTGGCGCGTGCGCCGGGGACGTTCTTCAGCATCCACTCGATCTTCGTGCCGGAGAAATACGCATCCACCACGAGTCCCGTCTTGCGTTTGATCAGCGGCTCCAGGCCACGCGCCTTGAGCCGGTCGCAGGCGGCGGCGGTGCGGCGGTCTTGCCACACAATCGCGTTGTGCACCGGCGCGCCGGTGGTACGGTCCCAGACCACGGTGGTTTCGCGCTGGTTCGTGATGCCGATGGCGGCCAAGTCCTGCGCCGTCAGGCCGGCCTTGGCGACCGCTTCTTTGGCGGTGTGGAGCTGCGAGGCCCAGATCTCGTTGGCGTCGTGCTCCACCCAGCCCGGTTGCGGGAAGATCTGGCGGAACTCCTTTTGCGCCGACGCCACCACGTTTCCTGAGTGATCGAACACGATGGCGCGCGAGCTCGTTGTGCCCTGGTCGAGCGCGAGGATGTGCTTCATTGCGGCCACAACGCCTTGTACAGGAACGCCGCGATCAGCCCGCCCACGATCGGACCTGCGACGGGAATCCACGCGTAGTCCCAATCCGATTTTCCCTTGCCCGCGACCGGCAGGATCGCGTGGGCGATGCGGGGACCGAGGTCGCGCGCCGGGTTGATGGCGTAGCCCGTCGGTCCGCCGAGCGACAGGCCGATCGCCCACACGATGATCCCGACGAGGAACGGCCCGAACCCGACATCCCATCCATGGACGGGGTTCAGGTTCTTCGGCGTCAAGACGACCAGCACGCCGAGCACCAGCACGAAGGTGCCGATGATCTCGGTGATGAGGTTGGCGTTGCGGTCGCGAATGGCGGGCGCGGTGCAGAAGACGGCGAGCTTCGACGACTTACTCTCCGTGGCGGCCCAGTGGGGCAGGTAGGCGAGCCACACGATGGTGGCGCCGAGCGCCGCGCCCACGAGCTGCGCCGCGATGTACACCGGCACCGCGGACCATGCGAGCTTGCCGATGGCGGCCAGTCCGATCGTCACCGCGGGGTTCAGGTGCGCCCCGCTGAACGTGCCGACGGCGTATACCGCCAGTGTCACAGCGAACGCCCACCCGGCAGTAATCACGATCCAGCCCGAGTTCTGCCCCTTGGTCTTGTTGAGTACCACATTCGCGACCACGCCGTCGCCGAGGATGATCAGCAGCATGGTGCCGAGCAGCTCTGCCAGGAAATGAGACATGGCCGGTGGCGGTTGAGGTGCGGCGAAGCTAGCGGCCGCCCGTGATCTCGTCCAGCAGCGTGCGCGTGAACGCGATTTCCTCTTCGTTCACGAGATGTCCCATCCCCGCATAAATCTGCTCCGTGACCGTGGCACCCATGCGCTGGAACACCGCGGCGCTTTCATCGACCCGCGTCTTCGGGACGTGGGTGTCGACGTCCGAGCAGCCGAGGAACACGGGCGTCCCGCCGAACGAGCCGGGATAGTTCCACGTCGTCCCCGGGGGGCCGATCAATCCGCCGCTGTACAGCACGACGCCGCCGTAGCGGTCGGCGTGGCTCGCGGCGAACTGTGACGTGAGGCAGGCCCCCTGTGAGAACCCGAGCAGCACGATCCGGTCCGTGCGCACACCGGCGCGCACGACGTGCTGCACCAGCTGCTCGAGCACCCACACTCCCGACGAGATCCCCGGCTCGTTCTTCTCCCGGTCGGCCATGAAGCTCAGGGGATACCAGGTGCCGCCCGCTGCGCCGGGAGCGAGGTAGGTGATGTCGGGGCGCCCGAATGCAGGAACGAACGACAGAATGTTCGCCGGGAGGGCATTGCGGCCGTGTACCAGGATCATCGCGACCGGGCTCTTTCCGAGCGGCGCTCCCGCCGTGGCGAGCGGTTGTCCCGCGTGCGGTTTCACGTCAGTGCCGGCAGCTTCGTTTCGATCGCCGCGCGGTGCGGCTCTTTCCACGGCGGCAGCTTCAGGTCCTGCCCGAGGCAGGGCAGCGTCTCGTCGACCGTAAAGCCCGGCGGCACGGTCGCGATCTCGAACAGCACCCCGCCCGGCTCGCGGAAGTAGATCGAGCGGAAGTACTGCCGGTCGCGCACCTCCGTCACCTGCGCGCCCGCTTGCACCAGCTCGTTGCGGATCTTGAGCTGCTCTGCGGCGTCCGAGATGGCGAAGGCGACGTGGTGCACCGTGCCGAGGCCGTTCACGGCGGCGGGTGCGTCGGGCGCGTGCAGCACGTCGATCACCTCCCCGGGGCCTCCCGTCCCGACCGCGAGGCGCGTGCGCGCCGGTCCTTCGTTGAGGACGCGAAATCCCAGCAGCTCCCTGACGAAACCGATCGTCCGTTCAGGATTGCGGATCTCCAGGGTGACGCTGTGCAGTCCCCGGATCGCCTGCGCCGCGCCCACGGCGTCGGTCACCCACGGGGTCCGGGTGTCGCCGTCCGTGCCGACGAGCTCGAGAATCAACCCGGAGGGGTCGGTGACGGTGAGCACCGGATCGCCGAACGGCGTCTCGCCATCGCGGATCGTTCTCCCCGCACCGGCGAGCCGCTCGCGCCAGAACCCGAGCGCCGTGCGGGGAATGGAGAATGACGTGGTGCGGATCTGTCCCGCGCCCTTCGTCCCCACCGGCACGCCCCACCCGTGATAGGGGAACGTCGTCATGATCGTACTGGGGGTGCCGCGTTCGTTGCCGTAATAAAAGTGGTAGACGTAGTGGTTGTCGAAGTTCACCGTCTTTTTCACAAGTCGGAGCCCGAGCGCCCGCGTATAGAAATCGACGTCGGGTTGCGCTTCGTCCACGGTCGCGGTGACGTGGTGCAGGCTCTGCAGGGGTGAGTCCATGCGTCGAAATCTACTTGACCGCTACGGGCTGCGGGGCGACACTACGCGCATGGACGAGCGCGATCTCATCTACGACTGGAACCGGATCGATGCGCCGTTCGACTGGTCGCGCGCCCGCGTCGACCTGAACGATGAGACGCTGCGCGACGGCCTGCAGTCGCCCTCCGTGAAGGACCCCTCCCTCGATACCAAGCGCCGCCTGCTGCACCTCATGGCGGACCTCGGCATCGTGGCGGCCGACATCGGCCTCCCCGGCGCCGGCCCGCGCGTGGTCGACCAGGTCCGCGCGCTCGCCAGAGAGATCGCCGATCACAAGCTCCCGATCGCCCCGAACTGCGCCGCCCGCACCGTCATCGCCGACATCGAGCCGGTGGTGCGCATCTCCCAGGAGGTCGGCATCCCGATCGAAGCGGCGACGTTCATCGGGTCGTCGCCGATCCGGCAGTACGCCGAAGACTGGACGATCGACCGCATGCGGAAGGCCACCGAGGAGGCAGTGACGTTCGCCGTGCGTCACGGCCTCCCCGTGATGTACGTGACCGAAGACACGACGCGGGCTGATCCCGAAACCCTCAAACTGCTCTACGGAACGGCGATCGACTGTGGGGCGACGCGGATCTGCCTGGCCGACACCGTCGGGCATGCGACGCCGGACGGAGTCAAAGCGCTCGTGAAATACGTACGGAGGGAAATCGTAGGGGGAAAAGGCGTAGGGGGAAAAACCGTAAAGATCGATTGGCACGGGCATCGCGACCGGGGAATGGGGCTCATCAATTGTCTCGCCGCGATCGAGGCCGGTGTCGACCGGGTGCATGCCACGGCGCTCGGGGTGGGGGAGCGGGTCGGTAACGCCGAGATGGACCTGTTGATCGTGAACCTCAAGCTGCTGGGCGCGCATCGCGCCGACCTTTCGAAGCTCGCCGAGTATTGCCGCACCGTCGCCGACGCCGTGGGAATTCCGATCCCGCTCAACTATCCCGTGATGGGCAGCGACGCCTTCCGCACCGGCACCGGGGTCCACGCCGCGGCGATCATCAAAGCCAAGAAGAAGGGCCATGCCTGGCTCGCCGACCGCGTCTACAGCTCGGTCCCCGCCGCAGAGCTGGGCCTCGCACAAGTGATCGAAATCTCCCCCGTCTCCGGTCTCTCCAACGTGAAGTACTGGCTGCAGAGCCACGGCTACGACCCCGACGACGAAGCTGCCTGCCAGGCGCTGTTCGACGCCGCCAAGAAAGCCGATCGCGTGCTCGCCGAGGAGGAATGCCATCGCCTGCTGCGGCAGGGCGCATGGCGCTAGGAGGGTTCCGGGAGCTCGAGCGGTCGTACTTCGACCTGCGCTGGCATTTCGATCCGGTCGCGGCCACCCTCGCGGGCCGCACGGACTACGACGATCGCTTCGGGCGCTTCAGTCCCACCGCCTTGGCACCGCATCTGGCGGCGCTGAAGTCGCTCTCCGCAGCGCTCGAGGAGGTGAACGCCGACGAGCTGCCGGTCGAGATCGACCGCACCGCGCTGCTCAACGAGATCCGCGTCATGATCCGTTCGTTCGAACAGGATCGCTGGCAGGCGAAGAACCCCGAGTTCTGGCTGTCGCACCTCTTCGGCGGGTTGCACGGCTTGCTGCGCCGCTCCGACCGTGGCTCGGCGCAGAATGCCGCCGCGATGGCGGCGCGGCTCGAGGATCTCCCCAGACTGCTCGACGACGCACGGACCGCGCTCACCGAGCCGGTCCGCCTCTTCGCCGAGACGGCGCTGCAGATGTGCCCCGGCGGGTTGCTGCTGGTGCGCGAAGTCGCGACGGCCTACGCCGGGGGACCGGCGGCGCAGCGCATCGCAGCGGCGGCCGACAGTGCCGGTGCCGCGCTCGCGAGCTTCGAGCACGACCTCGACCGCTGGGTCGAATCGGGGAGCGAGCACTTCGCCCAGGGTGAAGAGGGTTTCGACTTCCTGTTGCACTACCAGCACGCGCTGCGGGATACCGCTCCCGAGTTGTGGCGCTACGGATTGCGTCTCAGGGACGAGGTCGTCGCCGACCTGGCCGGACTGGCGCGCACGATCGCGGGGAACGACGACTGGCCGGCGCTGGTAGACCGGCTGCGCGGCGACCACCCGACGGCAGAAGACCTCGTGGCGGCCTACGCCCGCGAGATGGACCGGGCGCGCGAGTTCGTGGAAGCGCGGGGCCTCGCCCCCGTCCCCACCGTGCCCCTCGACGTCATCGCGACGCCGGAGTTTCTGCGGCCGCTGATCCCCTTCGCCGCCTACGACAGTCCGGGGCCCTACGCGACCGATCCCCGCGGGCTCTTCTACGTGACGGTGCCCGATCCGGCGCTCCCCGCGGCGACGCGCGAGCGCATCCTGCGCGACCATTCGCGCCACGAGATCGCGGCGACGTCGCTGCACGAGGGCTTCCCCGGCCACCATCTGCAGCTCGTCCTCGCCCAGGCGAATCCATCCGAAACGCGTAAGAACATCTTCACCCCGCTCACGGTCGAAGGGTGGGCGCTGTACTGCGAAGAGCTGATGGGCGATGAGGGATTCTACACCGGTCCAGAGGAGCGCTTCTTCCAGCGCGTGCACCTGTTGTGGCGCGCGATGCGGATCGTGCTCGACGTCGGACTGCACACCCGCGGCATGTCGTACGAAGACGCCGTCACGCAGCTGGTCGACGTCGTGCACATGGATCGCGCCAACGCCGCGGCGGAGGTGAGCCGCTACTGCGCCACACCCGGCTATCAGCTCTGCTACGCCGTGGGCCGGCGCGATCTGTTACGCTTGCGGGACGACTATCGCACCGCGCAGGGCAGCAGCTTCTCACTCCGCAAATTCCACGACGCCATACTCGCCTACGGCGGCCTGCCGGTCACGTTGATCCGGTGGGGACTGGGCCTCGGTGAGTAAGCTCCCCCGCGCCGCCAAACTGTTCGGTCTCGTTTCGCTGCTCAACGACTTCGCGAGCGAGATGATCTACCCCCTGCTCCCGGCGTTCGTCACCGGCGTGCTGGGCGGCGGCGCCGTCTCGCTCGGCGCGCTGGATGGAGCGGCAGATCTCACCTCGGCGCTGGTGAAGTACCGCGCCGGCCGGTTGGCCGACGAGCCGCGCCGCCGCGGCACGCTCGTCATCATCGGCTATGCGGTCGCCGTGCTGGTGCGTCCCGTGATTTCGCTGGCCGGAGCGGCCTGGGAGGTGATCGGGCTGCGCGTCACCGACCGGATCGGGAAGGGGATCCGCTCGCCGGCGCGCGACGCCATGATCGCCGACGTGACGCCCGCAGAGCTGCACGGCCGGGCGTTCGGGCTGCAGCGCGGCCTCGACCACATCGGTGCGATTCTCGGGCCCCTCGTGGCGTGGTGGCTGTTGCAGTCGAAGACGCTCGATCTGCGCGGGGTGATCGGGGCGAGCATCATCCCGGGAATCCTGGTGCTAGTGCTGGCAACGTGGGCGGTGAGGTCGATAGGAGACGGTAGGGGACGGCAGGAGGCGGTGACGGTAGGGGACGGTAGGGGACGGCAGGAGACGGTAGGGGGGAATGCAACACCCCTACCGCCCCCTACCGTCTCCTACCGTCTCCTGCCAACGCCCATCGTCGCCATCTCCGCCTTCTATCTCCTCCGCATGCCCGAAACCCTCATGCTGCTCCGCACGCAGCAGCTCGGCGTGACGGTCACGTCGGTGCTGCTGCTGTGGGCGGCGCTGCACGTCGTGCGGTCCAGCACGAGCTTCATCGGCGGCGAACTGTCGGACCGGATCGGTCCAAGCCGCACGATGTGGACCGGGTGGGTGTGCTACGCCGCGGTGGCGTTCGGATTCGCGCGCGCCGCGAGCCCGGCCGCCGCGTGGGCGCTGTTTCTCGTCTTCGGTGTCGTCGCCGGGCTGACGGAGAGTCCCGAGCGCGCCATCGTATCGCGGCTCGCGGGCGGGAAGCAGGGGAGTGGGTTCGGCGTGTACTATGCCGTCACGGGGATCGCGGCGCTCGCGGGCGGGGTGTTGCTGGGACTGGCGACGAAATACTTCGGTGCGCCGGCGGCGTTTCTCGCGAGCGCCGTGCTGGGGGTTGGCGTCGCCGCGCTGTGGCCAGTCCTGGGACGCGTTCACCAGTAGCGTTGTAGTCCTTCACCGCACTGCTTCTTCTGCCCCACCGGCCGGCCTTACGTGGGGTACATGCATAAATGATCGCTGCCGTTCTGCTGCTCTTTCAGGACCCCGATTTTTACGTGAGGGCCGAGAGCCTTCTGGCCGAGCACGACCTACCGCAGGCCCGCGCCGTTGCCGAACGACTGGTCTCTCGACATCCCGGCGACGCTCGTGCCCACTTGCTGCTGGGCCGCATCTGGCTGGACTGGCCCACGTTCGGGCGCTTTCAGGCATTGGACGAGTTCCGCGAGGCTGCGCGACTCGCGCCCCACGATCCCGAGCCCCTTTACCTGGAAAGCACAGTGGGATTCGTGTTGCACCAGGAGGACGGAGAGACATTGGCGCGAGACGCCCTGATCAAGCTCTTCGCGGTTGCTCCCGATTATCGGGATACGTGGGAGCGATTCAAGCAGGTCCATCAGAGCCCTGCCATCTGGCGCAAAGCGGATGCTGCACTGTCGCACTTCCCGGACGACCCCGCTGCGCTGGCGCACCGAGCTGAGCTCGCGCTGCGCCTGGACCAGGCGGGCCGCGCGGACTCCCTCGCTACCCGCGCCCTCGACCGACGCCCGCACGACGAAGCGTTGCTGCTGCTGCGAGCCGAAGCGAACTTCGCGACCATGCGGGACTCGGCCGGCTACGCCTGGTACGATTCGGCGCTCGCCCGGGAGAACGATGACTCGGCGCAAGTGATGTGGAACGCCGTGTGGATGATCGCGACACCGGGCGAGGATGCGCGTTATGCCGGCACGCGGCCGACCGGGCGGCGAGCGTTCTTCGAGGCGTTCTGGGGTCCCCGCGATCCGGATCTCGTGACGCCCGAGAACGAGCGCATCGCCGAACACTTTCGGCGGCTCCTCTACGTGCAGCAGAACTTCCCACTGCAATTCCCGATGAATTCCTTCTTCTACTCGGCAGGCCGCCGGGCGCTGGCGACTACGTGGACCCGTGGGTATCTCAAGGCGATGGCGAGCCACGGTTGCGTGAGTGGCGTCGACACGCTGAGCGGGATTGGGTTTCTCCCCGAGGGCTCGCAGGATGCTGCCCTCGCGGCCGCTGGTCTTGGCCCCGACGCGAGCGACGTGGACTCGACTGCGGGAGCCAAGGTCATGCGTCGCGCCGGATTTGATGCCCGCGGGCTGGTGTGGATCCGTTACGGCAAGCCAGATGTGCGTACGGCGAACACCCCAGACCCGGCGCGTCCGTGCGACAACGGGATTCCAGGATCAAGCGCTATCGACGTCGAGGGTTGGCTGTACTACACCGCGGCAGGTCCTCGGACCATCGGCTTTGTGCGCGGAACCGGGTTACATCTTACTCCTACTGATCCCGCAGGCGATTTCCTTTTCATGCCGATCACCCGGAGACAAGTGGAAAGCGGTCGTGTGTTGTTGCGAACTGAGCGGACGTCTGTTCCGGCTCCGCTGAATGCGCACCTGTGGTCGGCGGTGTTTCGAGGCGCCGGCTCCCTCAAGGGCGTTGATGTGTACTTCAGGGCGGTTCCAGAGACCGCGGCGGTCGCGCTGTGGGACAGCCTCGGAACGGTGACGGCGCTGGCGCGCGGGCCAGGCCTGCTTGCCTTGCACGTCAACCCTGGTCGCTACGATCTCGGGGCCGATGTCGACTCGTCGGGCGTATTGGGTCGCCTGCGCCAGTCCTTCACCGTTCCGTTCATTGCCGACTCGGCGCTGCGGTTGTCCAGTCTCGTCCTGGCCGCGGACACGACGATTACTGGCCGATTGCCCATCTTGAGTGCACTCCCGGCCGATCTCACCTACCCGGCGGGGCACCCGGTCCTTGCATATGCCGAGCTCTATGGTCTCGCTTCCGACGCCGACGGCCATAGCCACTATCGGGTGCGTTACACGTTCGCTCCCAGCCGTGGGCTCGTGGCGCGGTTACTGAGCCCCCGCGACAGAATCGTCCTCGAATACACGCGGGAAGCACCATCGCGCCGCATCATGCCAGAGCAAGTGGCGATTGACCCTCAATCCCTGCCGCCCGGGAGATATCAGGTCACCTTGGAAGTGTCCGACCTCGTAGCCGTCGGCCGCACGCAATCGGTGAGCCTCGAGATCACAATCCGGTAGCGCAGCGCTTCCATTCCAGCGTGCGGGCGGGAAGCAGGGGAGAGAATTACTTAAGGACGACCATCGACATTCATGTCGTGTCGCGTCAGCGCCGAGCGCCGACTTCAGTCGGCGAACGGGGGCACGGGACGAAGAATTGTCACAGCACGGGACGAACCATTCCTACAGGGAGAGATCCATGCGTCTCGCCGTCGTCGTTGCTGCTGCACTTGCCGCCGCACCACTTGCCGCGCAGGACCATCAGACGATCCACGTCAACGAGCCCGCGGGGCTCCCGTTCTCCAGTGCCACCCGCGTCGGGAATCTGCTCTTTCTGGCGGGCCAGGTCGGCAACACCCCGGGCACCCGCCAGCTCGCCGACACCGGCATCGCCGGGCAGACCCGCCAGGCGTTCGAGAACATCAAGACGGTGCTGACCGCCGCAGGCAGCTCGCTCGAGCGCGTGGTGAAATGCACCGTGTTTCTCACGAGCATGGGCGACTACCAGGCGATGAACGCGGTGTACGCGACGTACTTCCCGAAAGACCCGCCGGCGCGCTCGACCATCGCGGGGAGCGGCCTGGCGCTCGGCGCGCGGGTGGAGATCGAGTGCATCGCGACGGCAGGATAACAATGGGGACCAGATGAGGCGCGTCGCACTGGGGATCGGCACGCTCGTGGTCCTGGGCCAAGGCGCCTGCGCCCCCGCCCACACCGATCCCCGCAGCCTCTTCCTCGCTCCCTGGCGGCCCCCGCCCGGCCAGAAATGCTCCGTCACCAAGAAACCGTTACCGGCGGTCGATCTGCTCTTCGATACGACCGCGCTCCGCCGGGCCGTCGCCCGCTTCGGGACCGGGAGTGTCGTGGCTGCGCTCGCGTTCTGGCCAACGGATACGGCGTGGCATGAGGAATTTGGCCCACGCCCCGACAGTCTGGTCATCGTCGAGACGACACTGCCGGACTCGTTGCGGGCGCAGATCCGCGACGCCCTGCTTGGTGCGCTGCAGGACCGGATCGCCACGCGGGTACTCATCCGGATCGATCTGAACCGCGAGTCGCGCCTGCGACTCGCGCCGGCGCTCGAGTGCCCGCCGGTGGTGCGGAGCCAGGTGGAAGTACGTCGCTACACGGCGGCAATGCAGTCCGCCGGTGCCCCGCCGGGCCGGGTGGTGCTGCAGTTCCTGGTCCAACCCGACGGGTCGCTCGCGGCGTTGAAGGTGCAGATTCCCTCGGGAAACCCCGATCTCGATCGAGTGGCCGTGAGCACGGTGCAGCTGTTGCATTTCACCCCGGAGCTGATCAATCAAATTCCGGTCCCCGGCCTGGTGCGGTTTCCGGTCGAAGTGCGGGTCAGGCCTCAGGCGCCGCCGGCCCCACCCACCGTGGCCGAGTGCCCGCAGGGGCGTGTCGTCGAGCTAACGAATCCCCTCCGCACCGCCGTCCTGGTCTACGCGTTCAGCCCCGCGGGAGCGCAATTGCTCGGCACGGCAGCGGCGACCACGACGGTGCGCCTCGCGCTGCCGCCCGAGAGTGCCGGGTATGTGTTCGTTCAGGGGGCCGACGCGGCCGCTCGGGTGGTTTCGGACGCCGATTTGAAGAAGGTACGCTGGAGGGTGAAATGCGGGGTTCCTTGACCGCGCGCGTAGAAATCGAGTGCCTCGCCGGACCACGGGGACGTAACGGACCGCAGCCAGGGTTGGTCTCCGAGGAAACTTTTACACCAGGCATCCGGTACTCACCCCTGTAGGCTTCTCACGCGGAGGTGATTATGCCGGATCGTGAACAGTGGAAATCCAGAATTCTGAGCGCGGGACGGGAGGCGAAGCGGTTCGCGGTGGCCGCCGCCCATCAAGCTGACGCGCTGATAAAGGTCGCGAGGCAGAAGGCGGAGACGGCGGCGCGCCGGCGCAAGATGCAGCGTACGCTGCAGCAGGCGAGCCGCGTACTGAAAACAGCAGGGAAGGCGGCGCTGGCGGCCGGCGCCGTGGCGGCCATTGGAGCCGTCGCTCGGGAAATCAACGGTCGCTCGGAGAAGAAGCGGCGCGTGCCGGCTTAGCCCCGCTCCTCCCGGCTACCGGCCCCGGCGCGCCGCCAGGTCAGCGAACCAGTTGTCGACCCACACGATCTGGGGGGCTGCGGTGGTCGTCGCGCGCCGCGGGCTGATGAAGTAGAAGGAGCGCCCGTCCGGGGCCACTTCATACGACTGATGAAAGCCGGCGATTACGAAGTTGGACGCGTCGAACAACGACGCACGGCCGCCGGTGGCGAACGTCGCGGTGGGCTGTACCTGGACGGCGCTCAAGTGGAGATCGACGTCGAGGTAGAAGAGCTCGCGCCCGGTCCGCGACCAGCGGGGCTCCGAGCCACCGCCGTTGGACACCTGCCAGCGTCCGCCGTTGGCGTCCGGGAACGGGCGCACGTACACCTCGTTGATCCCCGACTCGTCCGACGCATACGCCAGCCAGCGCCCGTCGGGCGAGAGGGCCGGATTGAGCTCGGTGAACGCGCCGGCAGCAACCGGCACGGGGGCGCCACCCCCGTCCACGCGCTCGGCCACGATATCGCCGGCGCCGGCTTGCGCGTTGTCGGTGCGCGCGAGGATCCAGCGTCCATCGCTGGACCATTCACCTTCCTGAATCATGCGATCAAAGCGGAGCAACAGGTGATCCTGGCCGCTGCCGTCGGCCGGGCGCTCGAAGGCCGCGCTCGAGCCTCCGCTGTCGCGCAGGAATGCCACATTCCGTCCGTCTGGTGACCAGAACGGCCGGCGGTCCTGGACCCCGAACGTCAAGCGGGTGAAGGGGCCGTGGTCGAGTTGCTTGATCCAGATGTTCGATACGCCGACACCGGTGCCGACCGCGAGCCGGCGCCCATCGGGTGAGAGGGAGATGGAGTTGAATCCACCATACCAGCTCGTATCGACCTGGGCGACGCTGCCATCACGACTCACGCGGACCAGGAGGTTTTCGGTCGTCCCGCCAGTGCCGCGGACGTACGCGAGCGTCCCGGACGTGGACCACGCGAGCTGCGCAAATCCGAAACTGGCCGAGACCGCAACTCCGTCAAGCACCGGGACGGCGGGTCCGGTGATCTCGAGACGACCGAGATCGAACGGCGCGATGAGGCCCACGCCATCACGACGCACATAAAACAAGCGCCCATCGGGGAGATACCAGCCCTGTATCGCGTCGTTGACCAGCGGCTTCTCCTTGCCGGTGCGCAGGTCCAGCACGTGTACGCTCACCGTCACACAGCTCGAGGCGCACAGCTGGAACAGGACGCCGCGGGCTCCGGGCAGAGCTACCGGGTGCCCCGTTCCGCCTCCGGTGATCGTGGTATTCCGACTGCTCAAGATGAGGGTGCTCGGACCTCCCGTCGCGCTCACCCGCCGCAGCTCGAGCAGATTCGGCGGGACGTACACCAGGGTGCCGTCGTCGAGCCAGGCCACACCTCCGAAGCCGGGGGCCGCCGAATCGGCCACCGTCACGCTCGGTCCACCGCTCACCGGCACCTTCTTCAGGCGGCTGTCGGCGAGGAACGCGACCCACTGGCCGTCGGGGGAGAACACGGGGTTCTGGGCTCGCTCCGTCCCATTGAGGGGCGTGGCGTTCAACTCCCCCCGCTTCTTCATCCAGAGCCGCCCGTTCTGGCGATCATCCTTGAAGACGAAGAGCGATCCGTCGGGAGACAGCGCCATCGAGGGGAACTGCGTCGACAGCACGACGCTGTCTCCCAGGCCGATGTACTGCCGCGTCGTGACCGCGCGCGGATTTCGCAGCCAACCCCAGGCCGCGACGCCGCCGAACACCGCGGCGACGCCCGCCGCCACACCAAACCAGCGGCGCCACCGCTCCGCCCGCGGGGCGAGGGCAGGCGACGCAGCGGTCCGGGCCGTCGTCAGGTCGGGACGCGTGAGCGCGTCCGCGAACTGGGCGGCCGTGGCGAACCGGTCGGCCGGCAGCTTTTCGAGCGCTCGATTGACCGCCGCTTCGACGTGCGGCGGAACGGAGTGGCGCTGCAGGGTGAGACTGCGTGGCTGCTCCGTCATCACGCGCGCCACGATCGCCTGGGCGGTGGGCCCGGTGAACGGCGGCTCACCCGACAGCATCTCGTAGACCACGCAGCCGAGCGCGTAGACGTCGCTCTTGGCGGTGATCTCGCGCTCCCCCATCGCCTGTTCGGGGCTCATGTAGTGCGGCGTGCCGAGCGACATTCCCGTTTCGGTGAGCCGCGTGCCGCTGTCGGAGCGCGAGGCGGCGAGGGCGATGCCGAAGTCGGCCACCAGCGCCGAGCCGTCGTGCAGCAGGATGTTCTCGGGTTTGATGTCGCGGTGAATGACGCCGTGGCGGTGCGCGTAGTCCAGGGCGCCCGCGACCTCGGTCGCGATGCGGATCGTCTCCTCGATCGGCAGCTGATGCTCGCGGGTGAGCCGCTGCCGCAGCGACTCGCCCTCCACGTACGGCATGACGTAGTAGACGAGCCCGTCAGCTTCACCGGAGTCGTGCAAGGCGAGGATGTGCGGGTGCTGCAGGTTGGCGGTGAGGCGAATTTCCTTGAGGAACCGCTCGCCCCCGAGGATGGCGGCCAGCTCGGGCCGCAGCAGCTTGAGCGCCACTTTGCGATCGTGGCGGACGTCGTGCGCGAGGTACACCGTCGCCATTCCCCCGGCGCCCAGCTCGCGCTCGATCGTGTAGCGTCCCGCGAGGGCGCTGGTCAGACGGCTCTGGGCATCGGTCAGCAACAGCGGACTCCTTTTCCCTTGGATGCAAAGAACTCGTTCACGAACTCACGCTCGGTCATCCGGGGTTGGTGTCCCGCCTCGCGGCAATGCTCGAGGTACGACTCATAGTCCGGCGCACCGATGACTCGGCCGAGTATGCGCCGCCAACCTCGCCCGCCTTCGTCCGCCTTCTCCCGCCCCGGTTCACCGCGCATACACGCTCTCCACGAACGGTGTCTCCGTCAGGGTCACCTGTTTGCGGCGCGAGAGGATCAGCCACCACTCGCGGATGGAGACGACGAGCAGCAGCGCCACGACGGCCATGAAGCCCAGCGCCATGATGGCATTCAGATGATCGTTGAAAACCAGCCGC
>CAZXKN010000010.1:0-31885 GCA_964641815.1 uncultured Gemmatimonadaceae bacterium | reverse complement strand
CTGGTCGCTCGCCCGGATCGCCGGCGGCGTCGTCAGCACGCACGCGACCACCGCCCTCGGAGCATTGCCCTCCGTCCGCTTGCTCACCAACCTCGTGCAGGTCACGATCCTGCTGCTCGGCGGCCTGGTCGTGCTCCAGACCCTCGGGATCTCGGTTACCCCCCTGCTCACCGCGCTCGGCGTCGGCGGCCTCGCGGTGGGGCTGGCGCTCCAGGACACTCTCGCGAATCTCTTCGCCGGCATTCACATCCTGCTGTCCCGCCAGGTGCGGCCGGGCGACTTCGTACGTCTGAGCACCGGCGAGGAAGGCTATGTCCAGGACATCACCTGGCGGTACACCACGATTCGCCAGCTGCCCAACAACGTCATTATCGTCCCGAACGCGAATCTGGGTGCCGCCCGCACGTCGAATTTCAGCCTCCCCGATCCGGAGCAGGCGGTGCTGGTCGAGGTCGGCGTGAGCTACGACTCCGATCTCGACGAAGTAGAACGCCTCACCATGGAGGTGGGGCAGCAGGTGATGCGCGAGGTGGACGGTGGCGTCCCGATGTTCGCGCCGTTCATTCGATATCACACGTTCGCCGACTCGAGCATCCAATTCACCGTGATCCTGCGCGGCAAGGACTACGTTGCGCAGTACTTGCTCAAGCACGAGTTCATCAAGCGTCTGCACCAGCGGTATCGGGTCGAGGGGATCGAGATCCCGTTCCCGATCCGGACGATCCGGATGCTGCCCGACGACGCAGCCCATCGAGTGGCATGAGCCTGATGCGGGTTGCCGCCGACCGACACCGCTTTCGTCTGCCGAGCGCGGTGAGCAGCGTCGGCCTGGGCGTGGCGGCCGGCCTGGGCGTGGGGCTGTTCGCGCAGGACCAGACCATCCGGTTGCTCGCCACGCTGGGAATCGTGTCGCTGTCTCTGTTCGCCGGCCTCGAGGTCGATTTCGGAGAGCTCCGCTGCGAGACGCGGATTCTGCTGGAGCCACCGTAGCGCAGCAGGCGGCGCGGCATTCAGTCACGTAGCACGCTCTCGGCGCCCATGCGGCGGCGCACCACCGCCGCCGCGACCGGCCAGGTGGAGATCCGCAACGCGAGGTTGCGGAGCGCGAGACGGACCGGGGTGTCCGGCAGAAACCAATCCGCGACGCGCCGTCCCGCCGTCTGCAGCCGTTCGATTCCGGGCCGCAACCGGGCTTCGTAGCGAGACAGCGCCGACGGAATGTCGCTGGCAGCCGCCAGCTCCTCGGCCAGGACGTAGGCGCCGGTCACCGCCATCCCGGCTCCCTGCCCGGCCAGCAGCGACACGCAATAGCAGGCGTCGCCGAGCAGCACGACGCGGCCGGCGCTCCAGTGCGCCAGCTCGATCTGCGAGACCGCGTCGAAGAACAGGTCGGGGGCGGTTGCGGCACCGTCGAGCAGCGCCGGGACGACCCAATCGAGGTCCCCATAGACCGCACACAACTCCCGCACGGCGGACGCACGGCGGCGATCGAGGCTCCGTCCGCTCACCCGATGCAGGAAGAACGTCGCCACCCCACCGCCGCGCAGCGGATAGACGGCGACCTGCCGTCGTGGAACCGACAGCGTTACGAACGCATCGTTGCCCGCGACGTCGGGAGGAGCAGTCCGCAGGACGTATCCGGCGGCGTAGCACCCGAGAAACCGGGCACACCGCTCTTCCGCGCCGAACACGAGGCGGCGGATGTCGGAATGCACGCCGTCGGCGCCGACGACGAGGTCGCATTCGTGTTCCGAGCCATCGCTCAGACGCACCACCACCCCCGACGCCCGCTCTTCCAACGCCGCCACCGTGACGCCGAAGCGGACCTCCACGTGTCGGACAATACGGTCGTACAGGAGGCGCTCCAGGTCACCGCGCATGAAGTTGAAATGCCGGTCGTCGAAGAGGCGACGCCGCAATACCCGATAGGGGAGCGAAAGCCGGATGCCGCCGCGCCGATCCACCACGGTGAGGCTCGACACGGGATAGTGGATCTGCTCGAGCTCGTACAGCAGCCCGAGGCGAGCGGCGACGGCGAATCCCGACCCGAAGAAGTCGATCATGTACCCCTGATCGCGCAGGCGGCCGGCCCGCTCGACGAGCAGCGGCGTGATGCCGCGACGCGTGAGACACGACGCCAGCGTCAGGCCGGCGATGCCCGCGCCGCAGATCATCACCCGCATCGCCGGCTCCGCGCGCGCGTCCTCACCATTTGTCGAGATGCTCCTTGAGGCGCTCCATCCGGTCCAGCGTGGTGACGAGCAGGATGCGGTCGCCGGGCTGGACTACGGTGTCGGGCCGCGGCACCATCATGTGCTCGCCGCGGATGATGGCGAAGACGCGCGTATCCTCGTCGAGCGCTCCCGCGTCGGCGAGCGTGCGGTTGCGCCACGGGGAATCCTGCCGGACCACGCCGATCACGAGACGCCGTCCGCCGGGCAATTCGACGGGAATGCCGCTGCGCAGCAGCGACAGGAAGTCGACCTGCCCGACGTCGCCTGGTTCCAGCACCCGGCGCTCCCGCAGCAACCGGAGGGCGATCTTCAAGTGTTCCGAGTGGTGCGCGGGAGAGTCGGCGCGCCCAGTCACCTGCGCCTCGTAGAGCCCGTGGTAGCGGAACCGCGATGTCAGCCGGCGCTGCACCAGGTAACTGACCAACACCGCAAGCGACGCCGGCACGAGCAGCGTGTACCCGCCGGTCATCTCCGTCACCATCATGAGCGAAGCGATCGGGACGTGCGCCGCGCCGGAGAACACCGCCGCCATTCCGACGACCACGAGCGGCGCGGCCGGCTGATGCGCGAGCGCCGCGAGTAACCCGCCCAGCATGCCGCCGATGAATAACGACGGCGCGAACACGCCGCCGGAACCTCCGGACGAGATCGTCAGGCTCATCGCCACCGGCTTCACGAGCAGCAGCGCGAGCAGCACGCCGGCGGTGATCCGGCCGTCGATGGCCAGCTGCATCCACCCGTATCCGCCCGCGATGACGCCGGGCCAGGCCAGCGCCATGAGCCCCATCCCGAAGCCACCGATGGCGGGCTTGAGCTCGTTCGCCACCGGGAGGCGCCGAAACAGGTCGCGCGTGCCATAGAAGACCAGCGGGACGATTGCGGCCACCACTCCGCCCGCGAGGCCAAGCACCAGGTACCAGCCGTTGTCGATCAGGCTCGGCAGGGTGAGCTGCGTGGGGACACGGAACAGCGGCTGCCACCCGACAAAGAACCCGTTGAGCGCGTAGGCGATGATCGAGGCGAGCAAGGCGGGCAGCAGCGCCGCCGATTCGAACTCCATATCGAGGTACAACACCTCGATCGCGAACAGCGCGGCGCCGATGGGGGAGCGGAAGATGGCCGCGATACCCGCCGCCATGCCGACGACGACCAGCACGCGACGATCCGCCGCGGAGCGATCGGTAAACTGGGCGTACCACGATCCCACGCCCGCCGCCGCCAGCGCGATCGGACCCTCGCGTCCCGCCGACCCGCCGGAACCGATCGTCAAGGCCGATGCCAGCAGCTTCAGCGGGGTAACGCGCGGACGCAGGACGCCCTCGGTGCGATGAAACGCGTGCACGACCGTATCGGTACCGTGGCCTTCGGTCTCCGGCGCCAGCCGCTGGACCAGAATGCCGACCAACAACCCGCCGAGGGTGGTCACTACCGGTACCAGCCAGAGACCGTGTCGACCGACGACTTCGACGAGGGTCCCTCCTTCGTTGGGCAGCCCGGGAGGCTGGTACTGTGCGATGACGCCGAGAAACAGCCCCGTGGCGCCGCGCAACAGCAGCGTAAACACTTGCGCGGCCGCGGCTCCCGCCACGCCCAGCAGGGCCGCATCGATGATCAGTTGGCGCTGCCGCAGCAGCGGCCGCTTGACCGTGCTCATGGGTTGAGCAATCCCGGGTCCCTCACTCGTCCGAGAAGAAGAATCGCGCCTTGACGTCGGTGGCCTCCATCGCGTCCACCAGCTGATCCATGGCGCGACGGATCCGCCGCACGTCGGACGCGCGCATCTCTTCGAGGGCATGCAACAGGCGTCCCTGGGCGGCCTCCGGGGCATCGACGACCAATGCCCTGCCGCGACCCGTCAAGGCGACTTGCACGATGCGGCGGTCATCGCGTCCGCGGATGCGGCGCACCAGGCCACGTCGCACCAGCCGATCCACCAGGGCCGAGATGCTGCTCTGATTGACGACGAGCGCGTCGGCGAGGAGTCCGGCAGGCATGGGCCCCTGGCGCTGCAGCATCTTCAGCGCCCACAGTTGCGGGCCGGTGAGCCCGTACCCCGAGCGGACGTCCTGCGAGTAGGTCTGGAGCGCCTTGACGATGCGGCGCAGACCCTGCACGATGGCGGCGGTATCGCCCGGCTTGCCCGGGCGCGCACGCGGGGGGGAAATGGGGGAGGTACCCGAAGGCAACATGGCAACTCGCGAGTTGTTTCGTTATGAATATTTATATCGAAATATTCTCCGGCGGGCAATCCGGGGGACGAACCGTCGCATGCCGCGCTGCGGGGTACAACGCCACACCCCCGAGGCCCCTCGTGGTCCACCCCGTCGTGGGGACCAGCCGCAGGGCCCCGGCATTCCCTGTTGCGGCACGTGAACAAGATCGGAGGCTGACCATGCGCTCATTCCGTACCCACCCCACCCGTGGCCTCCTGCTCGGCATCCTGCTGGGCTGTGGAGGCCGCAGCCAGGCGGCCGTGCATTCGCCGACGACCGACTCGGCCACGTCCATCGCTCCGGCGCCGGCCCTGACGGCGCCGCCTGCCATCGTGGAGGTGCGGATGACGGGGAACGGCTCGACCCAGGCCGCCTACGCCCCCAACACGCTCACGATCAAATCGGGGACGACGGTCCGATTCATCAACCGCTCGGGGGGCCCGCACAATGTGACCTTCTACGCCGACTCCATCCCGCCCGGTGCCGCGGCCGTGTTACGCGCCGCCATGCCCACGCCGATGGCCGACTTGACGGGACCGCTGTTGACGACGCCCAACCAGACGTACGACGTCAGCTTCGCTGGAGCACCCGCCGGCACCTACAAGGCGTATTGCCTGCCGCACGTCGCCTTGGGCATGAAGATCACGATTCACGTCGAGTAAGGGGCGGCCCCGCCGCACATACTTCGATATGAATATTGAGTTCGAAGCACCTGGGGCCCCTTGACCAGGCTGCGGCAGGGACCGAAAATGAGACGTCTCGCCAAGGAGATCCATGCCACGCTATCGCGCCTTGTGGCTGCGCTTCGTAGCGCCGATCGCCGGGATCACGGGGCTGGTGCTCGGCGCCGTCGCGTTTCTGCAGGCGCGGCTCGAACGGCGCAGCTCGCTGGACGAGCTCGATCGGCGGGCGCGGGCGGTGACGAACGCCCTGATGCCCCTGGCCGAGCAAGGCCTCGACGAGCGGCGGATCAATCCCACCGTCCTCGCCAACCGGTTCCAGGGACAGAGCCGCACCATCGGCGTCCTGTTATGTCGCGCGGACGGCAGCACGGCGGCGCAGTCGAGCGCGGTCAAGGATCTGGTCGGCTGCGCCTCCGAACCGTTGCGGGCGGTACTCGCCGGGGCCCCGGAGGTCGTCTCCCTGATTCAAGACGGCGCGATGAAAGTGCGGCTTCTTGCCACGCCCGTGCCGGGGACCGACAGCCTTCCCCTCGGAGCGCTGGCGGTGTTCCACGACGCCTCGTTCATCGATCGGCAGGTGACGGGCCGCATCACGAATGCGGCACTGGTGCTGGCGTTTCTGGCGCTGCTGATTTCGGTGACCACGCTGGGGAGCGCCTACAACGTCTTCGGTGGATCGTTTGCCGCGCTGGCGACGTGGATGCGGAAGCTGCGGCTGGACGACGCGCTCGAGGATCCGCCGCCGGCACTGCCGCTGCGGACGTTGACGATGGAAAGCGAACGGCTCGCCGCGTCGTTCAAGGCCGCCCGCTCCAGCGCGCGCACGCTGGCGCGTCAGGCAACCGAAATCGATCGGTCGTGGACACGGGAGCGGCTGCGCAACCACGTCATGGATTCGCTGGGGGGAGCGCAGCTCGTGGTGGTCTCGAACCGCGAACCGTACATGCACATGCGGGAGCAGGAGACCGTCCGTTGGCTGGTTCCGGCGAGCGGCCTCGTCACCGCCCTCGATCCCGTGCTGCGCGCCTGCGGCGGCCTGTGGGTCGCGAATGGCTCGGGGGACGCGGACGCCGACACCGCCGACGCCGAAGGACGCCTCGTCGTCCCGCCGGGAGAAGGCCGCTACACGCTGCGCCGGATCTGGATCACCCGTACGGAAGAGCAAGGCTACTATTACGGGTTCGCCAATGAGGGGCTCTGGCCCTTGTGCCACGCGGTTCACGAACGCCCCGAGTTTCGCACCGACGACTGGGGCCAGTACGTCGCCGTGAACGAGCGCTTCGCGCAGGCGGTGCTGGAGGAGGTCGGGTCCGCGCCGGCAGTGATTCTCGTCCAAGACTATCACCTCGCTCTCCTGCCCGGACTCTTGCGGGCACGACGTCCCGATCTCGCGATCGCCATCTTCTGGCATATCCCCTGGCCCGCTCCCGAAGCGTTCCGCAGCTGCCCCTGGAAGGCCGAAATCCTCAGCGGCATGCTGGGGGCGGACATGGTCGGATTCCACCTGCAACAGCATTGCAACAATTTCCTCGACACCGTCGATCGCACCCTCGAGGTACGGGTCGACCTCGACCAGTTCGGTGTCTGGCAGGGGAAACGCATGACCCATGTGCGACCGTTCCCCATCAGCATCCAGAGCTGGGATGAGCGGGAGGTAGCCCACGGCGAGGACCTCGACGCCGAGGTCGAGCGGCTGCGGGTGGCCTACAACCTGCACGATGCCGTGGTCGCGCTGGGCGTGGACCGCCTCGATTACACGAAGGGCATCCCCGATCGCATCCGCGCGGTCGCGCGGTTCCTGGAGAAACACCCCGAGTGGATCGGGCGATTCGTGTTCGTCCAGCTCGGCGCCCCGTCGCGGACCCACCTCAAGCGGTATCGCGACCTCGTCGCGGAAGTCGAAGCCCTCACGGACGAGGTGAACTGGAAATTCCAGCGCGAGTTCCGCAAGCCCATCCATCTCTTCGTCGGCCACCATGCACCGGCAAGCGTCCGGGTCTGGATGCGTCTCGCGAACATCTGCGTCGTGAGCTCCCTGGCCGACGGGATGAATCTGGTGGCGAAGGAGTACGCCTCTGCTCACGATGACGGCGATGGCGTTCTCATCCTGTCCGAGTTCGCCGGCGCGGCACGCGAGCTGCCCGACGCGTTGATCATGAACCCCTACCATATCGAGGAATTCGCCAACGCCATTCACCAGGCCGTCGAGATGCCGGAGTCCGAACGCCGGGAGCGGATGGGCCGGATGCGCGAGCGCGTCGCTGCGTTCAACGTCTATCGCTGGGCCCGTGATCTGATTCACTGGACTGCCCGCGCCGGGAACGTGAGTCGAGCGGCGGAAACGCCCGCTGCAACGTGACGCGTTGACCGCCGCCCTCCCCCTCGCCCCGGCTGCGGACAGCGGCGCTCCGGTGCCCGTCATCCTCGCGGCCCTGACGATCATGCTGGCCGCCGCGAAGCTCGGTGGCGACCTCGCGACACGTGCCCGCCAGCCGGCTGTGCTGGGCGAGCTCATCGCCGGAGTCGTGCTCGGGAACCTGGGACTGCTCGGCTGGACGGCCTTCGAGGGCTGGAAGGCCAACCCCACGCTGGACGTGCTCGCCCAGATTGGTGTCGTCATCCTGCTCTTCGAAGTCGGTCTCGAGTCCACCGTGCACGATATGCTGAAAGTGGGCATGACGGCGACGCTCGTGGCGGTGCTCGGCGTCCTCGCCCCATTCCTGCTCGGCTGGATGGTCGGCGCCCTGCTCCTGCCAGGCGCCAGCCCGTACACCCACGCCTTCCTTGGCGCAACGCTGACGGCGACGAGCGTCGGGATCACCGCGCGCGTGTTACAGGACCTCGGAAAGAGCAAGACCGCCGAGGCGCGGGTCATCCTGGGAGCCGCGGTGGTCGACGACGTCCTCGGGCTCGTCATCCTGGCCGTGCTCAGCGGGGTGATCGGGTCGACCGCCGGCGGAAATCCCGTCGACTATGGAACCGTGGGCGTCATCGTCGGGAAGGCGGCTCTGTTTCTGATCGGGTCCATCGTCCTCGGGCTGTACCTGTCGCCGCGCCTGTTCGGCCTCGCCTCGCGCCTCAGCGGCCGCGGGGTCCTGCTCGGCACCGCCTTGGTGTTCTGCTTCGCCCTCAGCTATCTCGCTTCGCGGATCGGACTGGCCGCTATCGTGGGTGCGTACGCGGCGGGGTTGATCCTGGAGGACGTGCATTACAAGTCGTTCACCGAACGCGGGGAGCGTCAGCTCGGGGACCTGCTCCACCCAATCGCAGCGTTTCTCGTTCCGCTGTTCTTTGTCTTGATGGGTATGCGGGTCGACTTGACGTCCTTTGCGCGCCCCGAGATCCTCGGGCTCGCGGCCCTGCTCACCGTCGCGGCCATCGTGGGAAAGCAGGCCTGCGCGCTGGGCGCGATCGGAGGCCGCCTCGACCGGCTGTCCATCGGAATCGGGATGATCCCGCGCGGCGAGGTCGGACTCATCTTCGCCAATCTGGGACTCGGGCTGACCCTGCAGGGGACCGCGATCATCGACCGCGATACCTATTCCGCCATCGTCATCATGGTGATCGTCACGACGCTCGTGACGCCGCCGGCGCTGCGCTGGAGCCTCGAGCGGCGAGCGATCAGCGAGCGGTGAGCAGCAGCTCCAGTCCCGACCGGCCCGCGGCGGCCGCTGCGGGCGCGAGTGGGAATCGAACCGAGCCCACCAGGGCGCCGTCTTCGGCCGTCAGCTCGTAGTCGCCCGCCTTCACACCCATCAGGTAGAAGGTGCCGTCCGAGAACGAGGCGAAGTGGCGCCGTGTGCCGCTGCGGTGGTCGGTGAGCACGAGCGGGATCGCTCCCACCGGCTCGCGCGTACCCCCGGTGGCGCGCCAGATCCTCCCCTCGATCACCCCGGCCGCCACGATCGGGATATCCAGCGGGCGGAAGCGGTTCGGGTTGGGCACGAGCGTGGCCATCCCGAACGCGGGCACGAGCAACGGCGAGTCGATGCTCATCGAATCGACGAGCACACTCACCGGCTCGAAGGGCAGCAGGTCCCAGACCCGGAATTCTCCATTCGAGTCGGAGACGACCGGCCGCGTTCCCACGATGACGCGCACAGCGGGGAGCAGCGGCTCGCCGGGGTCGTAGCGACCGTTCTGGTTGACGTCCTGGAACACGCGACCGGCGACGCCCGCGCGGGCGATGGACGGGCCGGGTGCGGCGGTGAAGCCGCCGGCGGCGCGGTCCCACAACAGCGATCCTTGTAGCAGTTGTGAGACGCTCGCCGGCGTACCGGGCCCGGCGCTCATCGACGTGTACGAGCGGATCGCCGACAGATAGGTGTTGAGGGTGATCTGCACAATCGGGCCCCGCGTGCCCCGTTGCCAGGCGACGCCGGTCTCGAGACTCACGCCGTTCCACAACGGACGCGAGGCGAAGACGGCCGCCTGATTCAACGCCGCCGACCCTCCGGACATGCGGGATTCGAGCGTCGCGCGGAAAAACGTGGAGCCGAGCACCGGGCCGCGGCTCGGCGCCGGCAGCACGTAGGCACTGACGCCGCTGAACGACTGCGTCGCGGCCGACCCGCCCGCACCGACCGCCTGCCGCTCGGCGCGCACGTAGGGCATCAGGCGCGTCTGTCCCAGCTGCACCGAAGCGCTCAGTCGCCCGCGTGTCGTTGCCCCGGTTACGCCGTTGATCTGATCGAGGTTGCTCTCAAAGTAGAACAGGCCGTCGCGATGCAGCGGCCGCACGAACGCCGCGAGCGACCACGCGGAGCGCTGGCCAGGCACCGTTACGATCGGCGCGGCGGTGTGCGTGTCGAACAGCGTCGCCTGGGCGCTCAGCTGCAGGTCGAGCGACGGCTCGAACAGCACCGTTCCCCGCGCCAGCGCGTTCCCGACACCGGCGAGCTCCAGCGCCCAATTGTTGGACGGGTTGGCCGTCACCTGGGCATAGGGATGCCACAGATCGGCGAGACTGTCACGCCAGAACCGGTCTGCGCCCGCCTGGAGCGTCACCCGCGGCGTCAGCCCGTAGCGCAGATCCAGGTTCGCGCTCGCCCGGCAGCGCGGATCGCGGCAGGCGCCGCCCGAAACGCCGTACTCGAAGCGCCGCCCCGGCAACAGGTCGCTCAGCACGCGATAGGTGCGGTCGAACTGGCGCACGTCGCCGAGCGGGCCGTAGGCGATGAAGTCGACGGGGTTCTCGCCGTAGCGCACGGGGAGATTGAACCCGAACTGGCCGGCGCCGTCGGCGGTGTCGACGGCGATGAGCCGGCCGTCCTGATACGCTTCCACCGACCACCCCGGGTCGACCCGTCCGATGTACGCGCTGCTGCCGACGACGGTCGAGCGTAGAAAGGGCGCGTTGGTGAGCGCGATGCCGCGCAGCTCGCGCAGGCGCGGTCCCGTGGAAAGCCCGTCGCCCACGCGCAGCTGCTTCAGCCAACGGTGGTCTTCCCACACCCCCGTCCACGATCCCACGCCCTGCACGACGCCGGCATCGGCCGGTCCGATGCTCCGCGCCCCCAGCGCGAGAGATCCGCCGAGCACATCGGTGCCCGCGGTGACTTCGTACGACCCGGCACCGAGCCGCTGAGCGCCCGGGGCGAAGTACGAGTAGTCGAGCGCCAGTCCGTGCCATCCCGCGGGCTCGTTGCCCGGCTCGAATGCCGGAGCGTCATCGGTCTGTCGCCGCGCCAGCGCCGCGCGTGCCGCGTCGCGCCGCACTCGCTGGCCGATCGGCAGCACCGCGACATCCATCACGGTGGCGGAGAGCTCTCCCCAATCCACCACGATGGTCGTGCCGAGCAGCTCCCCCAGACGATGGCAAGGGACGTACAGCTCGCCGTCGCGAAACAGCAGCGCGCCGGGCTCGACAGGCACGTGCCGGTCTCCCAGCGACATCGTGTCGCGCCCTGCGGCGGCGAAAAAGCGGCGTGGACCCGGCGGGAGCGACGCCTCGACGACACCATCGGGTGTGAGGTGGTAGCGTGCCTCGGCGAGCGTCAGCAGCCGCGCGACCGGCAGCAGGGCTTCAGTGCCCACGCGATACGCCTGCACGGTCGTAGAGGACAGCTCGCCGATCCGCAGCTCCATGAGGATGGGGGTCACGCTCGAGTCGGGATCCCCGGCGGCGAATGCCCGTGCCGTATCCGGCAGCGACCGCTGCGCGCCTTGCGCGGCGAGGACGGGAGCCGCCAGCAGCAGGACGAACATCGGCAGCCGGCGGATCACAGGGCCGCCACCTCGACGGAGTCGCGCACGACGGGGAACGGCAGCATGACATCCTGGGAGAGGTCATCGCGATCGGTGGTGACTTCCAGGCGCAGCAGGTACCGCGCGGCCGGGACACTTCCGATCGCCACAGCCCAGCGCGGCTCGTTGGCAAAGAACACCGTCACCGGGACGCGGAATTCGCCGACCGATCGTCCACCCGGCCCGACGACCGTGCCGTGCACCGTGCCGAGGTAGGCGGCATTGCCCGCTCGCTCGAGCCGCGCGTGGACCACAACCGAATCGCCGTGGCGCTCCGCCCGCAAGCCGCTGAGAGAAAGGCCGGTGCGCACGACCCCGGCGCGGTAGTGCACCCCGATGACGGTGCGCACCTGCAGGGTGAGACCGACCTTCACGTTGGCGGTATCGGTGACGCCCTCCACCGGGAGCTGCCCCGCCTTCGCCGTGAAGGCGAGACGGGCCCAGTACTCGCCGTCCGGCAGCCCCGCCGGCGGCGTCGCCAGAAGTCGCACGACCTGCTGCTCGCGCGGCGCGATCGTCAGGCGGCGCGGAAAGGCCTGCAGCCACGCTGCCGCGGAGGGTTGCGTCGAATCGGGATGCTCGACGGTACGCAGCATCAGCTGGCCGGCAGAGTCCGTCGCCGTGTACCCGTAAAACACCTCGACCGAGACTTCGACGGGGGCCGTATCCGGATTCATCAGAGTGACGGATCCACTGCGCGCGCCACGCGCGATGAACACCGCGTGCGGCGCGATCATCACGCCCTGCCCCGCAAGCCCCGTGGCGCTGACCAGCGCCGTCACAACGATTCCGAGCGCCCGCTTCATGGCAGCACCACGACGGTGAGCGTGATCGTGCCGGTGTAGCTGCCGGCCTTCTGGTTCGCCGTGGGTTTCGCGGTGCCGCCGAGGAACACCGAGACCTTCCCGTTCTGATCGAGGGGGGCGGTGTACGGAACCCGGGGGTCGAAGCCGGTCTGTGTACCGATCTGCTGCGGCGGCGACCAGCCCCCGTCGCTCGACCCGAAGGTGAGCGGCAACGTCGCGCCCGCCGGCCCGGCCATCGTCGCCGGGAGCGTAAAGGTGAGGAGCACCGAAACGTTCTTCGGGCCGCTGATATCGAGCTGGCCGCTGTTGATGAGGTCGGTGCGCAGCACCGACTTGTTCACCCCCGCGAGCAGCGACCCGAACGTCAGCGACCGCGTCCCCTGAACCGTGAGCGGACGCTGGGCCTCGCCCGGGATCGCCCACAATGCGATGCCGCAGAACAGGAGAACGACACGCCGACAGAGGCCCGTAACGACCCCTGCCGGCGTTGAGCGCGCGCGTCTCCACATCCACCGGGGCGCGCGAATCGGCTTAGTAGGTGACTTGCAGCGTCACGGTGGCCGTGTAGGTCCCCGCAGCCTGGTTGACGGCCGGACTCACGGTGCCACCGAGGAATACGAACAAGGCGCCGGTGCCCGACAAGCTCGTCGACGCCCCGCTCCCCGGAGCGAACGACGTCGCACCGGCGGCCGAGTTGGATGTATTGTAGCCCGAGCTGAACGACACCGGCAGGTTGTTGCCGCCGTTGGCGAGGTTGGTCGGCAGCGCGGTGAACGCGAGGTTCACCGGCGTGCTCGCCTGGCCGGTCACGTCGAACCGGCCGGCGCCGGCGTCGGTCAAGAGGACCGCCTTGTTGACGCCCGGGAACACGTTGCCGAAGGACAGGTTGACGGCACCCGAGACGTTGATCGGCTGCTGCACCAGAGCGGTGGCGGTAATGCTCCCGCTGTTGGACTGCGCTGCGGCGGTGCTCGTCAGGCCGACGAGGCACGCAACTGCAGCCAAAGAAAGAATCTGACGCTTCACTGGTACTCCCCCCGTTGAATGGATCGCATAGTGCGAAACGAGACCGGGCGGAGCCCGGGCAGCGCACCCGAGGGCAAGGCGTGTGCCCTAACGTAGGGATTGGCGTACAGTTAGTCAGATAACGGCCTACAGTGCGGCACCCTTGAGATGGCTAATACGATATAGCAGAATAGCTTATGCTATACCTTGTGCGCTGCAGCACAAATCGGCCAGGTATAGCTGGATCTGACAGTTATGTGTATTTGAGGTTTTGCCGATTCTAGCAGAACGCAGAACAACGATGGACTTCGCAACACGCTACCGAGCACAAGAATCTACTGGCGGCATGCTGTCGCTAAAGTGGCTTACCAGCGAATCCCAGTCGATGCGATAGCGGCTCCAGTACCGCGACCTGCTCCGGGGTCAGGGCATCCCGCACCCGAGCGAACTCCGTTTGCACGTCGAAGGGGATGTGCCCCGCCGTCAGCTCCAGGGCGTCCACCAGGTCGAGCACGTGGGCCAGGGCCCCTTCGGCTGGGAGCGAAGCCAGGGCCCCGATCGCTCGCAGCAACCCATCGGTAAGTAGGTCGGCCAGGGCGGCCGTTCCCGCCCCCAGCCGGCTGTGCTCATCTGCCGTCAGGGTGCGGGCGATCACTGCGCCACGGAGCGCCGCGGCGATCGGGATCCGATAACGCTCCGGCAGGTCTCCCAGCTCGAGCGCCAGCGACGGACTCCCGTCCGCTTCCACGGTGAATCGCGGGCCTGCCGCCAGACGCCGATCGGGTTCTACCCAGCCCAGGGTCACCGTTTCCTCCCGCCCGGTACGGCGGTGTCGCACCGTCACGCGGGTGCGCTCCCCTGCCTCCGCGGCGCGCGCCTCGTAGGCGGCGTCACGATCCACGTCAGCCTGGGGCGCGAGCCGCGCGGCCGCCACCGCCCCCGCCCCGACCAGAGCCGCCACCGGGAACCGGTGCCGCACCTGAGCCAGGTACAAGTCCCGTCCAGTCGGGGCACCGGTCGCGCCACTGACCGCGAGCGCCAGGCGCTCGAGCAGTCCCGCCTCGAGTCGCGCCGCATCGGACCCGGCGAGGCCGATTGCGCGAGCGGCATAGCGGAGCACCTGCAGGGCTTCGATCCCCGCGATGTCGTCGAAAAACCAGCCGCACGACGTGAACATGCTGAGGGCATGCCACTCGAGCTCGAGCAGCTCGCGCGCCCGCACGCTCGCCCCCGCCGGCACACGCGAGCGTTCGGGAGCGTCATCGGGGACGTAGGCATCCCGCGCCGCCCACGGATCGCCGAGCAGCGCCGCGCCCTCGCGCTCGAACACGCCGTGCAGCTCGCCCGCGAGCCAGTCGCAGGCCTGTCGCAGCGGTGCGCGCCACTGCATGGGCAAGCCCCTCGGGTCGGGCGCCATGCGGCAAGTGCAATCGGAGCGCCACCGCTCTATGCCGTGGGCGCAGCTCCACGACGTCGGCGCCACGAGCCGCACCACGTGGCGCGCCTCGTGACGGGCCAGCACCGCCGCGAAGTTCTCGACCCGCACGTCGGACCGAGGCAGCAGCGCGTCCAGCATCCAGGCGAGCGCCACTTCGCCGAACTTGTGGTGGTGACCGTACGTCTCTCCGTCCGTCGCCACGGCGACGAGGGCGCGCCGCGCACCGCTCGCATCCGGCGCCACCATACGGTCGGCCCAGGTGCGCGCGTCGTGCAGCAGACCGCCGAAGGCGACGTCGTTGGAAATGGCGCCGTCATAGGTGAACAGGGCGATGTGCCGGCCGCCGCTCGTCGGGTACCGTCCCGGCAGGCCGTCGGCCGTTGCTCCCTCGACCTGATGGGGCGCGAGCACCGTAAACCGGATCCCCGCCTCCGCCAGCACGTCGAGTGTCTCTTCGTCGACCGCGGTTTCGGGCAGCCACATCCCTGCGGGGGATCGCCCGAAGCGGCGCCGGAAATCGGCGATGCCCCAGCGCACTTCGGTCATCTTGTCGCGCCGGGTGGCGAGCGGGAGGATGATGTGGTGGTACGGCATCGCGAGCGCGTTGCCGTGGCCGTAGCGCTTCACGCTGAGCCGGTCGGCGCGCAGCATCCCTCCGTACGAGCGCGGCGCATGACGCTCGAGCCATTCGAGCAGCGTCGGGCCGACGTCGAAACTGATCGACTCCAGGGTGTTGACGATGGCGGCGATGCGGCCGTCGGCGGCGTGGCGCCGCGCGGCGATCACCGTCCGATAGCACTCCTTGTCGATACGCTCGTTCCAATCGTGAAACGGCGCCGCGGACGGCTCACGCTCTACCTCTTCCAGCCAGGGATCTTCCCGGGGTGGCTGGTAGAAATGCGCGTGCACCACTACGGACTGCAGAGCTGGTCGTGTCACCCGATGGCGGAGGCGGGAGCGCCGATCGCGGCGGACACTGCGTCCAGCACGTCCGGGAAGACGGTGTCGCGCTGCCACAGCTCGTCGGCGAGTCGGGCCGCTCCTTCGAGGGCACCCGAGCGCAGTCCGTCGAGCAGCCGGCGCGTGTCCTCACAGTGACCCACAAAACGGCGCTCGGCGTAGTCGGCGACGGCCCCGGTGGAGATGATGAACTGCCAGTCCGACGCCTGCGCCAACAGCAGCTCGCGCGCCGCCTGCGCCACGATGGGGAGCGCGCCGGGATTGGCGAGCGCCGCCGGCACTGCGTCCCAGAAGGCATCTTCGAGCGGCCACAGCCGGTCCCAGGTCCAGCGCGTCTGGTCGTTCATCCACATGCTGTGGTCACCATTGACGCCCCACGACCCTTCCGCGAGCCGCAGCCCCGTGCTCGGAGGGTGCGCTGCGAGGTGCTGCCCGCCGGTGACAGGGCGGACCGACGGGCGGTGGCGCAGCTCCCGATAGACGGCGGCGAGAAAGTCGACGCCTTCGAACCACCAGTGGCCGAACAGCTCGGTGTCGAAGGGCGCGACGACGAGCTCGGCCTTTGCCTCGCCGATCGACACCAGCAGATCGGTGAAGTGGCGGGCATGGTCCCCGGCCCGCTGATGTGCGCGCGCCGGCTCGTAGGACCGCTTGTCCCCCAGATCGATCCCGCTTCCGGTGACACGCCACAGCTTCAACCCGCCGGGCCAGCGAATCTTGTGGAACTCGAGGTACCACTCGTCGCCCGGATAGCCCTGCTGCCGGCTCCACACCTGCAGCGACGACCGCGGGTCGCGCACCAGCGCCGCGACACCGGGCGTTGCCCGCGACACCCGGTAGGCCAGATACGGCGAGCGGATCGCGGCGATGGGCGGGGCCACGGCGTCGCCATGACGCTCGGCATCGAATCGCTCGGCGCCGAGCGGGACTTCCCCGTAGGTCCCGAGCGCCTGACCGGCGCGCGCCTGGTGCGCGTCAGTGAAGAAGTAGCGGAAGCCCGCGTCGATCAGGTGTTCTTCGATGCCGGGGCGCCGTCCATGCTTCGGGCGATAGGCGCACTCGGGCAGCCAGCACCCCGTCGGCCGCACGCCGAACAAGCGGCGATGCTCCCGCTGGCCCAGCCCGAGCTGCAACCGGATACTCTCGTCGCGGTGCAACAGCGGCAGATAGCCGTGCGTCGCCGCCGAGCCGATGATCTCGAGCCGGCCGCGCTCCTGAAACGCGCGGAACGCCGCCAAGAGATCGCCGCCGGCGGAGTGAAACAGATCGCGCAGCCGCTCGAGGTGCCGGCGCCAGTACTCCACCAGGGGAATGAGGGCCGCATCGCCGGTCGTCGCCATGGCCGGCGGCGCCTCGGTGCAGGCCTTGAGCCGCTGATCGAAGAACGCCTCCAGCTCGCGGACGAACACGGGGCTGGCCAGCTGGTTGGCGAGGATCGGGGTGAACCCGATCGTCACCGGTGCGGGCGTCCCCTCCGCGTCGAGGGCGCGCAGCTGCTCGAGCAGCGGGAGGTAGGTGTCGATCGCCGCTTCACAGAGCCAATCACTGCCGTGCGGCCAGCGGCCGTGGTTGAGCACATACGGCAGATGACTGTGCAGCGCGAAGACGAAGTCCATCGGCCCCTTCAGGCGGCGGCGCGCGCGGTGATAGCGCGCTGGTACACGGTGGCGTACTGCGCGGTGGGAGCATCCCATCCGATGCGCCGCGTCATCGCCCGGCGCATCAGCGTCCGCCAGCGACGACGATCGGGAAAGGCCTCGAGCACCCGCTGGATCGCCGCATCGAGCGCCGCGGGCGAGTAGTCGTCGAACAGAAAGCCGGTTTCGTCATCGACCACGCTGTCGCACAGCCCCCCGACGGCGCGCGCGATCGGGATCGCGCCATAGTGCTGCGCGCGCAGCTGCGTCAAGCCGCAGGGCTCGTACAGCGACGGCATCAGCAGCACGTCGGCCCCCGCGAGCAGGCGGTGCTCCAGGCGGTCGGTGAAGGCGAACTCGGCCACCACGCGATCGGGGTATGCCGCGGCGACATCCCTGAGCGCCTCGTGATAGCGACGCTCCCCGGAGCCCAGGAAGACGAACTGGGCATCGACGGACGAGAGCGCCGCGGCGCGCAGCACCAGGTCGAGCCCCTTTTGCTGCACCAGCCGCGCGCTCATGCCGAACAGCGGCGTCTCCGGCTCGACGGCGAGGTCGTACGCCAGCTGCAGCGCCGCCTTGTTGTTGCGCTTGCCCTCGAGGGTCCCGGCGTCATAGTGGGCGGTGAGGTGCGGATCGGTTGCGGGATTCCACACCTCGAGGTCGATCCCGTTCAGGATGCCGACGAGCCGGTCGCCCAACGCCGTAAACGTATCGTGCAGCCCGAAGCCGCCTTGCGGCGTACACAGCTCGCGCGCGTGGGTCGGGCTCACCGTGACGACCATGTCCGAGAACGCAATGCCGCCTTTCAGCACATTCACCTGGTCGTACCACTCGAACGCCTGCCAGTGGTACAGCTCGGGCGCAAGCCCCAGGAGCTGCATCGCCTGGGGCGCATAATGGCCCTGGAAGCCCGCATTGTGCACCGACAGCATCGTCGCGAGGCGGCGATAGTAGGGCTCATCGCGGAAGCCCGTCCGCAAGTAGACGGCCGCCAGCGCCGTGTGCCAGTCGTGCGCGTGCAGCACCTCGGCCGCCGGGGCGATCGTCGGGAGCGCGATGAGCGCGGCCTTGCAGAAAAAGGCGAAACGCACGGCGTTGTCACTGTAATCGCCGGACTCGTCGCCGTAGATCCCGCTGCGATCGAAGAAGTCGGGATAATCGATGAAGTAGACGACAGGTCCGGGAGCCGGCTCGGCGAGCCGGTACACATGTGCGCTCTCGGTGCGCGAGCCGATGGAAACGGGGAACTGATGTCCCACGCGCTCCAGCGCCTGGCCGTGTTCGCGCACGAGCCGGTACAGCGGCATGACGATGGCGACGGCGGCGCCGTTTGTGGACTGCGCGGCAGCGAGACCGCTCACTGCTTCGCCGAGACCGCCGGTGCGGGCGTAGGGCCAGCACTCTGCGGTGAAATGCACCACGCCGATGCGTGATCCCGGAGCAGCCGGGCTGGAGCGGCGGTAGGTCGCCGTGCGCTTCCCGCGCGCGGACCCGCGTCGTGGCTTCGTCACCTTGTCATCGACTCCCATCGCCCTTTCTCCACGACGCCCCGTCGTCACGCTGTCGGCGGATCGTCCTTGATGTCCTCCCCCCGCATGGCTGGAACGTAATACTGCGTGGTGTATTGCTGCACCATCCGCTGGGCAGTGAACCGCTCGCCGGCCACCCGTATGGCGTGCTTCATCTTCTCGACCCACCCCACCGGGACGCCGCGCTCATCCCGTGTGTAGAACAGCGGCACGACCTGCTCTTCCAGGAGCTGGTAGAAGTGCCCGGCATCGACGGGGTCGGCGTCTCCCTCCTCCGGCGCCGGCGGGATCGCCCAGCCGTTCTTCCCCTCGTAGCCCTCGTGCCACCAGCCATCGAGGGTGCTCAGCTGTGGCACGCCGTTCAGCGCGGCCTTCATGCCGCTCGTTCCCGAGGCCTCGAGGGGGACCCGGGGCAGATTGAGCCACAGGTCGACCCCCTGCACCAGGCGGTGCGCGAGATGCATTTCGTAGTCTTCCACGAAGGCCACGCGGCCCTCGAAGCGGGGATCGCGCGTGAACTCGTACACCTTCTGCAGCACCTGTTTGCCCGGCTCGTCGGCCGGGTGCGCCTTCCCTGCGAACACGATCTGCACCGGGCGCCACGGGTTGACGAGCAGGCGGCGCAGCCGCTCGACATCGGTGAAGATGAGGTTGGCGCGTTTGTAGGTCGCGAAGCGGCGGGCGAAGCCGATCGTGAGCGCCCGCTCGTCGAGCAGGGTCCCGGCGCCGACCAGGTGCTGCGACTCGGTCTTCCATTCCTCCACCCAGCGGCGCCGCGCCATTTCCCGGATCGAGCGCAGCAGCACGATCTTCAGATTGGCGTGAGTGTTCCACAACGCGGCATCGTCGATCGTCAGCACCCGCTGCCAGAAGCCCGGGTCGTCGATGTGCAGTCCCCAATCGCCGCCGAGCGTCTGGCCGAGCAGCGCCCAGAGCTGGTGCGACATCCAGGTGTCGATGTGCACGCCGTTCGTCACGTGGCCGATCGGCACCTTGGACGGGTCGCGCGCGGGCCAGAGGTCGGCCCACATGCGCCGCGACACCTCGCCGTGGGCCCGCGACACGGCGTTGACGTGCCCCGAGAGCCGGATCGCCAGCACCGGCATGTGGAACTGTCCGTGATCGTGGGTGGGAGAGTGCCCCAGCCCCATCACGGTCTCGCGTGACACGTGCATCTCATCCCAGATCGGGCCGCAGCAGCGTTCCACCTGTTCGGTCGTAAAGGCGTCGTGTCCCGCGGGAACGGGCGTGTGCGTGGTGAACACACTGCTGGCGCGCACGCGGCGCACCGCGTCGTCGTAGGCGACGCCCGACGCGGTGAGCTCGCGCAGCCGCTCGAGCAGCATGAAGGCGGCGTGGCCTTCGTTGGCGTGCCAGACCGCCGGCGCGAGGCCGAGGGCGCGCAGCACGTGCACGCCGCCGGTCCCCAGCACCCATTCCTGGCGCAGCCGCAGCTCGCCCGAGCCGCCATACAGCCGCTGCGACAGCTCGCGATCGGCGGGATCGTTCTGCGGCAGATCGGTGTCGAGCAGGAAGATCGGGACCCGGCCCACCATCATGCGCCACGCGCCGATCGCGACCGTGCGGCCCTGCGCCTGGATCGTCGTCAGGCTCGCCTCGCCCGCGGCGGTGAGCACGCGATCGAGCGGCGTGTGCGTGACGTCGAACCGTTCATCGACGTCGCCCTGCCAGCCGTCGAGCCGCAACCGCTGGTCGAAATAGCCGCGCGTGTAGAGCAGGCCGAGGCCGATCAGGGGGATGCCGAGATCGGAAGCGGTCTTGCAGTGGTCTCCTGCGAGCACGCCCAACCCGCCGGAATAAATCGGCACCGAGTTGTGAAAGCCGAACTCGGCGCAGAAGTACACGATGCGGCATTCCTGCAGCGCGGCGTGGTGCGTCATGAACCAGGTGCCGTCGCGCGACTGCTCGCGCTCCAGCCGCTGCATCACCTCGTCGAAGTGACGCAGGAACTCCGCGTCTTCAGCGCACTGCGCGAGACGCGCCGGATCGACGCGCCGCAACAGCTCGATCGGGTTGTGCCGCGTGAGATGCCACAGCGGCTGATCGATCGACTGGAACAGCGCGCGCGCTTCGTGGCTCCAGCTCCACGCCAGGTTGTGCGCGAGATCGGCCAGCCCGACGATGCGGTCGGGAAGATAGGGAATCTTGTTCTGGGGGTGTGTCATGGGCCCCGCAAACTACACCGGAGGCGACACGCGCGGAAACGTGAGCGCCATTACCTCTTGCGGCCGGTTGCCGGGGCGGCCCGCGCCCGTTCGGGAGCGGCGAGCGATTCGACGCCCTTCTTGGTGACCCGATGCGCAATGAGGGGCAACGGCCGCTCGACGAGCTTGTCGCCGACGGTGATGGCGCGCTGCAACGCGTCGAAGCCGGTCTGGATGCCGGCGGCGTCGCGCGCGAACACCGACGCGATCGGCTCCCCGGCGAGCACCTTGTCGCCCGGTTTGACGGTGATCACGAATCCGACACTCGGCTCGACCGTGTCCTCGACCTGGGTGCGGCCGCCGCCCATGGCGACGATCGCCTGGCCGATGGTGCGAGGCTCGACCGCGGTGACGACCCCGGTGCCCCGCGCCGCGAAGACTTCGACGGCCTGCGCCTGGGGCATGACCGAGGGATCCTCGACCACTTTCGGATTGCCGCCCTGCGCTTCGATGATCTGCTCGAACTTTTCGGCGGCGACCCCGGACGACAGCGCGTTCTCGAGCCGCTGCCGCGCCTTGGCCGCCGTCGACTCGACCTTCGCCATCACCAGCATCTCGACGCCCAGCGCGTACGTGACTTCCATCAGGTCTTCGGGGCCCTCACCCCGCAACGCCAGAATTGCTTCTTCGGTCTCGAGGGCGTTGCCGCACGCGCGGCCCAGCGGCCGGTCCATCGCCGTGAGCAGCGCCACCGTCGGGCAGCCGCGGTCCTCGCCGAGGGCGATCATCGTCTGTGCCAGCTCGAGGGCGCGCTCCGTCTGCGGCAGGAAGGCGCCGCTGCCGTGCTTCACGTCCAGCACGAGGCCGGTGAGTCCTTCGGCGAGCTTCTTCGACATGATCGACGCGGCGATGAGCGGGATCGCCGGCACCGTCCCCGTCACGTCGCGCAGCGCGTAGAGCCGTTTGTCGGCCGGAGCGATCTCGGGGGTCTGGCCGATGAGCACGGCGCCGAGCCTCTGCAGCTGGGCTTTCGCGGCGGCGAGCGGGATATCGGTGCGGAACCCGGGGATCGCTTCGAGTTTATCGAGCGTCCCGCCGGTGTGGCCCAGCCCGCGTCCCGACATCATCGGGACCGCGACGCCGCACGCGGCGACGAGCGGCGCCAGCACGAGCGACACTTTGTCGCCCACGCCGCCCGTAGAATGCTTGTCGATGCGCGGGGTCGACCAGCCTTCGAAGGAGAGCCGTTGCCCTGACGCGATCATCGCATCGGTCAACGCCGCGAGCTCGCCGCGCTCCAGGCCGCGCCATACCACCGCCATGAGGAGTGCGGAGATCTGGTAGTCGGGAATCCGCCCCGCGGTGTAGCCCGCGACCAGCGCGGACCACTCCTCCGGGGTGAGCGCGCCACCATCCCGCTTGCGCTCGATCAGCGGCACGACCAACATTAGGCAACCCCTCCACGTAAAGTTCCGTTATGCGCAATGCGACGACCGCTGCGGTGTTGGTCTTGCTCGTCGCGTCCCCACTCGCGGCCCAGTCCACCCTGTCCGAGCAGATCGCGCTCGGCGACAGCGCACGTGCCGCGCTGCATTCCGGGGAGGCCCTCCGCCACTATCAGGCGGCCGTTGAGGAGGTCCAACGCGCTGTCGGTACCCAGATCGAGAACATCGCTGGGGTCCACCCCACCAACCCGCTCTACTGCGAGGCGCTGTGGAAGGCGGCGCGGGAAATTTCCGACGTCGCCAAACAACTCCTCGGAGACTCGCTCAAACAGCGGCGCGACAGTCTCTACTCTGTCGGCCGGACGTGGGCCGAGGCCGCCATCCGAGCAGACTCGAGCGTCGCCAACGCGCATTTCTCCCTCGCCCTGGTCCTGGGCCGCCTGTCGCGCACCCGCGGCGGCAAAGAGCGCGTCCGGTTCGGCAAGATCATCTACGACGAAACTGTCCGGACCATCCAGATGGATCCGAAACACGACGGCGCGTACCATATCCTCGGGATGTGGAACGCCGAGGTAAAGCGGCTGTCGGGCTTCACCCGGTTCGCCGCCAAGACGTTTCTCGGCGCGGGGTTCATGAGCCGGGCCAGCTGGGACAGCGCCGTCGCCGACATGGAGCGCGCGGTGCAGCTCAACCCGCAGCACGTCTATCACCGCCTCGAGCTCGCCAGCGTCTATCTCGACGTCGATCAGCCGGCCAAGGCCAAAGAGCAGCTGCAGGCGATCGCCGCCCTGCCCGACGGCGACCCGATGGACCCGTATTACAAGCGCCTTGCCGTCGCCGCGCTCGCCGACCTCGACCGGGGCAAGGCCGACGACGCCGACGACCGGCTGCGCAAAGGCTAGGCAAATCCGAAGCTATCCCGCCCCTGGTGAGGCGGCAACTTGACGTGCCACGCGCAGTTACCCCATTGTATGGCGCCATGACCATCTCATCGGCTCTCACCAGCGCCGAAGCGGAGCGCCTCGCGGCGCGGATCGCCGAGCTGGAGCACGAGCGCAAGCATCTCCTGGCCGTGATCGAAATTCTCAAGGAGATCTCGGGCTCGCTCCACTTCATCGACATCCTGCAATCGATCGCCCGCAAGCTGGGCGAGTCGTTCGGGCTGGATCGCTGCTCGATTTTCCTCTCCGAGCGCGGCGGGACGCACGTGCGCCTCGTGGCGTCGTACGAAGACCCCACGATCCGCAATCACCTCGTCGATCTCGAGCGCTATCCCGAGCTGAAGCGCGCCATCCACCACGGCGAGACGGTCTTCATCCCCGACGCGATCACCGACCCGACGCTCAAGCACGTGAAAAACGAGCTGACCAACCGGCGCGTGAAATCGATCACCGTGGTGCCGATCAATTGGCGCGGCGTCGCGATCGGCGCGATTTTCCTGCGCACCTTCCGCGACGGACCGACCTTCTCCGACGCCGACGTCCGCTTCGTCCAGGTCGTCGCCTCGCTCACCGCCCAGGCGCTCCGCAATGCCCACCGCTACGAGCGGCTGGCGCAGCGCCAGGCCGACACGAGCGAATCGCTGCGCCGCATGGAGCTGGAGCGCGTGGCGCTGCTCTCGTTCCTGCGCCGGCTGATCGACTCCTTCGGCCGCCAGGAAGGGGCGTGGGGGGAGGGGCTGCTCCCGAAAGCGAGCGCCGATGAGCTGGACCGGCTGGTGGGCGTGGCCCTGGCGGTGATCCAGGAAGAAGCCCGCGGACAGTGACCACCCCGGCCGCGCGCGCCGCCGAGCTCCGGCGGCTGCTCGAGCGGGCGAATTACGCGTATTACGTGCTCGATCGGCCGGACATGTCGGACGCCGAGTACGACCGGCTGTTCCGCGAGCTGGCCGCGCTCGAGACCGCCCACCCCGAGCTGCGCACCCCCGATTCTCCGACGCACCGCGTCGGCGCCGATCCCTCTCCCGCCTTCAAGAAACACCGCCACCTCGTTCCGATGCTGTCGCTCGCCAATGCGTTCGATGAGGCCGAGCTCACCGCCTGGGAGGAACGCAACGCGCGGCTCGTCTCCGAGGTCACCAAGGCGGGCTACACCCTCGAGGTGAAGATCGACGGCGCCGCCGTGAGCCTCACCTACGAACACGGCGTGCTCGTCACCGGAGCGACGCGCGGCAACGGCGTCGAAGGTGAAGACGTCACCCCCAATCTCAAGACGGTGCTCGATCTGCCGCTGCGACTCCAGGGGAAGGGCTGGCCGGCGAAGATGGAAGTGCGCGGCGAGGTCTACTTCTCCAAGACGCAATTCGCGCGGGTCAACGAGGAGCGCGCCCGTGCCTCCGAGCCGTTGTTCGCCAACCCACGCAACTCCGCCGCGGGAGCGTTGCGCCAGCTCGATCCGAAGATCACGCGCAGCCGGGGCCTGCGGATCTTCTGCTTTCACGTCGAGACCCCCGACGGCAAACCGGTCGCCGCCACGCAGCACGCGCTGCTCGGAGCGCTGCACGACTGGGGCTTCCCCGTCGAGCCGCATCATCGGCTGGTGCCGAGCCTCGCCGCCGCGCACAGCGCGATCGCCGAGCTCGAGCAGCGGCTGCCGCAGCTCGACTACGGCGCCGACGGTGTCGTGGTGAAGGTCAATCCGCTCGCCCTGCACGGCGAGCTCGGCACCGTGGGGGAGCGCGAACCGCGCTGGGCGATCGCGCGCAAGTTCGCGCCCGAGGTCCAGGTGACGAAGCTGCTCGAGATCCGCGTGAACGTGGGACGCACCGGCGCCCTCACGCCCTACGCCGTGCTCGAGCCGGTCGGCATCGGCGGCGTCACGGTGACGACCGTGACGCTGCACAACTTCGACCAGATCAACGCCAAGGACGTGCGCGAGGGCGATCTCGTCGAAGTGACGCGCGCGGGGGAAGTCATCCCCCAAATCCTCGGTCCCGTCCTCACGAAGGGCACGCGCCGCAAACCACCCTACAAAGCGCCCACGCGCTGCCCCGTGTGCCACTCCCCCGTCGAGCACCCCAAAGACGAGGTCATGGCCTATTGCCCCAACGTGTCGTGCCCCGGCCGGATCCTCGAAGGGATCGTGCACTTCGCGTCGCGCGATGCGATGGACATCCGCGGCCTGGGCTACGAGCGCGTGAAGGCGCTGCTCGCCGCGGAGCTGATCGCCGATGTGGCCGACTTGTACGACCGCAAGACGCTCAATCTGCTGCAGCTGCTCACGATCGAAGGATTCGCCGAGAAGTCGGCGCAGCAGCTGCTCGACGCGATCGACCAATCGAAGGGACAGCCGTTGTCCACCCTCCTCTATGCGCTCGGGATTCGCCACGTCGGCGGCCAGAGCGCCCGGCTCCTCGGCCGGCAGTTCGGGACGATGGGGCGGCTCGCGAAAGCCCCGGCGGAGGAGATCGGAGAGATCCGCGGCGTGGGGCCCGAAATCGCCGAGGCCGTCGCCGACTTCTTTGCGACGCCGGCCAATCGCAAGCTGATCGAGCGTCTCGCGAGGCTGGGGCTCACGATGGAAGAGCCCGCCGCCGCCGCGGGGACCGGCGCGCTCGCGGGACAGACCTTCGTAATCACGGGAACCCTCCCCACCCTGTCGCGCGACGCCGCCACCCGCCTGATCGAGGCGGCCGGCGGACACGTCGCCGATAACGTCTCCAAACGCACCAACGCCGTCGTGGCGGGGGAGAATCCGGGATCGAAGCTCGCCAAGGCCCAGACGCTCGGGATTGCCGTCATGACCGAGGAGGAGCTGTTGCGCCGCGCATCCCCGAAGTCTTAAGTTGGCCTCCTCCATGACAACCCCCGCGACCTCGACTGCAACCGGCCTCATGATCGGTACCGGCGGCTTGCTGCAGCTGCATCGCAGCCTGCTGCAGTACGCGCCCGACGCCGCCATCGCGGTGCTGCAGGAATCCGGCTACGCCGCGGGCGAGGGCGTCTATGCGGCACTGCGCGTCTGGCTCGGCACCCATGCCGGCACGGAGGACCCCGCGGAGCTCGACGCGACGCTGTTCGCCGGAGCGCTGGCGGATTTCTTCCAGTCGGCCGGATGGGGACGGCTGACGATCTCGCCCCTCGGAGGCGCCGCCCTGGCGCTCGATTCGTCCGACTGGATCGAGGCGGAGCCGGGCTCGGCGCAGATGCCGATGTGCTTCTTCACGTCGGGGATGCTCGCCGATGTCATGGGGCGCATGTCGGGCGAGCAGGTCGCGGTCATGGAGGTCGAGTGCCGCAGCAAGGGCGACTCGATCTGTCGCTTTCTCTCGGCGTCCCCGACGACCCTGCAGGAGGTCTACGAAAAGATGGCCGCGGGGATGAGCTACGAGGAGGCGCTGCGCGGCTGAGCGCTCACCGCCGGGCGACACTCACTCCTTCCAGCCGCAGCGACGGCGACCAGCGGCTCCCCTGCCAGCGACCGTCGATTCCAAACCCAGCAATCCGCTTCAACAGCTCGTAGACGTTGCCCGCGACGGCGGCGTCCTTCACCCGCCCCGTGATCTCGCCGCGCTCGATCCGGTACGCGAGCGCCACCGGATGACTGAACGCCCCACCGATCACGTTCCCCTGCCCCACGCCGATCAACTCGTCGATCACCAGCCCATCGCGTACGTCCGCCACCAATCCTCCACCGAGCGCCGACGATCCCGACTCCCGCACTTCATCTCCCACAACCACGTTGGAGTAGTCGGCGACCGGCTTGCCGAACGTGCCGCGGGTGCCGTGGCCCGTGCTCCGCGTTCCGGCGCGCGCCGCCGTTTCGAGATCATAGATGAACGCGCGCACGACGCCGTGTTCCACGAGCGGCAGCCGCGCGGACGGCGTCCCCTCGTCGTCGATCGGACGTGAGGCGGGGCGATGCGGCAGCAACGGATCATCGACGAGGGTGAGCGTGGTATCGAAGACCGCTTCTCCGACTTTGGCTCCGAGCGGGGAAATCCCCTGGAGCACGGCCTTCCCTGAAAGCGCCTGCCGCAGCGGGAGAAGGATCGCCGAGAGTCCCTGCGGCGTGAACACCACGGGGAGTGCGCCCTCGGGCGGCGTGACGACGCTGAGGGCGCGGTCGTAGCGCTCGTCGATCGTCTGCACCAGGGCGTCGAGATCCCGGGCGGTGGGGAGGTCCGTCCCCTGATACTGATCGGAGAGAAACAGCACGTCGTCACCGGCGAAGCGGGCCAGGTCGACGCTCACGGCGACGCCCGTCGCACCGTAGGTCGCGTCCGCCCCGCCTGACCCCACGACGCGCGTGCTGGCGATTTCCCGCTCGATGGATACGCTGATCTGACAACCGGGACGCGTGAGCCGCGACACCAGCTCGGTGCCGATCGCCGTCAGGCGGTCCAGCGACGCATCCGCCGCCGCCGCGGCGTGCGTAGCGACGTGCGGCAGCGCGCCCGCTCGCGGGAAGACGATGTCGACGGGCTCTCCCAGCTCGGCCGAGGCCAGCGCCCGCGACAGCAGGTCGGCGAGATCGGCGGTGGTGGTCCCCGCCACGCCGACCTTGCCGCCGCGCACGACCCGAAGATTGACACCGGTTTCTTCGGTGACGCCGCAGGCTTTCAGCCGGCCCGATTCGAACGCGACGGTGGTGTGCTCGGATTGCCGCCACAGCGCGTCGCCACCATCCGCCCGCGACCGGATGGCAGCGACCAGTCGTTCGATCACGCGGGGACGTCGCCTCCGACCAGTGCCGCCTCGATGCGCACGTGCGGCGCTCCCTCGGTGACGGCGAGCGGAAACTGTCCCCCTTTGCCGCAGCCGCCGCCCATCTGATTCCACTGGAAGTCGCCGGCGATGTGCTCGATGCGGTCGAGCGTCTGGAACAGACTCCCCGCCAGCACCACGTCCTTCACAAGCTCCGCCGGCGCGCCGTCGCGGATCATGCGCCCATAGGCTGCGGTGAAGGAAAAATTCTCGAGCAGCGTCTGCCCGCCGAACGCCCCGCAGGCGTAGACGCCGAGCTTGATGTCCTGCATCAGGTCCTGCACCGAGCCCTTGCCGTTGGCGATGTAGGTGTTCGTCATGCGCACGATCGGCGCGTGCCGGAACGAGATCGCGCGGGCGTTTCCAGTGGGCCGCTCCCCCAGCGCCGCCGCCGTTTCACGTGAATGCAGCCGGCCCACGAGAATCCCGTCCTTGATCAGGACGGTATCCTGCGTCGGCGTCCCCTCGTCGTCGAATGGCAGGGTGCCGCGCAAGCCCCGGGCCGCTCCGTTGTCGCCGACGTTCAGGACCGCGCGCCCGAAACGGCGCCCCAGCGTCATCATGTCGCGCGCCTGTGCGTTCTCGTAGACGAAATCGGCCTCGGAGAGGTGGCCGAACGCTTCGTGGATGAAGACGCCCGCGAGCTCGTTGTCGAGCACGACGGGGTACGTTCCGCCGGTGACCGTCGGGGCATCGAGCAGCGCCGCGGCCCGCTCGGCCACTGTGCGGAACCCGGCGGCGTGGTTCGCGGCGCTGTTCCATCCCTTGCGTAGCCCGATCGATTCCAGCCCCTTCTCGATCGTGCCGTCGCGCCGCGCGATCGCCTGACCCGAAAGGGTGATCTCGGGCCGCAGCTCGTGCAGCAGCGTGCCCTCGGAGTTGCCGAACCAGTACTCGGTCACCTCGTCGCGGTAGATCGCCTGGGTGTCGACCACGCCGGGTACGGCGAGCATCTCGCCGTTGTAGTCCTCGAGCAGCCGGCGTTTTTCGGCGAGCGGAACGCCGCGCACGTCGCCGTCCAGGTCGAGGATCGCCTCGGCCTGGGAAGGCGGGACCTCGGCCAGCCGGATCGGCTCGTCGAGCCGCACCGCCCGCGACAGCTCGCGCGCGCGACGCACCATCGCCGGCAGTGCGTCGAGCGAGGTGAAGGCGGCAATCCCCCACCCGTAGCCCTTGTCGGCGACGCGCACGAAGCCGCCCTGGTCTTCGCTGGCCGTGGCGGACTCGAGACGCTTGCCCCGGAAGCTCACGCTTGAGCTCCAGGTCCGCTCGATACGGATTTCGGTGAAATCGGCGCGCGACGCCTTGAGGGCGTCGGCGAGGCGGTCCTTCACTCCCCGTTCGCCCGCAGCTTCTCGGCGTAATCGGGCCGCATCACGATCTCGCCGTCGACGATGATCTCGCGGTCCCAGGGGAGAATGATGAAGCTGTCGGTCTCGAGGGCGTGGAAGTCGGGCGCGTAGGGTCCGGTCCGGAAGCTCACCGCCGTCTTGACCGCCGCGGGCTTCACGTCGCGCACGGCGGCGAGGGCGAGCTTCATGGTGTCACCGGTATCGCAGGTTTCGTCGACGATGAGCACGCGGCGGCCGGTGACGAGCTTGGGCGGACCGGCGATCACGACTGGGCGCGCGCCGCTTTGGGAGCGGCTGATCGCCATCGACGCGAAATCGCGTTGCAGAATGCTCGCGATCACCGCGCCGGGGATCACGCCCGCCTTCGCGATGCCGAGCACGAGATCGGGATCGTACGCGTGGTAGACCTTGAGGGCGAGGGCGCGGCACAGCTCGCCGAAGAACGTCCAGTCGACCTGCAGCACGCCGGTGGGCGACAGCCGACCGGTGCGGGCACGACGCGGCGAGTACGGCGGGACGGGTGCCATCGCAGGTCAAGCTACATTGCCTTCCGGAAGGGCCGCAAGCTATTTTCGCATCATGAGTTTCTGGCGCCGACTGTTCGGCTCGTCGGAGGATCTTCACCCCCAGCGACTCGACTATCTCAACGAGGCGCTCGCCCTCGAACGGCAGGGTGACTACGAGGCGGCGCTCACGTCGTACCGTCTGGCGCTGCGCGATCACCCCAACGACGCCCGCATCCTGCAGAATATGGCCATCGCGTTCACCAAAACGGCGCGCGTCGACGAAGCGATCCGCCACTACCGGCAGGCGCTCGAGCTCGACGACACGCTCGCGGGGGCGCATTACGGCCTCGCGTTCCTGCTCCAAAAACGCAGCGACATCGATGGCGCGCTGCAGCACCTGCGGGCGTTCCTCGCGCAGCCCCCCAAGGGCCCGGACGCGCACAAGTGGATCGAGCACGCGACCCGTGCCTTGCGCGAGCTGGGATCGGCTCCCCCGGCGGCCGCCCCCCCGCCACCCCGGCTTTCGGCGGAGGCGCCCTGAGGGGAGCCCGCTGGGCGGTGCTCGCCGCCTCGGCCGTCATCGCAGGCGCAGCGTGTAAAGCCCTCTCGCCCGATTTCGACGCCGTCATCGCCATCGATGTCGCGCTGCCCGACAGCGTCATCGATATCGGCGACACCACCCACCCCAGGGGGGCGGCCATCGACGGGAAAGGCGACTCCACCCCGGCTACGCTCGTGTGGACAGCTCTGGACACGACGATCCAAGTGGTCGATTCGCTCAGCGGGGCAGCGGTCGGCGTCTCCCCGGGGCCGGGCCGGCTCGTGGCCCGCCTCGGGGCGCTGCGCTCGAACCCGGCGGTGGTCAATGTCCTCGGGACGCTCGACTCGATCGTCGCTGTTGGACGAACGCTCGATACGGTGACCGTTTCCAAGCCCGATTCTCTGTCCGACTCGCTCACGATCGAGGCATTCAGCGGGGGGATAGCGTCGGCCCACCGGCGTATCGCCCTGAGCATCGACTTCCCCCCCGGCGGGACGGGGATCACATTGGTCCCTGGAGATACAATCGTCACCGGTCCCCAGGGCACCGCGGCATTCTTCGTGCAACTGACGGGTGTCCGGCCGGACTCCGCTGTCATCAGCGCTACGGCGACGTATCAGGGCGTCCCGGTCACCGGCTCCCCAACCCGTTACGTGGTGGTGTTCCAGCCATGAGCAACGGCACGCTGACCGATCTGTTCTTCGAGGCCGTCGACCGCTACACCGACACGCGGCCGGCCGCGCTGCGCGCCAAGATCGCGGGGGAATGGCGCACGATCACGCATAAGGACCTCGCCCGGCGGGTGGTGGCGGTCGCCGCGGGCCTGAAAGAGCTCGGGATCCGGCCCGGCGATCGTGTGTCGATCCTCTCCGAGACCCGTCCCGAATGGGCGATCGCCGACTACGCCTGCCTCTGCGCCCAGGCCGCCGATGTGCCGATCTATCCCACGCTCACTCCGAAGCAGACCGAGTACATCCTCAAGGATTCGGGCGCCGCCCTGGTGTTCTGCTCGACCGCGGAGCAGGTGGCCAAGGTAGCCGAGATCCGGGCTGCCCTGCCCGCGCTGCGTCACGTGATCGTGTTCGACGCCGCGGCGCAGCGCGACGGCGCCGTGACGCTCGACGAGCTGGAGGCGAAAGGGCAGGCCGCCCTGGGGAAGTATCCGCGGCTCCGGGAAGAAGCCATCGCCGTGTCGCCCGATGCGCTGGCGACGCTGATCTACACGTCGGGGACGACCGGGGATCCCAAAGGGGTCATCCTTTCGCACAAGAACATCTGGTCCAACGTGCAGGGCGGACTGCAGGCGATTTCGCTCAGGCCCACCGACGAATGTCTCGCGATGCTGCCGTTGTCGCACGTGTACGAGCGGATGGTGGACTACACACTGCTCGCAGCGGGCGTGATCATCAACTACGCC
>CAZXKN010000009.1:0-3656 GCA_964641815.1 uncultured Gemmatimonadaceae bacterium | reverse complement strand
CCCCGGGGTCTCGGTGAAGCGCATCCTGCCCGAGAGGAAGTCGGCATCGGACAGATTGAGGCTGGAAGCGACGAACCCCGCCACGTCGATGCGCGCGGTCGCCCCGATCGCAATACCGCTCGAGTTGAGCAGGAACACCCGCCCGTTGGAGGACAGCACCCCGTCGATCACGCTCTGCGGGATCGCCCCGTTGGTCCCCACCACGCGGTTCAGCACCGCCGAGGAGCTGCCCGACTGCAGGAATCGCGTGACCTCGTTGGCCCCGATCGAGAAGCTCTGCCAGTTGATGATGGTATTGGCGGTGTTGGTCACCGTCAGGGTGTTGCCGGAGCTGGCGAAGGTGGCGCTACCCGCGCCCACCGTGCCCCCTGAGGGATTGGCCAGGACCTGCGTCGCCGACACCCCGAAGCAGGCCGCCACCGACAGCGCGATCAGCTTCGGCTTAAAGCTCCCTTGCGGCATGCGCTCTGCAACCACGGCTACCCTCCCTGCTTCATCGCGGCTCGAGAGACGATCCGGGACATTCTAGGCTTCCCCGGAGACCGTCGGCGCGACATTTCGCACACTACCTGCATACCGCCGCGCCTTTCTTGTTCTTGTCGTTCTGGTCTTTCTTGTCGTCGGTGCCCTGCGGCGGTGGCGACGGCGGCGCGACAGTCGTGTTGTAGGCGGCCGCCACGATCGGGTCGGCGAGCGGATCCGAGGGGACGAACGTGAACTTCGTGATGTTCGCGGTGTTCGGGAAAAGCGGAGCCGTGAGCACGAGCGGCGGGGTGCTGGTAAACAGTGTCAGATCGCCTCCCCGGCCGATGGTGACTTCAAAGGCGCCGGTGCTCGTGTTGTACGTGTAGCTGCCGGCGAGCTGCATGTCGTTCGCCGAGCCCGTCTGCGCTCCGTTCGTCGACAGGAAGATGCTGTCGCCCGCGCTGATCCCCTGCTGGACGTCGAGCGGGCTGAAGCTGTTGATCGTCACGTTTCCGGTGGGGTTGGAGTTGGTCACCAACGTTGTGAAGCTCGCGCCGCCGTGAGCGGTGAGGACGATGTCGCCGGTCGTCGTGTTGTTGAGCGCGCTGATGGTCGCCGCGGCAGGCGCCGACGCGTTGAGATCGATCGCGATGCCGTTCGCCGCAACGGCGGCGAGGTTCGTAGTGTTGACCGCAACCGCGACGCCCGGCGATCCGATCGCGCCGTTCGAAGCGGACAGCGCGACAGCGGCGCCCTGCACGCTGCCTGGGCCGCCCACGATGTCGGCGGCGGAGGCCAGCGTGGTCGTACCGGTGCCCGCGCTCACCGGCCCCGCGAGGGTCATTGAACCGGTAGCGGTGCTGAGCGTGACGTTCCCGCCAGTCTGGTTGACTCCGAGAACCGTGAGCGCGCCCGCATTGTTGAACACGACGTCACCGCCCGCGTTGCTGGCGGCGAAGGAGCCTACGTTGTTCGCACCGGTCAGGTTCGTTCCGCCAGAGGAAACGGTCGCGAGGACGCCCGCGGTCGAGATCGTGCCTCCGCTCTCGCTCAGCGGGCCGCCCGCGACGAGATTGATGGGGCCGCCGCCGGAAGCGCTCATACTGGTTATCGTCATCGCTCCCGGCGACTGAATGAACGCCCCGCCCGCTTGCGTGAGCGCGGCGAGGCTGGCCGCGGCGACCTGGATAGCGGCCCCCGCGGCACCGATCCCGCCCTGGCCGCCGGCACCGTTGACGTTGAGCGTCACCGAGGCGCCCGTGATGAGGTGACCCGCACCGGCGCTCACGATGCCGCTCCCGTTTGTGGGACCGAGGTTCTGCACCTGGATCGCGCCCGTGGTGCTCAGGCTTGCCAGCACGACGTTGCCGCTCGTCGGATTGGTCAGCCCTGCGCCGTCGTTGAGCGTGAGCGAGATGTTCGCAGTGCCGGCGTTGATCGTTGTGCCCGCGGCCATCGCGATCGTCGCGGCGCCCGGATCGCGGTTCGCGTCGATTACGCCGTTCGCGGTGCGCTCATTGGCGACGATGGTGACCGCACCGTTGTCGCTGGTGATGCTGGAGTTGAGGATCACGCTGCGCCCGGCCTGCAGCGTCAGCGCGCCGCCGGCACCGCCTGCGGTGGTGACGATGTCGGAATTCGAATTGAGTGTGATGTCGTTGTTCGCCTGGAGCGTCACCGCGGTGCCGGTGTTCGTGATCGCGGTGATCGCGGACGGCGTGATGGTGACGTCCGAGCCGGGATTCGACGAGAAGGTCTGGCCGGTCGCCGGAGCGGAGGATCCTCCGCTCGCTCCGGGTGTGACGACGTGGACCAGACCGGCGCCGGCGAGCGCGCCGTTGGCCGCGTTGGGACTCGTGACGATGAAGTTGCCGTTGACCAGGGGAATGATGCCCGCCTGCTGGTTCGAGCCCCCGCCGATGTCGTCGCCCGTCGCCGTGCCGACGATGCTGTTCGCCGAGGTGATGAGGCCGGCAATCCCGGTACTCGCGTTGATGAAGGTCACCGCGCCGGCGCCGGCCGCGCCGGTCGCCGGATTGGTCCAGAACGGAGTCGACAACGCCACGTTGCCGTCGAGGAGGAACTGGACTCCGCCGCAGTTGCTGCTGCAATCGTTGTTCCTGAAGCCGACCTGGTCGCCCGTGGTGCCGCCCACGAGGCTATTGGTCGCGGAGACGACCGCGCCGGGAGAGGTCTGGCCGAACACATTCCCGTTGGTCCCGTTCACCCAGGTGACTGCCCCCGCCTGGGTCGCGCTCCCGTTGTTCCACTCGGGACTGATGACCAGATAGTTTCCGCCGGGAAGCGGGAGGATGAATCCGGAACCGACGTGGTCGCCGGTCGCCGCCCCGTCGGGCGTGCTGCCGACGAGGCTGTTGATGGACGATACCGCGCCGGTGATGCCCGTCGTGCCGCCCCCGAAGGTGACCGCGCCCATGCCGCCGTTCCAGTTCGGGCTGACCACCACGTAGTTGCCGGCCGAGGAGCTGAAGATCGGCACCACCTGGAAGCCCACCTGGTCGTTCGAGTTCGTGCCGACGAGGCTGTTCGACGCGGAGACCGTTCCGCCGGGGCTGGCCGTAGCGGCGATGTTGCCGTTCGTCCCGTTGACGAACGTGACCGCGCCGGCCTGAGTCGCCGCGCCGTTGTTCCAGAACGGGCTCTGCACGACGTAGTTGCCGTTGCCGAGATCCACAACGAAGAATCCGACCTCGTCGCCGCCGCTTGTTCCCACCAGGCTGTTCGCTGCGGATACCACGCCCACCGTGCCGTTCGTCCCGTCGCCGAAGGTCGCCGCCCCGGCCTGAGGATTCGCCACGCCGTTGCTCCAGTTCGGACTGCCGACGACATAGTTGCCGTTGGAAAGCCTTGTGACGAAGAGACCGACCTCGTCTCCAGGGGTCTGGCCAACCAGGCTGTTCGTTTGGGAGACACTACCCGCCGGGCTGCCCGTCGAAGCGATGTTCCCGTTCGTTCCGTTGACCAGCGTGGCCGCCCCGAGCGCGTTGCTCCACTGGGGACTCTTGACCACGTAGTTGAAGTTGGTGAGATCCTGGATGCCGTTGCTCCCCACCTGGTCGTTGACCGCGGTGCCCACCAGGCTGTTTGCGGGCGTGACCTGTCCGGCGGCACCCGTTCCCGGGACCCAGGTCACCGCGCCCGCGGCGACCGCCGTGGTCTGAGGATTGGTC
>CAZXKN010000008.1:0-9681 GCA_964641815.1 uncultured Gemmatimonadaceae bacterium | reverse complement strand
GGTGCTCCTCGCCGCGTGCGGCGGGAATCCGCTCCCCGAGTGGAAAACCGATCCACAGCCGGGCCCCAATTCCAAGCGTGTCGATCACCTCGAAAAGGCCAACAGCACGCTGGCCTGGCAGCGCTCGCCCTACTTCCGGGTGGATGACAAGCTGGAGACCCCGGTCTATCTGATCGTGGCGGATGACCGCACCGCCTGCATCGTGTCGCCGGAAGATTTTACGATCGCGAACCGCGGTGATTTCTATCCGTGCCCCGACAAGTGGCGGATCGCTCGACCATGATTCGCAGCTCCGGTCGCTCCGAGGCTTCGTGAGACCGTTGCTGTTCGTCTGGCCGTACTGGCTGCCGTTCTGGGCCGTCGTCGTCTGGGCGTACCTCCCGGAACTCAAGATTGTCTGGAACGCGCGCAAGGCAGCCGCTCGCTCCGAATCGCCGGATGCTGGATCCTTTCGCGTGATCACGGTGGGTGGAGGGATCGCTTCACTGATCGCGTTTCCGCTCGCCTGGTCCCCTGGGACCGGTCTGCTGTGCATCGTCATCGCGTGCGGCCAACTCAACGCCCAGCAGTCCGGCTGGCAGCCAACTCCGGGACACACACAGATACCACTCTGGCCGGGGACCGCACCGGACACGCCGCGGGGCGCTGCGACGGATGCAGAGTCGACCAAGGCGGCGCCGAGCCCCGTGGCCGGGAAACCGTGGGTCGCGGTCTACAACGTCTCGCGGCCCACGTTGACGGTGTACACGCCACACGGAGAGAACAGCGGGGCCGCGGTGATCGTGTTCCCCGGCGGGGGCTACAACATCCTGGCTATCGATCTCGAGGGAACCGAGGTCTGTGACTGGCTCACGGCGAAGGGCGTTACGTGTGTACTGTTGAAGTACCGCGTGCCGGGGTCAGGGCCGCATTGGGATCAGACGTGCCGCTGCGGCGTGAATCCGAAAGCACCGCTCGCGCTGGAGGATGCACAACGCACCATCTCCCTGGTGCGCTTCCACGCGGCCGAATGGCATATCGATTCCCACAAGATCGGCGTGCTCGGCTTTTCGGCGGGCGGGCACCTGTCGGTGGCGGTCAGCAATGCCTTCGACAAGCGTTCGTACACGGCGGTCGACGCGGCAGACACCGTCAGCTGTCGTCCCGATTTTGCCGTGGTGCTCTATCCGGGACACCTCTGGTCTCCCAACGCCAGGGGCCAGATCAATCCCGACATCCACGTCACCGTGCATACGCCGCCGACGTTCCTGCTGCAGGCGCAGGACGACCCGGTGGATTACGTGATGAACACGATCGTGTATTGGCACGCGCTCCAGCACGCCGACGTACCCGTCGAGCTGCATGTGTTTCCGCACGGCGGGCACGCGTTCGGACTACGGCGCACCGCGTTCCCCATAACGGGATGGCCGCAATTGGTGGAGACGTGGCTCGCGTCGATCGGGATAATTGGTCAGTAGTGGGACAATTCGGCTGGGCCTGGCTCGCCGCGACGATCGCGCTCGCGCTTCACGTCGCCGATGAGGCAACACACGACTTTCTCGCCTGGTACAACCCGCGCGCTCTCCGCATGCGACGGTTTTTCGGTGGCCTGCCGTTCCCGCCGACGTTCACGTTCTGGCCCTGGTTGATCGGACTCATGGCCGGGGTGCTGATACTGGCTGCCATGGCGCCGGCCGCGTTCGCAGGAGCACACCGGCTACTGGGCGTCGCTTACTTCCTGTCCATTGTCCACATTGGGAATGGTTTACTTCACATCGGCGCCTCCATAGGCGCTCGGCGCGCGGTGCCGGGAATCCTCTCGGCACCGCTACTGCTGCTCACGGGAATCTGGCTCGCCTGCGCTGCCGCACACCTGCCCTGAGACGGTCGCTACTGCCTCTCCTTGCTCCCGAGCCACAATAACGCATCGACGATCAGCCGATCTTGGACCGGATTCCCGAACGTCTGGGACAACGTGCGGTTCGTCGTGTCGTACTTGTGCTCGTAGTCGATGTCGTTATGGCCCATGTTGAAGTAGATCATCTTGAACTTCCGGTTGGTCCAGACCACGGGATAGTAGCCGCTGTGCCAGATCTCGTGCGGCTTCGGCCCCGTCCCCAGCGGAAAACTCGTCGAATCGATCGACAGTAGAATGTCGATGTCGGGGTTCTGTCGGAGATCCTTCTCCCAGCGATACCACTCGCTCGGCGCCGAGGTAAACGTCGCCGGCAGGTGACGCGTCGCCGGATGCGCGCGATCCTCGACCCGTAGTACGGCTGCCGTCGGCCGCCAGGTGTTGCTGACGTAGGACCCCGAGCCCAGGAAGATGTTGTGGTACCAGTCCCAATTCGCCGGCACCGCGGATGGCGTCAGCGCGAAGCCTGCGAAGTGAAACCCCATCCAGGCGCCGCCGTGCTCCATATAGGCTTGAAACGCGGCGCGCTCAGCGGGATCCTCGGGGCGCGTATCGAGAAACACCACCACGTCGTAGCGCGACAGAAACGTCGCATTGAGATTGTGCCAATCGGACGTGGTGTCGAAGCGGAAATGGTACTGCTCGGCCATCCGCGGAAACCAGCGCACCGCTTCGTGCAGGAAGCTGATGTGCGCCGCATCCTGTTTGCCGGTAAAGAACGCGATCACGCTGAAGGCCGCTGCCACGCGTAATGCGTGTCTTGGCGCGAGTCCCAGCTCAGCGATACAATCCACGGTTCATGCCTCCCAGTCCCGTAGTCCGCCGTCTCTTCCTCGCCGTCGCCCTGCTGTTGCTGCCGGGTCTGGCGTGGACCGGCCTTCATAATGGTCTCAGCCTGGTCACGCCCGCTCAATCGATCGGTCAGAAAGTACAGGCTTTCACGCAGATGGCATTCGGGCTTCTTGGGTTTCTGGGGGTTGTGACGACGTTCCGGGGGCGACGCTGGCGACTCTTGGTCCTGACGTGCTTTGCCATCACGCTCCGTTGCGTCAGGGCTGTTCGTAGTTGTGCGGTGTCGGAGTTCGGTCATCATGGGAATCCTGACCGGAGCAATGGCGCTGCACGTCGCCTGGACTATCATTTGGTTGCCCCGTAAGGGGCTCGCGGTTTGATACGACAACAAGTGAATGGCCGTCGCCTATGGTGAATCATTAACTGGAAGCCCTTCGGAGGCGGCCGATTCTGGCCGCCCTTCCTGGCTCTCGGGTGCGGTGCTGGATGGCACCAGGCGGCGCAACTGCCGACCCCGCTTCCACCGCGTCAGCAGGTGCAGGTCTGGCAACACGGCGTTGCGCTGCGATGGCACGCGCTGCGGGTCACCGCGGATACCGTCAGCGGAGTACCGTTCTTCCGACCCATCACCTGCGACAGCTGTCGCGTGGCCGTTGCCCGCACTGCCGTCGATTCCATCCGACTCGGCAATCCGGTTGCAGGATTCTGGAAGAGCGTCGGCCTGGCGTGGGCCGGGATACTGGCAGTCGGGGTGGTCGCCTGCTGGAACGGGTGCGGACTGAACTGACAACCGCCATTCTTATCGAAACTCCTCGCGGCTCGCAGAGCTCGGAGCGGGGATCGGCCGGTCCGCTGGCCTTCGCTGATGCTCCATTATCACGACTCTGACCATGGGTTCCCGTATGATTCGACAGCTTGCAACCTTGATCACTTTGGCAGGCACGATGGCCGCACAGACTCCCGGTCAGTACGCCGACGTCAACGGGCTCCACATGTACTACGAGCAGCACGGTCCCGCCGACGCGAACGGGCCACCCCTCGTCCTGCTGCACGGCGGTGTCGGCGGCATCACCATGTTCGGACCCAACCTCCCGGCATTGGCGGCGAGTCGAGCGGTGATCGCCGTCGAGCTCCAGGGCCACGGACATACCGCGGATATCGATCGCCCGCTGCGCTTCGAGCTCATGGCCGACGACATCGCCGCGCTGCTGACGCAGCTCAAGATTCCGCAAGCCGATGTGATGGGCTACTCGCTGGGCGGCGGCGTCGCGCTGCAGATCGCGATCCGGCACCCACAGCTGGTGCGCCGGCTCGTGGTGATCTCCGAGCCGGTCAGGCGCACGGGGTTCTTCCCCGAGGTCCTGACGGCGTTCGATCACATGGGTCCGCAAGCCGCTGTCGCAATGAAGCAATCACCGCTCGCGACGATGTACCCCACCGTGAACTGGGCCACGTTGTTCACCAAAATCGGAGAGATGGCGCGGCAGAACTACGACTGGTCGGCCGATGTCCGAAAGATCACGAGCCCCACGATGCTGATCTTCGCCGATGCCGACGCCGTCACGCCGGCGCACATCATGGAGATGTGGGGACTCTTCGGAGGCGGACAGCGCGATGCGGGACTGGATGGCTCGGGCCGCCCGCCCGGGCGCCTGGCGATCGTGCCGGGAACGACGCACTACGACATCCTGTCCACGGACGCCGTGGCCCGGCTCGTGATTCCGTTCCTCGAGAAACCGTGAACTGATCCCATCGATGGGGAGACCATGATGCCACGGATGCGATGGCTGGGCGGGGCGATTGTGGCCGTCGGAGTGACCTCCGGAGTGGCCGCAGCGAAGATTCCATTCCCGGCACACAGCCCGGCGACGGCAGTCGGAACCTGGAAACTCGTGACGGCGAAGGCGAATGGAAAAGCGGTCGACGTTCCTGCGGGAACCACCGTCCTGAAGCACGTCACGCCCACGGACTTCGTGTTCGTCTACTACACAACACAGGGCCTCATCACCGTCGCCGGCGGCGGCCGCTACACCTACGACGGCACCCGCTACGCCGAGTCGGTGGAGTACGGTGTCGGGGAGGGGATGGCGCCCTACGTCGGCAAGACGCAGCAGTTCACGCTGCGCATCGAGGGTGGGCGCTGGTACCAATCCGGCACGGAAACCGACGGGACTGCCGTCGAGGAGGTGTGGGAGCGCAGGTAGCCCCGAAGATGAGCGATCCGGTCATTGCCGTCACGGAGCTCACGCGCCGCTTTGGGACGAAGACTGCGCTCGCCGGTGTGAGCCTGTCCCTGGCGCGCGGCGCCGTCTATGGTCTCGTCGGCGCCAATGGCGCCGGCAAGACGACCCTCATCCGGCATCTGCTCGGCCTGCTGCGTGCGGAAGACGGCGCGGTGCGCGTCTTTGGACTCGACCCGGTTCACGACCCGGTCGCGGTGTTGTCCCGCATCGGCTACCTCTCCGAAGAGAACGATCTCCCCGGCTGGATGCGCATCGACGAGCTGCTGCGCTACACACGGGCCTTCTATCCCGCGTGGGATGACGCCTACGCCGAGGAGCTGCGGGGCGCGTTTGGTCTGGACCCCGCCGCGAAGATCAGGAACCTGTCGAAGGGGGAGAAAGCGCGCGCGGGACTGCTCGTTGCGCTCGCCCACCGCCCCGAGCTGCTCATCCTCGACGAGCCCTCCTCCGGCCTCGATCCCATCGCGCGGCGCGACATCCTCGGCGCCGTCATCCGGACCATCGCCCACGAAGGCCGCACCGTACTGTTTTCGTCGCACTTGCTGGACGAAGTGGAAGAGGTCGCGGATCACGTCACCATGATCAGCCACGGCCGCGTCGTGCTGAGCGGCCCGCTCGAGGACATCAAGGCGGCCCACCGCGTCGACGGCCGCACTCCCACCCTCAATGAGATCTTCGTCGCTACCGTCGGCGCGACGTAGCGCACCGGCCTCGCCCGCTCGGGCGTTCGCCTGGGAGTTTCGGCGCCGCCATCGTTGGGGATTCATCGCCTGCGGCGCATATCTGATCGCCCTCGCAGCCGTGAAGCTCGTGATGGTGGCGCGGGGACGCGCCGTGGTCTATGACAGCGACGAGACCTTTGCCCTCGCGGTCATGGGGCCGATCACGGCGACGTTCACGTACTGCCTCGCCGTGTTCACCTACGGTCTTTCCGGCGACATCGCCGGGCGTCCGTCGATGTATCCCCGCCGTCTCCTCACTCTGCCGGTGTCCACGGCGGCGCTGGCGGGTTGGCCGATGCTCCAGGGGACGATCGCCGTGGCTCTGCTCTGGGCGGCGACGCGGGCGTTCGTCCTGTGGCCATCCGGCGTCGCCGTCCCGGTACTCTGGCCCGCCATCGCGGCGGCGGCGCTGCTCGCCTGGACGCAGGCGCTGACCTGGATGCCGTACGGTCTGCCGGGAGTGCGCGTCATCCTGGCCGTGCTCTGGCTCGGGACGATCCAAAGCATCGTGCTCCTGGGCCTGCACTACGACACCAGTGAAAGCCTCATGCTCGCCATCATCGCGCCACAGATTCCGCTCGCCTACGTCACCGCTCGGTTGGCCGTCGCACGGGCCCGTCGCGGGGTGGTCCCCGATTGGCGCGGCGCCTTCACCTGGATGGCTCGACTCGCGCCCGTCCGTACAGCCCGCGGTCAATTCGCGTCCCCCGCGCGCGCGCAGGCGTGGCTCGAGTGGCGGCGCCATGGCTGGACATTGCCGGCGCTCGTGGCGATCCTGCTGCCGTGCGAGCTGGCGCTGCTGTTCGCCATCGGCGATACGCCGGATCTCGTGTGGACGATCCTGCTCGGCGTGCTGCTGACCCCGCCTTTCATGGCGGCCTTCGTCGCCGCAACAGTGCGCAAGCCCGACCTCGACGGACGCGAGACACGCCAGGACGATGGGCTCTCGCCCTTCCTCGCGACGCGGCCGCTCGCGAATCGCACGCTCATCGCCGCCAAGCTCGAGATGGCGTTCGTGAGCACCGCGCTGGCCTGGACGCTGGTGCTGGTCGCGATCCCGCTGGCGCTCTGGCTGTCGGACACGTGGCCGGTAGTGCTCGAGCGCTGGCAGCGGACGATCGCACTCATGGGAGAATCCCGGGCGATCGTCATCGCGGTGCTCGTCCTGCTCGGATTCGTAGCGGCGACCTGGAAGCAGCTCGTCCAGACACTCTGCATCGGGATGACGGGCCGAGTCTGGATCGTGCGAACGAGTCTGGTCCTGACGCTGGTGCTGGTGAGCGTCGTTGGACCATTGCTGGACTGGGTCGCCGGGAACGGCGCTGTGCGAGCGGCGCTGTGGGACGCGGCGCCGACGATGCTGGCCGTGCTGGCGGCTCTGAAACTGAGCGCTGCCGTCTGGGTGGCGGTGCGGTTGTATCACAGCCGGCTGCTGCGCGACCGCACCCTCGTGATCGGCGCTGCCCTGTGGTGTGGCGCCGTGCTGGCGCTTGCCGCAGTGCTCAGCTGGTGGATCGCGTCGCAGTTCTTTCCTCGATACTTGTTCGTTCTCGTCGCGATCCTGGCAGTGCCACTGGTGCGCCTTGCTGCCGCGCCACTGGCGCTCGACTGGAATCGCCATCGGTGAGCCTCGACCGGAGGTGGGTCCTGGCCGCGGTCCTGACGCTCATCGGAGCGCCCACGATCGTGGCCCTGCTGGGGTCGGTCTCGTACCATGCAGCGAATCGCAGCAATCACACGATGATCGTCGCCGGATCCGAGCGGGAATACCTGCTCTACGTCCCCCCGAGCTACGATCCCGCGAAGCCCACGCCGCTGATCATCAGCCTGCACGGTGCCGGATTGTGGGGCGCCGCGCAACGGGAGATCAGCCAGTGGAACCGGGTCGCCGACCGTGCGGGATTCCTGGTCGTGTACCCGTCGGGTGCGGGCGGCTCGGGGCCGCGGGTATGGCACGAGGAAGACGACTTCCGCCCCACGAGCGATGTGCGTTTCATCGCGGCGCTGATCGATACGCTCGCGGCGCAATACACGATCGACCCGGCGCGCATCTACGCCAACGGACTCTCGAACGGCGGCGGGATGGCGTTCGTGTTGTCGTGCACGTTGTCCGACCGTATCGCCGCGGTTGGCCTGGTCGGGGCCGCGCTCACCGTGCCCTGGCAATGGTGTGCGGACCACCATCCCGTTCCGGCGATCTGGTTCCATGGAACCGCCGATCGCGCCGCCCCCTACCGCGGCGGTACATCGTGGGTCGCGCCGACCGGATCATTCCCGAGTATCCCGCGGTTCGTGGCGAATTGGGCACGACGCAATCGGTGCGGCGATACTCCCGTCGAAACCGCCGTCGCACCGGACATCACGCGCAGCACCTACACGCGCTGTGCCGACGATGCGGCCGTCGTGCTCTACACCATCCGTGGGGGCGGCCATACCTGGCCGGGTGGCGGGCCGTTGCCCGAAGCGTGGGTCGGGCCCACGAACAGAGAGATCGACGCTTCGAGTCTGATGTGGGAGTTCTTCAGCGCGCATCCACTCTCAACGCAGCATCTGACCGACCACTAAGCCGACGAGCAGCGCAACGGCAGCAATCAGCAGGGCGAGTGTGCGGTGCTTGCGGGACTCCTCCTCGGGTCCCGTCATCGCCCCGGAGCCGCTGAAGAAGGTCACCGCCTCGAGGGCGCCGCGCAGGTCCAACGCGTTGGGGTAACGCTCCCACGGATCTTTTTGGAGGCAACGCATGATCGCATCAGCGAGGCCCTTGGGAATCGTGGGATTGAGCTCGCGCAGCGGCACCGGTGCCTCGTTGATCTGCTTCGCCAGCGTGTCGGCAGCGTCGCGGCCCCGGAACGGCGGCCGCCCCGTCAGCATGCGGTATCCGATGATCCCGAGGGAATAGATGTCCGCCCGGAAATCGATTTCCGGCAACCCGCGCGCCTGCTCGGGCGACATGTATTCCGGGGTTCCGACCACCGGACCGGCGGACGATTCGTCCACTTCATCGGTCAGCGCCTTGGCGAGCCCGAAGTCCATGAGCAGCACCTTCTGCAGCTCTCCCTCGAGGAACACGTTCGCGGGTTTGATGTCCAGGTGCATCATCTTGACGCGGTGGGCCGCCGCCAGCGCATCCGCCAGCTCGCTCAAGATGCGGCGCGACTCGAGCGGCGGCAGTCGGGTCCGGCCCATTCGCGCTTCGAGCGTCGTCCCCTGCACCAGCGGCATGACGTAATAGATCAACCCGCCGCGCTCGCGGATGTCGTAGATCGGGACAATGCCGGGGTGCCGCAGCTTCGCCAACGCGATGCTCTCGTTGCGGAAGCTGTCCACGAACTCTTTCGTCCCCATCACATCGGGCCGGATCACCTTGATCGCCACGAGTCGGTCGAGTCGCCGGTCCTTGGCCCGGTAGACCCGGGCAAACCCGCCCTGGCCGAGGACCGAGAGGAGCTCGTATTCGGCGCCGAGCACTTCGCGCAACCGGTCGTTGAAGGCGGTGCCCGAAAGCCGCGGGGCGGGCGTGCTGGCCGCACTTGCCGGGTTGACCAGCGTCGCCTCGGCGTCGGTCCTGCGAGCGGTCGCCGTGCCGCACTGCGGGCAGAACAAGTCCTCGGCGCGCAACGGCGCGCCGCACGTGGCACAGGTGAGGGACGCTTCGGCCATGAGCCCCGGGCCGATCAGTGCGGCCGTGCGCCCGAATTGCTCACGAAGGCGAGCCGCTTTCCATCGGGGGACCACGAGGGCACGTTGATCGTCCCCTGCCCACCGTACACGTAGGCGATCACCCGCGACGCGCCGCCCGCCGCCGGCATCAGGCGCAGCAACACGTGCTGGTAGAAGGGGTGATCATTCGGCGCGACGTCGGCGGTGAAGGAGAGGTAGACGATCCACTTGCCGTCCGGCGACAGGTGGGGGAACCAGTTGTTGAACCCGTCGTCGGTGATCTGCCGCTGATCGCTGCCGTCGGGGCGCATGCGCCAGATCTGCATCCGCCCGCTGCGCACGGAGTTGAAGTAAATGAAGGCGCCATCGG
>CAZXKN010000007.1:0-9826 GCA_964641815.1 uncultured Gemmatimonadaceae bacterium | reverse complement strand
GTCGCCGCCCACGTCATCACCGCGTTGCAGAGTCTCGTCTCGCGACGGCGCGATCCGTTCGAGGAAGGCGTCGTCTCGGTCACGCAAGTCGCGGCGGGTCACGCCTTCAATGTCATTCCGCAGCAGGCGACGCTGCGCGGCACGGTGCGCACGTTCGGCGGGAAGTTCTACGACGACGCACCGCGGCTCGTCGAGGACACGGCGCGAGGGCTAGCCCGGGCGTTCGGCGCCGATGCCACGATCGAATTCCGCCGGTTGACGGGCCCGTTGATCAATGATCAGGCGATGGCGGAGATCATGAAGGTCGTAGCGATGGAAATCGTAGGGAAGAATCGTGTGAAGGGAGATATCCGGACGATGGGAGGTGAGGACATGAGTTACTTCCTCAAACAGGTCCCCGGCTGCTTCGCCTTCGTCGGCTCGGCGAAGGCCGACGGAACGTCCTTCCCGCATCACAGCCCCCGCTTCGACATCGAAGAAGACGCGCTCCCGATCGCCGCCGAATTGCTGACCCAGGCCACCGCGCGGTACCTCGCCGGGTGAGACCTCGGTAGATTCTCGGCGTGACGTCCAATCAGCTGGCAACAGAGCCCTCCGCGTACCTGCAGTCCGCCGCGCATCAACCGGTCCAGTGGCATCCCTGGGGACCAGAGGCGTTCGCGCGAGCGCAGCAGCTCGACCGTCCGATCCTGCTCGATATCGGCGCCGTGTGGTGCCACTGGTGCCATGTGATGGATCGCGAGTCGTACGAAGACCCCGCCACCGCCGCGGTGCTGAACGAGGGCTTCGTCTGCATCAAGGTCGACCGCGACGAGCGCCCCGACGTCGATGCACGCTACCAGCGCGCCGTGCAGGCGCTCACCGGTCAGGGCGGCTGGCCGCTCACCGCGTTTCTCACGCCGCAGGGAGAAGTGTTTTTTGGCGGGACCTACTTCCCACCGGAGCACAACGTCTTCGGACGCCCCGGATTCGTCAGCGTGCTGCGCCAGATCGAGCGGCTCTACTCGGGTGACCGCGCGAAGGTCGACGCCAACGCCCAGGCGCTGCGCGAGCACGTGGCCACCACGCTCGACGAGGGGAAAAGCGGGACGGTCACCGACGCGATCCTCGAGGACGCGATCGCCCGCATCGCACGCATGTTCGACGTCCGCTACGGCGGCTTCGGCTCGGCGCCGAAGTTTCCGCATCCCCGCGCGGTCGAGTTGTTGATCGCGCGCTGGCGCGACACGGGCGAAGGGTGGATGCGGGAAATCGCGGAGAAGACACTCGCCGGAATGGCGCAGGGCGGCATCCACGACCACCTGGGCGGCGGCTTCCACCGCTACTCCGTTGACGAACGCTGGATCGTGCCGCACTTCGAGAAGATGTCGTACGACAACTCGGAGCTGCTGCGCGCCTACTGTACGGGGTTCGCGGCGTTCGGCACGCCGCGCTGGCGCGAGGTCGCGCACGGGATCGTCGATTGGGTACTGGCCGTGCTGGCTGACAGGAACCAGCCCGCGTTCGCCGCCTCGCAGGATGCCGACGTCGGCCCGGACGATGACGGAGACCACTGGACCTGGACGCTCGAGGAAGCGCGCGCGGTCCTGTCAGGGGAAGAGCTCGATGTCGCAGCCCGTGTGTTCGATATCGCGCCCGACGGCGAGATGCACCACAACCCCGCGAAGAACGTATTGTGGCGGCGCCGCGAGCCCGCCACCGACGCCGAGCGTGCCGTGCTCGGCAGGGCGATGACGCAGCTCAAGGCAGCGCGCGACCGGCGCCCTGCCCCGTTCGTCGATCGGACGGCGTACGTCAACTGGAATGCGATGATGGCCGGGGCGTTCCTCCAGGCCGGCGCCGTGCTCGACCGGCCCGAGTGCAACACGCTCGCGCTGCAGGTGCTCGATCGCATCTGGATGGAAGCGTGGAGTGAATCGCACGGCATGCGGCACGTCCTCGGGCGTCCGGGCGACGCTCCGGCTGGCCCCGGACTCCTCGACGACAACGTGCAGAGTGCCGCCGCTTTCCTCGACGCCTTTGAAGCGACGGGAATCGACGCCTGGCGCGACCGCGCCGTGGCGGTGATGACCTATTGTGCCACCGCACACTGGGCGGCGCACTGGGGCGACCCTGCCGGCGGCTACTTCGACATCGCGCAGGGCCAGAACGGGACCGGCTACCTCGCGACCCGCGCCAAACCGGTCCAGGACGCGCCGACGCCTTCTCCCAACAGCGTCGCGGCGCTCGTGCTCGCGCGCCTCGCGAGTCTCACCGATGATGCGGAGTGGCGGACGCGGCTCGATCGCCAACTCGGCGCATTTGCGGGCGTCGCGGCGGAGCTGGCGCTGCACGGCGCGACGCTGCTCAGCGCCATCGACTGGGCGCTCCACCCGCCCACGCGCGTCGAAGTCCGCGGCCCAGGAGGACCGGGCCCGGCATGCGCGATGCACCTCCTCGCACTACAGCGCTTCCGCCCGCGCAAGGCGGTCGTACGACGGATCGCCGAGACACCGCGGGCGACGGTGTGTGTGGGCACGACCTGCTCGCTCCCGGTGAACGGTCCCGAGCAGCTCGCGGCGTTGCTGGCGTGAACCGGCGGCTGCTCGGCCGGACGGGGTGGGCCGTGAGCGAGGTCGGCTTTGGCGCCTGGGCGATCGGCGGTAACCGCTACGGCAACTCCTACGGCCCGACCGACGATGCCGCATCGATCCGCGCGGTGCGGCGCGCCGTGGAGCTGGGATGTAACTGCTTCGACACCGCCGACGTGTACGGCCACGGGCACAGCGAGGCGCTGCTGGGAGAGGCGCTGGCGGACCGGCGCGGCGACGTCTTCATCATCACGAAGGTCGGCGGCAACTTCTACAATCGTGACCTGCACCCGCTGCTGCGCGAGCGCGTTGCGCACGCTGCTGGTGTGCCGTACGCCCAGATCCCGCCCGATGTGCCGCTCCCGGTCACGCACGACGCCAACTTTTCCTCCGACTACATCCGCTTCGCGCTGGACCGCTCGCTGGAACGGCTGCAGACCGGCTACGTCGATCTGCTGCTGCTCCACAACCCGTCGCAGGCGCAAATCGCCGATATGGCGACGTACGCCGTGCTCGAAGACCTGAAGCGGGAGCGCAAGATCCGCGCCTACGGCGTGTCGGTGCACTCGCCGGAAGAGGGGTTGGCGGCGATCCAGTCGACGATGCCGGATGTGGTGGAGCTGGTGTACAACCTGGCGCGGCGCGAGGCGGAATCGGCGTTCTTCCCCGCCGCCCGTGCCGCCGACGTCGGCGTGATCGCGCGCGAGCCGCTGGCCAACGGGTTCCTCGCCGGCCGCTACGCGCCGGACAGCACCTGGGACGCCGGCGACATCCGCGCCCGCATGCCGCAGCCGTACGTGGCCCAGCTGGCGCAGCTGGGACACCGGGTGCGCGAGCTGTCGCAGCGCACCGGGTGCAGCGCCGCGCAGCTGGCGCTCAAGTTCGTGCTGGACAATTCCGCCGTGTCCACCGTGATTGTAGGCACCAAAACCGCTCAGCAGGCCGACGAGAACTTCGACGTGGAGACCTGATGGCCAACAAGACCGCTACCATGGATACCGCACGGGGCACGATCGAGCTCGAGCTGTTCGCCGACGAAGCCCCCAACACCGTCGCGAATTTCGAGAAGCTGGCCAACTCCGGTTTCTACGACGGCACCAAGTTCCACCGTGTCATCGCCAACTTCATGATCCAGGGCGGCGACCCCTACTCGAAGACCGGCAAGGGACCGGTGGGAACCGGAGGACCCGGCTACACGATCAAGTGTGAAACGAGCCGCAACGTGCACAAACACGTCGCCGGTACGCTCTCCATGGCGCACGCCGGCAAGGACACCGGCGGCAGCCAGTTCTTCATTTGTCATGCGCCGCAACGTCATCTGGACGGCGTCCATACCGTTTTCGGACAGGTCACCAAGGGCATCGACGTTGTGAACGCGGTGAAACAGAACGATGAATTGAAGTCGGTTCGCGTGAAGTAAGCCAGCACGTCCACCGGTTCACACAGGAGAGGTTGGCCCATGCGATGCACCGCCGTTCCGCTCGCGTTGCTCGGTCTCGCCGCGAGCGTCCCCCTCGCCGCCCAGAACGCCCAGGGGGCGTTCGTCGTGACGCTGGGGCATGACACCATCGTCGCGGAACAGTACAAACGCACTGGCACCACCGTGGAAGGCGACATGCTGGTCCGGGGCGCCGCCGTGATCCAGCGTCACTACACCGGCACGCTCAACGCCAACGGGACCATGGCGCACTTCGAGATGACCAACAAGAACGTCTCGAACCCGCAGGCGCCGGTCACGCGCTTCGTCGCGCAGTTCGGGGACACGACGCAAGTCGACGTCACGCGCGACACCACACACACCACGTTCAAGGTGCCGACGCCCGGCGGTGCGCTGCCGTTCATCAATTTTTCCTACGACATGTACGAGCTGTACGGCCGGCGTGCCGCGCTGTCGCAGCGCGACACCGTGGCGACGTTGCCCCTGGGTGCGACGTCGGTCACGAATCTCATCGCCCGCCATCCGGCGAAGGACTCGCTGACGGTGGCCTTCGAGGGCGACGCGCCGACCCTCTTCGCCGTGAACGCGGCAGGCCAGATCCAGCGCGTCGACGGCCGGCTCACGACGCAAAAAGTCCGCTCCGCCCGCCAGGCGTCGGTCGATATCGCGGCGCTCACGACCACCTTCGCGGCACGCCCCCCGCTGGGGCAGCTGTCGCCGGCTGATTCGGTAAAGGGGTCGGTGGGTGGGGCCGCGCTGCTCGTCGAATACGGCCGTCCTTCGATGCGCGGCCGCGTCATCTTCGGCGCTGAAGGCGGCTCGCCCCGCCCCATTGTCCCCTACGGCCAGGTGTGGCGCACCGGCGCCAACTTCGCCACCCGGTTCACGACTGCGGGCGACCTCTCGGTCGGCGGTCAGACGATTCCCGCCGGGACGTACACGCTGTGGACGCTGCCGCAGGCTGGCGGCTGGAAGCTGATCTTCAACAAGCAGACCAAGGCCCCCTGCGCGAACGCCGCGGAGTGCGCCGATCCGAAGCGCGCCAACCTCTGGGGCACCGACTACAGCGCGGATTCCGATTTCGTCCGCGTCGACATGCAGGTCGCCGCTACGGCGCAACCGGTCGAGCAGTTCGTGATCACGCTGGAGCCGCAGGGCGAAAACGCCATCCTCGCCCTCGCCTGGGAAAAGACGCGCGCCTTTGTGAGCCTCGCCAGGAAGTGAGCGTATGCGGAGTCCGGGGTGCATGGTAAGTTCCCTGCCATGCACCTCGACTTCGCCGTCGTCGCCGACTACGCCCTCGTCGATCAAGCAGGCAAGATCTCCGTCCTCGGTATCTTCCAGCACATCTGGGTGCAGCAGTTTCCCGCGATGCACCCTCGCTTGCACCTCGTGCTGCGCCTCAAGGGCAAGCGCACCGAGATCGGCGAGCATGGCGTCCAGATCCGCCTCGTGGACGAGCAGGACACCGAGATCCTGGGCGGCAACGGCAGCGTGACGTTCGCGGAGCCTCCCGCCGGCGTCACCGAAATCGAAGCCGCCGCGGTGCTCGTGTTCGACGTGCCCTTCCCCCACGCGGGGGTGTATCGGTTCGATATCACGGTCGACGGGGAACGGGCCGCGCAGGTGCCGATCACCGTCAGCCAGATGCCGCAACCGGAGAGCGGCACCCCCCGTTGACCCGCACCACGCCCGTCGACAACCGCTGGCTCATCCTCCTCCTGGTGCTGGCGGCGTTGGCGCTGGGGTGGGACCTGGGCGGCGGCCGCCTGCTCGATCCCGACGAGGGCCGCAACGCCGAAGTGGCCCGCGAAATGGCCAGCACGCACGATTACATCGTGCCCCATCTCGATAGCCTTCCCTACCTCGACAAACCGGTGCTCTACTTCGCCGCCGCGGCGGCCGCGATGCAGCTCCTCGGGCCCCGCGAGCTGGCGGCTCGGCTGCCGGCGTATCTCGCGACGCTGGGCACGATTGCGCTCGTCGTCTGGTTCGCGCGCCGCCGCTACGGCGCCGACGCGGGGTGGCTCGCCGGCCTGGCGCTCGCCACGATGCCGATGGTACTCGCCTATGCGCGCACCACGATCTTCGACAGCACCCTTTCCTTATGTACAACGGCGGCCGTGATCACCTTCGCCGAGGACCGCGCGGTTCTCGCCTGGGTGGCGATCGGCGCCGGGGGCCTGACCAAGGGACCGATCGCGATCCTCATCCCGCTCGCCGTAGTCGTGCCCCATGCGCTGCTCACCGGGCGCCCGCTGAGGAGCCTCGTTCCCTGGCGGGGCGTGCTCGTTTTCGCCGTCGTCGCCTTCCCCTGGTTTCTGGCAGTCACCGCGCGCATCCCGCAGTTCCCGTACTACGCCTTCGTGCGCGAGACCTTCCAACGCTTTACGACGACGAGCTTCCACCGCACGGCACCGTTCTGGTACTACCTCCCCATCATTCCCATCGCTGCGTTTCCCTGGATCATCCCGGCGCTGAGCCGGCTGGGCGGCGGGCGGTTGCGGTGGGCATGGGAAGCGCGGCGAGTGAATGACCGCGCCCGGGACGCGCTGCTGCTCGGCTGTTGGATGGTCGGACCGCTCGTCTTCTTCACGCTGAACCAATCGAAGCTGCCGCAATACGTGTTGCCGTTGATGCCGGCGTTCGCGCTGGCCGCGGCCCGACACCTGTCCCGCGAAACGCCGGCCACCGGTTGGAGAGCGTACGTCGGGTCGGCGGCGGTGCTCGCCGCCGGGCTCCTGTTTCTCCCGGCCCTCCTGCCGGCGAGGATCCCACTCACCGCCGCGGAGCGAGCGTCGATACCGGGGGTGGGTCTGGCGCTCGCCGCTGTGTTGGCGGGCGCCGCAACGGTCGTGGCGTTCGGCGCGTGGCGCCGCCAACGGACGCTGGTCGCAGCGGGATATGCGGCGGCGGTCATTGCGTTGCCCCTGGTCACCACGCCCCTGATGCGCGCGGTCGGGGACGATCGCTCCGCGGCCGCGCTCGCCGACTCGGTGCGTGGGAAGGGCGCCGTCCTCGCCATCGCGGTGTATCCGCCGTCTCTTCCTTTCTATTTACGGAGTCAGATTCAGGTCGCGACGGCCAACGCTCGTGAGCTGACGAGCAACTTCATCGCCGATTACGCGGACCGCTATCGCGCCGTCCCCGGCTCGCCGCTGTTGCCGGCAGACGCCTGGCGCGCGCGTCTTGCGACTTGCCCCGAACCCACGGTCTTCGTGACGCGCGCCGGGGATCGGGATGCCCGCGCGGGGCTCGCAACACTGCGCCTGTTGTTTCTCGACGGCCATTACGCCGCCTACGGCCCCTGCGCCGCTGGTACTTCCACCGACAATTCTGCATTCATCATTTTGCATTCCGCACTCGGGATGGGAGGATGGGGGCGGTAATGTGTGGAGTCTTCGGCGTCATCTCGCTCTCCGGCGCCCCGATCAAACATCCCGATTGTCTCCCCGCGATGGCGCAGGCCCTCGCGCATCGCGGACCCGACGGCGAGCAGATCGTCGGCCATGAACGCGCGCGCATCGGTGCGCGGCGCCTCGCGATCATGGATCTCACGACCGGCGACCAGCCGTTTCAGAGTCCCGACGGCGCCATCTGGATGGTGTGCAACGGAGAGATCTACAACTCGCCCGCGCTGCGTGCCGAGGCGACCGGCTGGGGCTATCCGTTCCGTTCGCGCGGCGATATCGAGAACATCGTCCCCTTCTACGAGCGCTTCGGCCCCGACGCCGTCGCCCGGCTGGAGGGGATGTTCGGTCTGGCCGTCTGGGACGACCGGCGGCGACGCCTCGTCCTGGCGCGCGACCGCGCCGGTGAGAAACCGCTCTTCTGGACCGAGGTCGCCGGGGAGCTGCGCTTCGCATCCGAGCTGCAGGCACTGCTCGTCTTCCCCGATCAGCCCCGCCGTCTCGATCGCGAGGCCGCGGCCCGCTATGCGGCACTCGGCTATGTCCCCGCCCCCGCCACGATGATCGCGGGCATCCGGAAACTGCCCCCGGCGCACCTGCTCGAAGCCGACCGGGAAGGCGTACGCGTACGGGAGTACTGGTCGGCCGCACAGGCGGCGTCGGCGCCGGCGCGGCTCGAAAACCCTGCCGCGCTGCGGCAGACCTTACTGCGCGCCGTCGAGCGCGAGCTGATGTCCGATGTTCCGGTCGGCGTGTTTACGAGCGGCGGCCTCGACTCCTCGTTCCTCGCCGGCGCCGCGAGCCGCGTCATGCCGGGCGAGCGCATTCACACGTATGCCGCACGCTTCACGGCAGCGGGTTTCGACGAGAGCGACTTCGCCCAGGCGGTGACCCGGGACATCCGTACCGTGCACCACGTCGTCACGGCGGACGAGGACGCGCTGCGGCGCGCCTTTGACGTCGTTACCGCGCGGCTCGGCGAGCCGGTCGGCGACCCGGCGATCCTCCCCACCTACCTGCTTGCCGACGCCGCGCGCGCCGATGTGAAGGTCGTACTGTCCGGAGAAGGCGCCGACGAGCTGTTCGGTGGTTATCCCACGTATCTCGGCCACAAGGCGGCGGGTCTCGTGCGGCGGCTCCCGGGACGCTCGCTCCTCAAGCGGTTGTTGACGATGATCCCGGCGTCGACGGGCCGGGTGACGATGGAATTCCTCCTCAAGCAGCTCGTCGCCGCGGCGGAGCTCGAGCCGGTGGCCCGCCACCTCACCTGGTTCGGTGCGCTGGGCCCCGACAGCGGCACGCTCGAGTGGGCGCGGCGGACGCTGGACCGGTTCCCCGCCCAGCCGTCGTTGAACCACCTGCTGTGGCTCGACTTTATGAGCTATCTCCCCGACAACCTGCTGGTGAAAGTCGACCGGGGAACGATGCTCGCGTCGATCGAAGCCCGCGCGCCGTACCTCGACCGGGAAGTGCTGGAGCTCGCGCTGCCGGCCGCGGCCTCCCTCAAGGTGCGGGGCGTCACCACCAAAGCGATATTGAAAGGTGCCGCGCGGGGTATAGTCCCCGAGCGGGTGATTCGCCGCCGGAAGCGCGGGCTGTCGGTGCCCGTGGCGCGCTGGTTGAACGAAGGGCTGGCGGATGTGGCGAACCGTCACCTCGCGGGCCCGCGCCTCTTCCCCCACGCTCCGACGGCGATACTGCTGGCCGAGCATCGCGCCGGCAGCGCCAACCATGCTCGCAGACTGTGGCCGCTGTTGATGGCCGAGCTGTGGGCCGAACGGTGGAACGTGGAGCCATGAACCGGAGTGACGCCCTCGCATTGATGGAGCAGCACACGCACAGCGCCGCCTTGCGCCAGCACATGCTGGCGGTGGAGGCGGCGATGCGTGCGTACGCCGGGAAGTACGGGGGTGACGCGGAGGCGTGGGGGATCGTCGGTCTGCTGCACGACTTCGACTACGAGACCTACCCCAACCCCGAGCATTCCCCGACGGAGGGACACCCCGCGTGGGGAGTGAAATTGCTGCGCGAGCGCGGTCTCTCCGAAGACCAGTGCCGGGCGATCCTCGGCCATGCGAGTTATTCGGGCGTGGCGCGGGACTCAGGGATGGCCAAGGCGCTGTTCGCCGTCGACGAGCTGTGCGGTTTCCTCGTCGCCTGCGTGCTGGTGCGTCCCTCGCGGAGCTTCGGCGACCTCGAAGTGTCGTCCGTGAAGAAGAAGCTCAAGGACAAGGCATTTGCCCGGGGTGTGAACCGCGACGACGTCCGTCAGGGGGCCGAGGAGCTGGGCGTGCCGCTCGACGAGCACATCGCCGCCTGCATCGCGGCGTTGCGGCCGGTGGAGCAGACGCTCGGGCTGGGTACGTCAACGGCACCGTCTGGGTGACCGTCTCCATCTCGCGCGCGGG
>CAZXKN010000006.1:0-13288 GCA_964641815.1 uncultured Gemmatimonadaceae bacterium | reverse complement strand
CTGCTGGGTCTGGGCGACTCCGTCGTCGTGCTGTGGGACTCGCTCGCCGTGCCCAGCATCATCGCACACTCGGACTCCGATGCCTTCGCGGCGCTCGGCTACCTGCACGCGCGCGACCGGTTGTGGGAGATGGAACTGCTGCGCCACGCCGCCGAGGGTCGCTTGAGTGAGCTGTTCGGGCGCCGCACCGTCGCGGCCGACAAGACGCTGCGCGCGCACGAGCTGCCCGCCCTGGCACGGCTGCGGTGGTCGCCGGCCGCCCCGGAAACGCAACGCATGGCGGCGGCCTACGCGAAGGGGGTCAACGCCTGGATGGCCACGGGCCAGCGGCCGCCCGAGCTCAGGCTGCTCCGCCATGACCCCGAGCCGTGGCGTCCCGAGCACTCGATCGAAATCGGGCTGCTCGAGGCCTGGGACCTCCATTCCGACAACGGTGAGATCGCCCACGCACGGGCGATCGCGACACTCGGCGCCGCCAAGGCTGCCGATCTCTTCGTGCCGTATCCCGATTCCGCTCCAGTCATCGTCGAGGCGACGGCGGGGCACCGCGCCGTGTCGCGCGAGACGCCCGCAGGGGAGCCAGGCGCGACGGCGTCCAACTCGTGGGTGATCGGTCCCGCGCACACGCGCTCGGGGAAGCCGATCCTGGAAAATGATCCGCATCTCACCCTGCGGGCCCCTTCGATCTGGTATCTCGCCGGCATCCACGCGCCCGGCTACGAGGTCGTGGGCGTCACGATTCCCGGAGTACCGGCGGTCGTGTTGGGACATACCGCCGACCATGGGTGGGGATTCACGAACGGGATGATCGATGACGTCGATTATGTCCAGGAGCGCATCAGCCCGGATACGACCCGCTATCTCACATCCACCGGGTGGCGTCCGGTCGAGACCACGCCCGAGACGATCCTGGTCAAGGGAGGAGACCCCGTCATCTACCTGCGGCGCCGCACTGCCGACGGCCCGCTGCAGGACCTCGGATGGCGGCCCGACTCTGCAACGGCGTACGCGATGCGGTGGACGGCGCAGACGCCGTCCGACGAGTTCAGCGCCCTGTTGGGGATGGCACGCGCGACGACCCTCGCCGAGTTCGAGACGGCGCTCGCCGGCTTCCGAGTGCCGGAGCAGAACATCGTGTATGCCGATCGCACCGGGACCATCGCCTACGACCTGGCGGGGTACGTCCCCCTCCGCCGGGGCGGCGACGGTTCGCTCCCCGAACAGGGGTGGACCGGGACCGGAGGATGGAGCCGGTTCCTCACGGCGAACGAGCTGCCGCGCGAGGTCGATCCGCCCTCAGGGTTCGTCGTAACCGCCAATAACAGGATCGTGGGCGACGCCTTTCCGTTCCCGATCCGCGGCGACTACGAGCTGCCATATCGAGCGCAGCGCATCTGGGAGATGGTGCGGCGCGATTCCGCAGCGACCGCCGCCATCGTGGCCCGTGAGCAGGTGGACGTGGTGAACGTATTTCTGCGGCGCATCAAGCGGGTCGCCGAGCTCGCCGCGCGTGACGGTGGCCATGGCGATGTCGCCGACCGGATCGCCCAGTGGGATGGGGCGATGACCGCCGATGGCGCCGAGCCGACACTCATGTGGGAATGGTTGCGCGAGGTGCAGGCGTTGACGTACGACGACGAATCCCCGACCTACCGTCCCTCGGCCCCGTTGCACCAGTGGTTGTTTCGCGGACAGAGCCTCTGGTTCGACGACATTCGCACGCCGCAGCATGAGGATCTGCCGATCATCGCACGGCGCGCCATGGACAGCGTCCTGGCCCGAGGGTCGCCGCGGGCTTGGGGGGCAGTGCACACGCACACCGAAGAACACCCGCTCGGCGCGATCCCGGTGCTCGGCTCACTGGCGGGGTTCAACATCGGCCCACTCGCCCTGGGCGGCGGCAATCAGACGGTCAATGTCTGTCCGTCGAACGAGTTCGTGCCCCCATTTCACTGCACCGAGGGCCCATCGATGCGGCACGTCGTGGACTTCGGGGACGTCGACGGCGCGGGAGGATTCATTCTCCCCGCGGGACAATCGGGGAATCCGCGGTCCCGCCACTACCGCGATCAGACCGATCGCTGGATCAAGGGAGAGCTGTGGATCATCCCCGTCGACGTGCGACGGGTGCATGCGACGGATACGCTCCGTTTAACACCCTAAAAAGAACGCCCCCCGGGTGAAGGCCGAGGGGCGGGGCCAGCTGCTCGTTCGGGCGCCCGTGTCCGATACGCGCTAACTGGCTTGCCGTATTCATTCGCAAGGTCGATGCCGATCGCCTGGCAGCCGTAAACCGCTTACCGACAACTGGTTACGCCGTTGTGACCCAGCGCACGCCTGCCGCTTTTTCCGAGCGGTGCCGCAGCTTGCGGCGTGTGGCGCTCGCGCGACGCTGCTCGTACCGTTCTGCGACGCATGACAGAGACGATCCTCGTCGCACCCACTGCCTTCAAGGGCTCGTTCGGCTCGCGCCAGGTTGCGGACGCGCTCGCCGAAGGCGCCCGCTCCGTGCTCCCCCATGCCTCTGTGCTCACCTGTCCCGTCGCCGACGGCGGGGATGGGCTGCTCGACGCGGTGCTCGGGCCCACTGCGCTGCGCGAGCATCTCTCCGTGACCGGTCCGCTCGGCGTGCCCGTCCAGGCGGAGCTGGGCTGGATCGATCCGGAGACGGCGATTTTCGAATGCGCGAGCGCCTGCGGTCTCGCGTTGTTGATTCCCGACCGGCGCAATCCGCTCGAGGCGACCAGCCGCGGCGTGGGCGAGCTGCTCATCGAAGCCGCCGACCGCGCCGCCCGCACCATCATCGTCGGGCTCGGTGGCTCGGCATCAGTCGACGGCGGTGTCGGAGCGGCACAGGGGCTGGGGTGGACGTTTCGCGACGTGAACGGTGCGCTGCTCCGCGAAGGGGGCGGGGCGCTCGCGGAGCTGGCCGACTGGAGCCCGGGGTGGGAATTCGGCGCGCGCGTCCTCGCGCTGACCGACGTCCGTACGCCGCTCGTGGGCCCCCAGGGTGCGGCGCCGGTGTTCGCGCCGCAGAAGGGTGCCTCCCCCGCCGCCGTGGAGAGGCTGGCGGCAGGTCTCGACCGGCTCGCCGGGGCGATGGCGGCGAGCGGCCGCGGTGATCTGGCGACGCTCGAGGGTGGTGGCGCGGCGGGGGGACTCGGGGCCGGCCTGGTCTTCTTCGCCCAGGCCGAGCTCGTACCGGGCTCGGCCTGGGTGCTCGACCGCATCGGGTTCGACGCGGCGCTCGCCAAGGCCGATCTGGTGATCACGGGGGAGGGCGGGTTCGACGAGACGTCGCTGCTTGGCAAGGCGACGGGCGAGGTCATCAAGCGATCCCAGGGGGCGCGCAAGAAGGTGGCGCTCGTGGCCGGCCGCGCCACGCCGCACGCCGGCGTGTCGATCGTGGCGGGCGACGGCGCAACACTCGACGCGGCGGGGCTCAGCGCCCTGGCGGCGCGCGCGACGCGTGCCGCGTTCGGGTTGCCCGCCCTGTAAGCCGTTTCTATACTTCCCGGCTCCTATGCCCGCTGCCGACAATGTGATGGAAAAGCTCGTGTCGCTCGCCAAGCGGCGCGGCTTCGTGTTTCAATCCTCTGAGATCTACGGCGGCCTCGGCTCGGTCTGGGACTACGGACCGCTCGGGGTCGAGCTGAAGAAGAACATCAAGGAGCGCTGGTGGCGCTCCATGGTGCACGAGCGCGAAGACATCGAAGGACTCGACGCCGCGATCCTGATGCACCCCAAGGTGTGGGAAGCCTCCGGTCACGTCGCCGGCTTCACCGACCCGCTGGTGGATTGCAAGCAATGCAAGAACCGCTTCCGGGCCGATGATCCCCGCATCAAGGGCACGCCGGGAACTCCCGAGGCCCAGTGTCCGGTGTGCGGCATGAAGGGCACGCTCACGGCCCCGCGTCTCTTCAACCTGATGTTCAAGACGTTCATGGGACCGGTGGAGGAGGCCGCCGCCGTCGTCTATCTGCGGCCGGAAACGGCGCAGGGGATCTACGTCAACTATCTGAATGTGCTGCAGGCGTCGCGACAGAAGGTCCCCTTCGGCATTGCCCAGATCGGCAAGGCGTTCCGCAACGAGATCACGCCCGGGAACTTCATTTTCCGCACGCGTGAGTTCGAGCAGATGGAGATGCAGTTCTTCGTGAAGCCGGGGACCGATCAGGAGTGGTTCGATTTCTGGAAGGCACAGCGCATGGCATGGGTGCAGGCGCTGGGTCTGAAAACGGAGAAACTGCGGTTTCATCAGCACGGCAAGGACGAGCTGGCGCATTACGCCAAGGATGCCTACGACATCCAGTACGAGTTCCCCTTCGGCTGGCAGGAATTCGAAGGCATCCACAACCGCACCGATTTCGATCTGACACGCCACCAGCAGGCGTCAGGGAAGAAGCTCGAGTACGTCGAGACCACGACGAACGAGCGCTTCATTCCCTACATCATCGAGACGTCGGCGGGCGCCGACCGCACGACGCTCGTCGTCATGGTCGATGCCTACGCGGAGGAGGAAGTCGCGGGGGAAAAGCGTGTCGTGATGCGCTTTCACCCCGCCCTGGCTCCGCTCAAGGCCGCGGTGTTCCCGCTCGTCAACAAGGACGGGATGCCCGAGCTGGCGCGGCGCATCTACGACGGCGTGCGCCGCCACTTCAACGTCTTCTACGACGACGGCGGCTCGATTGGCCGCCGCTACCGGCGTCAGGACGAGGCGGGCACGCCCTACGGCATCACCATCGACGGGCAGTCCACGCAGGATCAGACGGTGACGGTGCGGGACCGGGATACGCTTCTCCAGGATAGGATTGCTGCCGATCAGCTGGTGGAGTATCTGAAGAAAAAGATAAGCGAATGAAGAATGTAGAGTGTTCAATGCTCAATGTAGAATGTCCTTAACGTTGAACGTTGAACATTGAGCATTCTACTTTGAGCATTCTACATTGAGCATTCTACATTGAGCATTCGTGTCTGTCTTTTCACCCGCGATCTGATGTTCAAAGGAAAACTCCGCGCCCTCGTGACTGCTGCGGGCGCGGACGTGATCCCTGATGCCGCTGCGGCTGACCTGATTGTCGTCGAGCTCGAAGCGAAGAACTGGGAGGATCGGATCCGCGATGGGGTGGCGCGGCACGTGCCCGTTATCGCGTTCGGCTCGCATGTCGATGCCGAGCGGTTGCGGGCGGCGCGGGCGCTGGGCGCCGAGGCCGTGCCGAACTCGCAGATCGAAGCCCGGCTCGGCGCCCAGTTACAGCAGAGGTCTTAGCTCTGCTTGGCGACCGCGACCGCGATCTGCCGCGGCTTCGCCTGCTCGGCCTTGGGCAGCGTGATCGTCAGCACGCCGTTGTCGTACCCGGCGGTGATCTGCGCGGTGTCGACCGTGCGCGGCAGCGTGAAGGTCCGCGCGAACGATCCGTAGGTGCGCTCATACCGATGCACCCGCTCGGTCCTCTCCTCGGCGACCTGCTGCTTCGTGCCCTGAACGGTGAGCACGTTCTCCTCGACCGAGATCTTCACATCTTCCGGCTTGACGCCGGGGAGCTCGGCCGCGATCCGGATCGCATCGGCCTGTTCCAGCACGTCCACCGCCGGCACCCAGGACGCGGTGTCGCCGTTCTGGTGCGCGCCGTCGAAATCGGCGAAAATGTCGTTGAGCATCCGGTTGATCCGGTTCGTCGTGGTGAGATACATACCGCTTCCTCCATCAGGTGGTTGGTGGCGAGTGGTGAATTGGTGTCGTGCACCGCCGCCCGGCAAAGCATCGTCCGTGCCGTCCGTAACAGCCTGCTAGATGCCGAGTTGGCAACGTGTTATGATCAAAATGACAACCAGACTGTCAAAAGGGCTCTGATGACCCACCAGACCACCGTCGCACTCGCCCCCGCCGAGATCCTGCAGCGCGCCAAGGCGTACTTCGCCGAGCGGCTCCCCAACAATGCGGCCTTCCTAGAGAAGGAAGGGCCGCAGTTCGTGGTGCTGCGGGGCCAGGGAGGCGAGGAAGTGGTTTTCAACGCCACGCCGGCCGAAGGAGGAAGCCACGTGCGCGCCTCGACGCTGTTCTTCGATCAGGCGATCGACCGGTTCCTTTCGACGTTACCGCTCTCGTCGACGGTGGAGGTGGCATGACCGCCGTTGTCGATCGGTTCGCCGTGCGAGTCATGGTCACCGATGCCTGGGACCAGGTCTTTCTCGCCGTCGGTCCCGAGACCACGGTGGCCGAGCTGAAGCGCCAGGCGCTGGTGCGGGCGTTGCGACGCGCCACGCTGCCGGCAGACCAGTACATCGTGAAGTTCCGTGGTGCCCTGGTCCAAGATGAAGGCGCCACGCTCGCCGCCCTCGGCGCGGGCGCCAACGCCCCGTTCATCGTACTTCCGGGACGGCGTCTGCCGGTCCGATGAAACAGCCGCCTCCCGGCCGCTTCCTCGCGATCTTCACCGTCGGCTTCCTGCTGCTCGACGCGCTGCTGCTCATCTGGCTCGGGGTCGAGTTGTCCCGTGGCTCCCTGGTGGCGGGCGGCATCGCCTGCGCGGTGGCGGCCGGGGTCGTGATCCTGGTGTGGCGCCGCTACCGCCACGTGCTCGATGACATCAGCGTTCAGCGGCGCGAGATGAAGGCGGAGGTCGAGGCGATCCGCCACCTGTTGCGCGAGAAGCACCACCAGAACTGACCCTGCCGACCACCGTCACGTATCACCCGGCGACCCGGCTGCATCAAGCCGGGGCGGGACACCCCGAGCGCCCCGAGCGGATTGCGGCGGTGCTCGAAGCGTTGCGCGCGCCGGCCCTCGCACCGTCCATCACCTGGGTCGAGGCGGCCACGCCGGAGCGGTCAGCACTGGAGCGGGTGCACCCGGCCGCCTACCTCGATGGCCTCGCGGCCCTGGCCGACGCCGGAGGCGGGGCGATCGATGCCGACACCTACCTCGGTCCGCGCAGCTGGGAGTCGGTGCTGGCAGCGGCAGGGGTGGCCGTACGGGGCGTCGACGAAGGGTTGCGCCACGGGACGGCATTCGCGGCGACCCGTCCCCCGGGCCATCACGCCCTGGCGGCTCGGGCGATGGGATTCTGCTTCGTCAACAACATCGTCGTGGCGGCGCGCCACGCACAGGCGCACGGCGCACCCCGCATTCTCATCGTCGACTGGGACGTGCACCACGGCAACGGCACACAGGCGCTCGTCGAACGGGATCCCGCGATCCGCTTCGTGTCGATGCACCAGTACCCCTGGTATCCCGGCACCGGCGCCGCCGACGAGCGTGGGGTAGGGAACGTCTTCAACGTCCCGCGGCCACCAGGGCTGCCCCGGGCGCAGTACGTGCGCGATCTCCTCACCGCCGTGGACGCCGCGCTGAGCGGCTGGACCCCGGACGCGCTGCTGATCTCCGCCGGATTCGACTCGCTGGACGGGGATCCGCTGGGCGGCTTCACGCTCCGCCCCGATGACATCACCACCTGGACCGAGGCGCTGCGCACCCGCATGCAGGGGCGTCCGGTGATTGCGTTGCTCGAAGGCGGCTATCGCCTCGATCTCCTGGCGGGGGGCTGTGCGGCGCTGGTGCGTGCGCTTGCCTGACGCGCCCCGAGCCCCGTACCCTTCACTCGTGGCTGCCACCGCTCCCGTCGCCGACTCGCCTTCCAAGCACTGGCCCATCAGCCTGTTCCGCCGCCCCGACGGGGCGTTGGACCAGAACCTGTCGGCCCAGGACCTGCGCCGCATCGTGGAGCGCGGGGAGGGGGCGTTGTGGGTGGACATCGACAGCGCGGACGTGCACCAGCACGCGCTGCTCGAGAAGGTGTTTCAGTTCCACCCCCTCGCGATCGAGGACACCCTCTCGCCCGGCTCGCGGGTGAAGCTGGAGGAGTACGACCGCTACATCTTCGTCGTCGCCTCCGGCATGCGCTTCGATCACGCCACGTCCGATCCCTACGATCTCGAGACGTTCAATCTCTATTTCTTCCTGGGCAAGAGCTTCCTCGTCACGGTGCATGCGATCGACAGCGCGAGCTGCACCTCGGCGCGCGAGCGGCTGACGCGCAACCCCGATCTGTTCGCGCGTGGTCCCGAGATGACGATGCACGCCATCATCGACCAGGCGGTGGACGAGTACTTCCCGATGGTCGAGCAGCTCAACGAGCACGTGAACCGGCTCGAGGAGCAGTTGTTCGACGAGTTCGACGAGCGCTTGATCCACGAAATCTTCAAGGCCAAGCGCACGGCCTTCGCGCTGCGGCGCCATGTGGGGCCGCTGCGTGAGGTGCTCAATGTCCTCTCCAACCGGCCCTCGACGTACCTGCGTCCCGAAACGCAGCTGTATTACCGCGACGTATACGACCACACGATCCGCATCATGGAATCGGTCGACACCACGCGCGAGCTGCTCGGTGGCGTGCTCGAGACCTATCTGTCCCAGACCTCGAACCGCATGAACCGGGTGATGAAGCAGCTGTCCATCGTGGCGACGCTCGCCCTGCCGCTGATCGTCGTAGGCGGGATCTACGGGATGAACTTCAGCCAGATGCCCCTCACCCATCATCCCCTCGGGTTCTGGTGGGCCCTGGGGACGATGTTCGCCGTCGCGGCGGTAATGCTGTGGTGGCTACGGAGCAACAAATGGCTTTGACGCTTTCGTCCGAGATCGTGACGCTGCACACGCGTCACCCGTTCATCATCGCACGCGGCGGCCGCAGCGAGTATCAGGTGTTGCTGGTGCGGCTGTGCGACTCCGACGGGACCGAGGGATACGGCGAGGCGTATCCGTCGTCGTATTACGGCGAGAGCATCGCGGGCGTGCAGGAGGCGTTCCAGGCGGCGGCGCGCGTGCTGCCGGTGGACGTCTTCGACCTCGAAGGTGCAGAGGCACGCTTCGCTGAAGTCGCTCCGAAGAGCGCGGCGGCGCGGGCTGCCCTCTCGATGGCGCTGCACGACGTCGTGGGCCAGAAGCTGCGCCAGCCGCTGTGGCGTCTGTGGGGGCTCGACGCCCGCCGCGCGCCGCAGTCGTCGTTCACGATCGGGATCGACACGCCGGAGAAAATGCAGGCGAAGGTGCTGGAGGCACGGGAATACGCGATCTACAAGATCAAGCTCGGCACCGATCAGGACGAGACGCTGCTGCGCACGATCCGCGACGTCACCGCCAAGCCCCTGCGCGTCGATGCCAACGCCGGCTGGACCCGTGAACGGGCGATCGCCATGCTGCCGGTGCTGAAGGAGTACGGCGTCGAGCTGCTGGAGCAGCCGCTGCCGCCGGACGATCTCGATGGGATCGCGGCCGTGCGGCGCGCGTCCCCGGGAATTCCCGTCGTCGTGGACGAGAGCTGTCTCGTCGCAACCGACATCCCCCGCGTCGCCGGGGCGGTGGACGGCATCAACATCAAGCTCGCCAAATGCGGCTCGCTGCGCGAAGCGCTGCGCATGATCGCCACCGCGCGCGCCCATGGCCTGCTCGTCATGGTCGGGTGCATGATCGAAACGTCGGTGGCCATCACGGCCGCGGCCCATTTCACGCCGCTCGTCGACATCGCCGATCTTGACGGGGCGGCTCTCACCGTCGACGACCCGTTCAGCGGCGCCTCGATCGCGGGCGGGCAGATCACCCTTCCGACGGGACCGGGGTTAGGCGTCGTGCGGCGCTGACTGGGATGACGCTGTTCGCCGACGTCCTCCTCCCCCTCTCGGTCTCGACTCCCTACCGCTACGCCGTCCCCGACGCGCTCTCGCAGCGCGTCGTCACCGGGACGCGCGTGCTCGTGCCGGTGCGCCGCCGCCAGGCGCTCGGCGTCGTCGCCGGGCTGGGCTCCGAGCCGCCCGCGGCGGGGACCGAGCGCGCCATCCTCGCCGCTCCCGACGCCGAGCCGGCGTTGAGCCCCGAGCTGCTCCGCCTCGGGGAGTGGCTGTCGAGTTACTACGGCTGTCCCAGAGGATTGAGCCTGCGGGCGCTCCTCCCCGGCGCGTTGTGGGGCGGCCGCTCCGGTCGCGTCGCGGGGCCGCCCGAGCGCACCGAGCGGACGATCACGCTGGTCCAGGCGCTTCCGTCGCTGCTCGAGCGCGAGCGTGCCTTCTCCCGCTCGCCCAAGCGCCGCGCCGCCTACGAGGCGCTTGAAGCCCTCGGCGGCACCGCCCCGCTCCGGCATCTCGTGGCTCAGCTGAAGCTCGGGCCCTCCGTGCTCACGGGGCTGGTGCGTCAGGGACTGGCGCGCATCGATCAGGTCGCTGCTCCACGCGATCCCTTCGCCGACCTCGCCGTGGCGCCGCCGCCCGGGCTCACCGCCGATCAACGCCGCGTGATGGACGAAATCCTCGCGACGCCCGTCGCAACGCCCATCCTCATTGAAGGAGTCACCGGGTCGGGGAAGACGCTCGTCTACCTCGAGGTGCTGCGCAGCATGGTGGAGTCGGGAGGGGGAGCAATTCTCCTCGTTCCCGAGATCGCCCTCACCCCCCAGACGGTGGCCCGCGTCCGCGGTGTCTTCGGGGACGCCGTCGCGGTGCTGCACTCGGGGCTGTCCGACGCCGAGCGCGCCGACGCCTGGCGTGCCTTGCGGCAGGGAAAGAAGCGCGTCGCCGTCGGCGCCCGGTCGGCGATCTTCGCCCCGGTGCAACGGCTGGCGGTCATTGTCGTCGACGAGGAGCACGAGCCCAGCTACAAGCAGGGCACCGCGCCGCGCTACCACGCCCGCGACGCCGCGCTGGTGCGGGGCCAGATCGAAGGGGCGCGGGTGTTGTTCGGCAGCGCCACGCCGTCGCTCGAGCTGCTGCACCAGGTCGCCCATGGGAGCGTACGCCGGGTCGAGCTGCCGCGCCGCATCGGCGATCGTCCCCTCCCGCCGGTCGAAACGGTCGATCTGCGGTCGGTGGAGCGCGTCCCGGAAGCGGGTCCCGTGGCGTGGAGCGAGCCGCTCGATCGCGCGGTGCGCGAGGCCCTCGAGCGCAAGGAGCAGGTGATCCTGCTGCTCAACCGGCGTGGCTTCGCATCCTTTCTGCAATGCCCGACCTGCGGCGCCGTGCCGGGGTGCCCGCGCTGCGCCATCTCGCTCACCGTGCACACGACGCCAAGCGCGCTGCGCTGCCACTACTGCGGCCACGAGGAGCCGGTGGGCACGACCTGCAAGAGCTGTGGGGCGATGACGCGCCGCATGCGCGGGCTGGGAACGCAGCAGCTCGAGCATTTTCTCGGGGGCCGGTTTCCCGCCGCCCGCATCGCGCGCATGGATCTCGACACCACGAGCACCAAGTGGAGCCACCACCGCATCCTCGAGCGCGTGGGGCGCGGCGACGTGGACATCCTGCTGGGCACGCAGATGATCGCCAAGGGACTCGATTTCCCCGGCGTGACGGTGGTCGGCGTCGTCGACGCCGACACCGGGCTCCATCTCCCCGACTTCCGCGCAGCGGAACGCACGTTTCAGCTGGTGGCGCAGGTGGCGGGCCGTGCCGGGCGTGGTCCGGCGGGTGGGCGCGTCGTGGTGCAGACGCGCTCGCCCGACCACCACGCGCTGCGGGCCGCCGCGGCGCACTCCATCGCGGCGTTCGCCGCCGCCGAGCTGCCGCTGCGGGCGTTGCCGAATCCGCCCTACCCGCCGCACGTCGGTCTCGTCCGGTTCGTGGCGCTGGGCAGGACGGAGGACGCGGCGGCGGGACGCGCCACGCGCCTGGCAGAGTGGCTGCGGCGGGCCAACAACGAGCGGCTCGGGGGTGCACTGATCATCCTCGGGCCGGCGCCGTGCCCGATCGCGCGGCTGCACGGGCGCTGGCGCTGGCACGTGCTGGTCAAATCGGCCGAGCCGCGGATTCTGGGGCGAGTGATGCGGGCGTGGCGTGGGCAGGGGCGGTCGGCGGCGCTGATCGTCGCCGACCGCGATCCTGTCTCACTGTTGTAGCAAGCAAAGCGCAATCCTACTTGCTGAAGTTCACGACGGCGTCCCCGCACCCCACGCCCTGTACCCAGAGGTGCTGGTCGCCGGGAATCAGCGGGGCGAGGTCGCGCTCGGACACGATCATCTGCGCCGTGAACGACTCGTCGTTACCATCGCCTGCGCGATAGAAATCGGCCAGCAACACGATGGTGCTGTCGTCAGTGGCCGCCGGCTTGAGCCCGTCCGCGAGAGCGCACTTGAACTGCGTCGAGGCGAGCAGCTGGGCGGTGTCCCAGCGGACGCCCTGGCCCTTGGCGCATCCCGTGAGCGGGCCTTGGCCGATCGAGTCCGTGCAGCTGAACCCGCCGCCCGAATGGACGTCCGTGATCGTGGGGACCACGTTGTTCGCCGACGCGGCATTGAACGACCCACCACCGGTGAGGATCACCGAGCCCTTGGGAAAGCCGCTCGCGCTGCCGTTGAAGCCGAACCCGGTGCGCGGCCCGGGCTGATGCACGGACGCCGCCGCCAGCGGGGCCGCGGCAGCCGAGTACGCCGGCGCCGTGGGGTTCTTGGAGTGATCGCTACAGGCGGCCACGCCGAAGGCCGCCAGCAAGGACAGTCCAGCCGACATCGGTCTCATAGTTGTCTCCCAGTCGTTGGCAGGCCCATGACTGCAACCGCTGACCGCCTGCCATTGGCCACCAGTCACTGTCGATTTCCTGTGTGCCAATTAATGGATCCGTGCGCGCGTCGACTATCGGAAAGGCAGGAATGGCCCTACCAGACTTTCGGGGGCTTCGCTGTAGGACGCCGTCTGTCAGGACTGGACTGACGTGCGGTGTGGAGGACGGATGCCGACTCCGCAGTCGGGTTTAGGAGGAGTTGGGGCGGACTGCTGCTTTAGACCGTCAGGCCGCGCGGGCCGATGTACTCCGATTGGGGACGGATCAGGTGGTCCTCGGCGTGCTGCTCGATCACGTGCGCGCACCAGCCCGCGACCCGCCCGCACGCGAACGTCGCCACGAACGAGCGCGGCTCGAGGCCGAGCGATTGCAGCACGAGAGCGGTGTAGAACTCCACGTTGGTGCGCAGATTCCGTCCCGGCTTCACTTCCTCGAGCACGCGCAGCACCGTCTGCTCCACTGCGCGAGCGAGATCGAACAGCCCGCGATTCTCGAGATGGGCGGAGCTCATGGCACGGGCGACGGTGCTGAGCACTTCGGCCCGCGGGTCCCGGACCTTATAGACGCGATGCCCGAACCCCATGATGCGGCGTCCCGCGGCCAGCTCGTTGCGGACCCACTCCTCGGCTCGGTCGGCCGTGCCGACCTCCTGCAGCATGTCGAGCACGGGGCCGGGCGCGCCGCCGTGCAGCGGGCCCTTGAGCGCGCCGATCGCGCCGGTGACGGCGCTGACCATGTCGGAGCGGG
>CAZXKN010000005.1:0-4114 GCA_964641815.1 uncultured Gemmatimonadaceae bacterium | reverse complement strand
AGGTCGTCGGCGATACCGTGCGGGTCGTTGCCGAACGCGCCGACACATAACTCAACCTTCGGAGGGTTGGATGAAACGCGTCGCACTTTCTCTGGTTGCACTGATCGCGATCGCCGGCGCCGGCTCGTTGTCGGCGCAGGGCACCCGCTTCGGGATCGGCGGCGGGTTGCTAATGCCGCTGAGCGATTACAAGAATGCCGACAAGATGGGCTTTCTGGTCGGCGCGGACGCGACCATGTGGTTGCAGGGCGCGCCCGTCGGCATTCGCATCGAGGGAGACTTCTCCCAAACCTCCCACAAGAACGGCGTCGGCGGACACACGACCCTCTACGGGGGTCTGGCGGAGTTGGTGTATGCGTTTGGTCCAAAGGTGTCGCCGGTTCGTCCGTACATCCTGGGTGGTGTCGGCTACATGCACGGGAAGGTCGAAGTCACCGGACTCGGCTCGGCCTCCGAGAGCAAAGCGGTCTTCGGGGCGGGCGGTGGCCTGGCGTTCAAGATGGGGACGGGTGGCACGCGCTTCTTCGTTGAGGCGCGCTGGCAGAGCTTCCAGACGTCTCCGTCGCTGAAGATGATTCCGATCCGCGCCGGCTTCCGGTTTTAGGTAAGCAGCGCGCTGTTTCGGCCATCCCCCGGGCGCGGTTCGGGCGTCCGGGGGATGTGTCGTTTTGGTGGTCCCGCGATCCGTTTCTACGTGAGCGGAGTTCTATAGAGGAACCTATTCCGGAGGATATGCCCGATGCTGCACGTCATTCGTCGCGCCGCGGCGACCGCGGCGCTCGCACTCCTGCCGTCGCTCGCCATGGCGCAGCACAGCATGAGCCACATGGAGAACCCGCAGCACGAGGTCGGTGTCGATCTCATCGGTTTCTATCAGCATCAATCGCTCGCGGGAGCGAGCTTCAATCACGTCGTCGTGATGACCCCCGTCGATCTGCGCGCGGGGTTTCTCTCGGGCGACAAGCTCTCGGTCGAGGCGCGCCTCGTCTTCCAGTACGACAGCAAGGGCGGAGTCGACACGCTGACGCTCGCCCCCAAGGCGTCCTATGTGTTCACTCCCGACGTCAACCTGCTGTGGGGATTCCAGAGCAACAAGCGCGGCCCCTACTTCACCGCCGGCGCCGGGGTGAGTCTCCAGGACTTCGGCGTGTCGACGTCGCAGTTCGGATTCAACGGCGGGCTGGGGACGCGGGTGCCGTACGAGTCGGGTGTGATCCGTCTCGAGGCGTTCACGCAGTACCTCCTCAAGAACACCGGCAAGAACCTTCCCAGCGCGTTGAATATCGGGGCGAGAGTCGGACTGTCGCTGTGGCACTGAAAAGCAACGGCGTAAGTGGTGAGCGGTGAGTGGTAAGCGGTACTTCCATTGCATCACCGCTCACCGCTTACCGGCCTCGCATTGTGAGTATCGTCACGCCGGTTTGGTGCAGTGTGCCAGGCTCCGGAACGGATCTGGGGTGGTCGGGTAGGTGGAAAGTCGCCGGCAGGGGCCGGTGACAGACTTTCTGCCGGGAGATGCTATGAACTTGCGACGATGGTTGCCTGTCGTGGTCTCGCTCGGGTGCGCCATTCCTGCGGCGGTCGCCGCCCAGGCCACCGGCACCACGACCTTCAACGCGCCGTATCGCGCGTTCAATAACACGGAGTTCGGACTGTTGATCAGCTTTCCCAACGGCGGCGGGACGGCGTTCGAAGGCGTGTACCGCCTGTCGTCGGATCGCTTCGATATCGGATTCAAGGGCGGCATGTTCGATCCCTCGGGCGCGGGGTCGACGGTGCTGCTGCTCGGCACCGAGGCGCGGGAGCGCGTGCTCACGCACTCGCAGGACTTCCCCCTGGACGGCGCGCTGATCCTCGGCGTCGGCGGGAATTTCGTGTCCGGTAATTCCCAGCTCATCATTCCTGTCGGTCTGTCGCTCGGGCGGCGGCTCGATACGCAGAGCAGCGTGAGTATCGTGCCCTACGTCCAGCCCACGATGTTCCTGACTGTGGACGGCGGCTCGGACGTCCTGTTCGCGCTCGGCCTCGGGTCGGATTTCCGGCTCAGCCGCTCGTTCGATCTGCGCGTGTCGGCGGGGTTGGGGGACGTCGAGGGTGTGTCAATCGGCGCCGTGTGGGTGCACTGAAGCGACACACGGTTGACAATTCGAGGGACTCGCTTCTACCGTTGGCGCAGCAGTCATCGTTGGTTCTCTTCCGCATCCGGAGGGATGGCATGAAGCGAGTACTCCTCGTCGTCCTGGCGGGCGTCGGGCTGTCCGGCCCGGCGTCCGCGCAATGGCTGGGGATGCCCGTCTGGAACAGCCCCAAAGGGGGCACCGGGATCACCATCAGCGGCGACTACGGGAAGCCGAACGCCGACTGGGGAAAGGGCAACGCGTTCGGCGCGCGCGCCACGCTGGGGCTCGGCAGCCTGAGCGCTACGCTCGGCTTTGCCTCGTGGAATCCCGCCGGCACCATCCCGACGGCGAAGTCGGTCGGTGGGAATGCGACGTTCCGCGTCATCGGCGGCAGCCTGCTGCCGATCAACATCAATCTGTTGGTCGGAGGCGCACGCGCTACGGCGACCGGGGTGCCCGGGACGACCACGATCGTGGCAGGTGGCGGGGCGAGTCTCACCCTGCCCACGCCGGGCGTGTCGCTCGAGCCGTATGTCTCGCTCGCCAACCGGTGGCACTCGGCCTCGGGCAGCACCAACTCGAACTTCGGTTGGACGATCGGCGCCAACCTCGGCTTCGGCGGCGTGATGGGCGCCCACATCGCGTATGACTCCGAGTCGCTGGGCAGCGGCAGCACCGGCGGTATTCTCGGCGTCGGTCTGCACCTCTCGTTGAAGGTGCCCCTCGGCATGTAACGCCGGTTCACAATCGTAGGGTCGACCACTACCTTGTGTGGGCGCGCCGAACCCCGGCGCGCCCTGTCTGTCTCTCAGGGAGTCCCGTGAACCGGATCAGCTCGATGGCCACCGTTCTGCTCGGCCTCACCGCCGGCGGCTGCGCGATGTCGTTCGACTCGTCGCATCTCGGTGTTCCGGTCACGATGGCAGGGGCGGCGACGAGCCAGACGACCGGCACGCCGTTCCGCGTCAATCGCCATCCGGTGTTCATGGGGTGGGGGCTGATCACCCTCGGCGCGCCCAACCTCGAGGATGTCCTCGCGGGACAGGTGGCCAACGGCGCCGGCGTCACGAATCTGAAGATCCGCGTGCATGCGCGCCTCACCGACTACCTGATCACCGGACTGACATTCGGTCTCTTTTCCCCGCGCACGGTCACGTTCGAGGGCACGGTGCAGGGACCGGCCCCCGCTGCTTCCGCTCCCTGAACCTCATTGTCCGGGTGAAGTCAGAATCGACCGGACGCCGGGAATCACGCTTGAGATCGAGGATGGTCCCCCCGCAGAATAGTTGAGACGGGGTCTGCGGGCGGTTGCGTGCAGGAGCTGCTCGTTCCGGCATACGCGAACGGCAGCGATGGTCGTCCACTCAGCTGTATCTCGTAGCAAACCCGCGCATGCAACACAGGTGTCTGGCGAGCTCCGCGCGCATCCCACTGGGGGGTGGGCGCGGGGGCCTGCGTTATTGCTCGCCGCTGCCAGGAAAGGGGGATTCATGAGTCCACACAGTGTTCGCCAAGCCGTCACTCGTTTCCCAGTGGGATGTCGATGCCTTCGGGAGGCATGCGTCTGATCCACGGCGTGTGACCTCCCGACTTCGGTCTCGTGTTCCTGATGTACTCGGAATTCACAAGCAACCGGAGAGCCGATCATGCGATATCCCAACCGCAAGGCCCGATACGGGGCCTTGCTCGGCATTGTGTTTTTCGCCGCCCTCGCGCGTCCGGCGTGGGCCCAGCAGGGTGTGATCAGTGGCGTCGTCACGGACCAGTTGAACAAGCTGCCGGTCCCCGGGGCGCGTCTGCTGCTCGGCAACACCAATCGCACTGCTGTGACGAACCTCAACGGGCAGTACACGCTGGCGTCGGTCCCCGCCGGATCCTACGAGCTGCGGGTCATCGCCGTGGGCTTCGCCAGCCAGACCCGCACCGTGCAAATCTCGTTGGGCGGCGCGGCAACGGCGGACTTCAGTCTGGCGGCCGCCGTGATCACGCTCGAC
>CAZXKN010000004.1:0-9812 GCA_964641815.1 uncultured Gemmatimonadaceae bacterium | reverse complement strand
CCATAACGGCCTGATCGAGCAGATCCTCACGTCGTATACCGACGGCGTGAGCTACCCGATCGCCACGCGCGACGAGCTGTTGCGCCTGATTCCCCAGTTACAGAGCCGTTATCCGACGTACGCATCGTTTGGGGCGAGCCGCATCGAGGACCTCTTCCCGAGCGCCGAGTTGAAGCGGGCCCGGGTGCTCGAGGCCCACACCTTTGCCAGCGCCGTAGCGCTGAATAACGACAACGGAACGTTCACGCTGCGCCCGTTGCCGCCCGAGGCGCAGCTGTCCCCGATCCGGGCCATCGTCGCCGACGACTTCGACGGCGACGGCCATGTGGATCTGCTGGTCGCGGGCAATCTGTACGGCGTGCCGCCGGTGCTGGGGCGCTACGACGCGAGCTACGGCTTGCTGCTCAAGGGCGCGGGGGACGGAAACTTCGCGAGCGTGGACATGGAGCGGAGTGGCGTGGTGATTGACGGCCAGGTGCCGCACATGGCGCCGATCCTGACGGGCGGACGTCGTGGGATTATCGTTGCTCGCAACAACGACAGACTCGAGTTGCTGCTCAGACACTGAACCGGTGACGCCGGGCGTGGGGGCGACGGGCGCGTTGCACGCGAGGGCGCTCGGACGTGGGCGCCCACGTCCTCAGCCAGTTTGGGGCAGGTGCATTATGCGCCCGCCGTGCGCCCTCGCGTGCCGGCGCCCTCAGCCCCCACGCCCGGCGTCACCGATGACTTCGGCGAGTAGCCCGATTTCAGCAGGTCGATCGCCATAGCGATTGGGCCGACAATCGCGAGGGCGAGAATGGGCGGCGCCGGGTACAGCGGTGACAGGAACGCCACGTTGTAGTCACCTGCCAACCGGATAACCGCTTCCACCAACGCCACGATCGCCACGACGATGATCCGCCCACGCCTCGTATGCACCGTCGTGCGCGGATCCGTCACCATGAAGAAAATGAACAGCTGGTACATCGGGCCGGTGATCGGCGCGAGCTCGGCGAGCAATGGCGTGCCCACGATCCCGCTGCGCAGCGCCGCCAGCACCAGGTAACTCCCGACGTAGGTCAGCGTCACGTGCAGCACCTTCACCCGCGATGCAATCAACAGTCCGAACGTCCAGATCACGACGTTGGTGGCGAGATGATTACCCCACTGATGACTGAGCAGCGCGATGCGCGACGGGGCGAGGACCAGCAGCAGGCTGATGGCGAAGTTGCTGGGATTCCAGAGATGGCGCCCGCGCAGCGTCAGGACGTACTTCGACGCGATCGCCAGGAATGCACCGAGGGCGAACGGCCACAGGAGGCCGGCTTGCGGCTTGAGCAGCAGCGCGAGGCTCAGTCCCGTGACGTAAGCGCTCTGCAGTGCGGCGACTCTCCCGCGCATCAGCCACGACAGCACCACCTCCGTCGCCACGCAGACGCCGAGGGTGATCGCGAGCCGCTCGTACCCGCCGAGGATGCCGTAGAAGGCCTCCCCCAGCACCAGGATCAGGGTGATGAGGAACGAGATCAGGTAGCGCGGGTCGGCCGTACCGAGTTTCGTCCAGATGCGCTGGATCGCGCCCCCGCTCATGGCTCACGCACCTCGTGGAACTGGTCGATACGCGGGTGGTCGAGGACCTGACGCGTTCCTGAGGGCCAGCGGATCACCACACTGTCCACCTGGGTCGCCGCGCCGAGACCGAAGTGCAGCCGCCGGTCGTTCTCGCTCGCGAAGCCCACGCCGCCCGTTACGACCTGGAGTTGGCGCGTATCTCCGGCATGGAGGGTCGCTTCCGCGCCGATGGCCGACCGATTGCTGCGTGTCCCCACGAGATGGAACGTGATCCAGTGGCGTCCGGGAACGACGCTGTTCTTGTAGACGAGCGCCGGTTGATTCTGGTTCGCGACCACCACATCCAGCACGCCGCGGTTGAAGAGATCGACGAAGGCCACGGCGCGCCCGTCGTATTCGTCGGTCACCCCGACGCGCGATGCGACGTCGGTCCAACCGGAATCGCCGCGATTGACGAGCACGCTGGAGCGCTCGTACCCGGAGAGGCTGGCGCTGCCGATCGCCGGCCAGTTCTTGGTGTCCTCGAACAGGTTGCCATTGGCCCCGGCGACCTTGGAGAAGCCGTACCAGTAATTGCGGTTGCGGTCGCCGGAGACGTAGCCGTTGGTGATGAACAGCTCGTTCCTGCCGTCGTTGTCGAGGTCGCCGAGCTGCGCTCCCCACGCCCAGCCGGCATCGGCGAGCACGCTGCCGTTGGCGCCCTGCTCGAAGCGCCCCAGCTCCGACAGGAAGTTCAGCCGCAGGTTGTTGCCCTGAAACAAATAGCCGCGCTCGGAGATGTTGGTCACGAATACATCCATCCGGCCGCGGTTCAACACGTCCCCGAGCGACGCCGACATGCCGCTCTTCGAATCGCTCTCCAGGCCGGCGCGCTGCAGCACGAAGCGCTTGCCACCCTGGTTCAGGTACAACTCCTCGGGTCCGTAGTCGTTGGCGAGAAACAGATCGGGCCAGCCGTCGCCGTTGAAGTCCGCAGACGCTGCGGCGAGCGTCCAACGGGTACTGCCCACCCCCATCCGGTCGGTGACGTCCTCGAAGCGGCCGCCGCCGAGGTTGTGGAACAGCCGGTTCTTGCCGCCGTTTTCGGCGAACTCGAAGCTGTTCTCCATGATGCGCGTCGTCTTGACGTGCCAGAGGTCGATGTCGGAGCGGAAGTAGCCCGTCACGTAGAGATCGAGCAGTCCATCGCGGTCGTAATCGAACCAGATCGCCCCGTTGCTGTTCATCCACTGCTCGAGGCCCGCGGCCTCGGTGACGTCCTGAAACCGCAGATTCCCGAGGTTCTTGAAGAGCTGGATGTAGCCCCACTTGTAGATCAGGAGATCCTCGAGGCCGTCGTTGTCGAAGTCTCCCCAGACCGCACCCATCGACACGCCCTCACCGGGGCGGTTCACATCCGCGACGCCGGCCTGGCGGGCGACGTCGCCGAACGTCCCGTCGCCGCGATTGAGATAGAGCGCGTTGGGGGCGCCGAAGCGGCTGTTGGTCAAGTAGAGGTCGGGCCAGCCGTCGTTGTTCACGTCGACGACCGAGACGCCGGCGCCCATCGCGGCGATCAACGGCCCGATGTTGTCCAGCCGGGGATCGAGCGTGGGGCGGTGGTGCACGAAGTCGATGCCGATCTCGTGGGCGACGTTCTGGAGCGCGAAACCGGGGGCGGACGCCGCGGGATTGTTCGGCTGCTCCCCGGCGCGGCTCAGGGTGACGACCAGCACAATGGCCGCGAGGAACACCGTAGCCAGCGCAAGGCGTCGGATTGTCAGAGACGTCACGCGGTGAACTTCGCTACGAAGGTGACCTCGGAGCAAGCCGGGCGCGCGCGGCGGCGAGGAGACTGTCGAGGCGTCGATACCGCTCACGCATCGCCTGCTGTGGATCGCCGCTCACGCGTTCTTCCGACAGCGCACGCAGCCCGTCGCAATGCTGCCACTGCGCACGCAGCGGCGTGCCGGCCTTGGTGTCGCCCTCATTCGTGCCGCCCGCCACAGCCGCCGCGATCGGGAGCGCCTGCGCGCGCGTGAACTCGCGCACGGCGGCCGGCTCGTCGCCTGCTTTCATCGCGAGGTAGCCGACGTAGAAGTGGGCCGGCGCGCTCGCCGCGTGTGTGGCGAGGACCATCTCGAACAGCTGCCGGGCGCGCGTCACATCGCCGCGCACCAGCGCCGACTCGCCGAGATGCAGCAGCGGGCCCGTTTCTTCCTTATTGATCTCGTGCGCGCGCCGGAAGTACGCGTCGGCTGAGTCGAGGCGGAGCGGGGCGCCCGGATCGAGGCAGAGAAAGAGCGCACCCATCTGCGACTGCGCGCGGGCGCTGCCCGGGTCCAGGGCGAGTAGTCGCCGCCAGGTCGAGGCTGCGTCGGCGTAGCCGCCGAGCGCGAGCTGCATGTTGCCGGCGTAGTAGAGCGCGTCGGCGTGATGGGGATTGAGTGCGAGGGCGCGCTGGTAGGTCGCGAGCGCCGCGGCGGCCTGCCCGGCGATCCGCTGCGCGGTCCCTTCGCGCATCAGCGCCCAGAACTGCTCGACGCTCGCGCGGTCGGCTCTGGCGCCCGTCTCGCCCTCCACCACGCGCAGCCGCTGGTTCGACGCCACGTTGACCTGCGCCTGGCGCGCCCCGCGGGGCCATACGACTTCCACCGTGTCGACGCGCGTCAGGCTCCCCAGCCCGAACGTCTCGATGAGACTGTTCTGGGACAGGTAGGACGACTGGGCGCCGACCTGCCGCACCTGGCTCGAGCCGCCCGCCACGATCCGGACCGTCGCTCCGATTCCCTGGCGGTTGCTCTTCGTGCCGCGCAGCTCCACCTGCAGCCAGTGGTTGCGGTCGCCGCCGTCGTTGCGCAACAGGTAGGCCGGGCCGCCGTTGGTGGTCACGAATACGTCCACATCGCCGTCGTTGTCGAAATCGGCGAACGCCGCCCCGCGGCCCACGTAGACGCCGTGGAAGAACGCGCCACTGACGGGCGACACCTCGAAGAAGCCTTCGCTGGGACCGCGGTTCCAGAACAGCTGGCTGCGCATCGGGACCAGCTGGGTCGGCGCGTCGCGGCGCTGCAGCGTGCTGCCGTTGACGACGAACAGGTCGAGCCGGCCGTCGAGGTCGTAGTCGATGAACGACGTCCCCCATCCGATGAAGTCGAGGGACACCTGTCCGAGACCGTAGCGGTCCGACTCGTCCACGAACATCACCGGCGGCGACCGGGCGGTGTGCGGGCCGAACGGCAGCACGTTGTCGTACAGCGCGTTCCCCTGGGCGAGCCAGTGTGTGAGGAACAGGTCCTGGCGCCCGTCGCCGTTCCAGTCGCCGACCGCGATCCCCATCGAGCTCCGGTAGTCGGCGACGTGCGCGGCCTGGGAGATGTCCGCGAACGTGCCGTCGTGCCGGTTGCGGTAGAGCACGTTGTCGGACATGTCGTTCCCGACGTACAGGTCGGGCCAGCCGTCGCCATCGAGGTCCGCCCACGCCGCCGCCAGCCCTCGCCCGGTGGGGTTGTCGATGCCCGCCGCCCTGGCGCGCTCGGTGAATGTCCCGTCGCGGTTGTTGTGAAACAGCAGGTTGCGATCGCCGGAGAAGGACGACGGATTGATGCTCGCCGGATTCTCGACGTCGCTCACTCCCGGCGCGCCCGCGTCGGGCTCCCGCGTGTACTTCACATAGCCGGTCACGTAGAGGTCGAGGAAGCCGTCGCGGTCGTAATCGCCCCACGCTGCGCCGGTCCAGAAGCCCTCAGGCCCGCCGATCCCGGACGCCGCGCTGCGATCGCTGAACCGGCCGTCGCCGTCGTTGTGGTAGAGCACGTTGTGGCCGTATGCCGTGATCAGCAGATCGAGCCGGCCATCGTTGTCGTAGTCGGCCCACGCCACCGCCATCCCCCACCCGCGGAAATCGATGCCGGCAGCGTCGGTGACGTCGGTGAAGGTGCCGTCGTGATTGTTACGGTAGAGCATGGTGCGCGCCGGCGACGCCCGGCGCTCGGCGTCGGTCAGCGATACCGGCCCCACCTCGTTGGCGATCGCGAGGTCCACCCAACCGTCGTCGTCGAAGTCGCCCCACGCAGCGCCGGAGCCGATATCTTCGGGAATCTGCGACGTCCGCGTGCCGCTGAAGTTGCGATAGGAAATGCCGGCCGCCTGCGTCACGTCGGTGAAGGTCACGCGCGGGTAGTCGGCGGGGAGCGTGCGCGCGAGCTCGGCGGTGAGCCCTTCCACCGGCTCACCCGGACGATAGGTCTCCGAGCGGCTCAGCACGCGCCAGGACACCACGGCGGCCAGCACCACGAACGTGGTCGCGAGCACCGCCGTGAGCCGGATGCGCCGCTGCCGTCGCGTCAACACCGTGGCCGCGCGGAGAGCACGCGGCCAGCGCTAGTCACCGGTCACGACTCGAATCGTCTTGTGATCTTCCGACATCACCGTGGCGGGTGCGGTGAGGCCGGAGCTCCGGCCGAACAGAAAGTTCAGCAGGAACTGATCCGCCTTGCGGTACATCAGCCGCGCGGTCACGTGCAGCTCCGTCACGCGCCCGCGGGGCACCCGCACAGCCGTGCGCCGGTTGAGGGGCGAGGTGGTATCTCCCGGATTCCGGATCCTCACGTCGGACGCAGAAGTCAGCGGGCTCGCCGGGCAGGAGAAGGTGAACTGTTCCTTGTCGGAGAAGCCCGGAAAGATGGAGCGCCGGTAGCGTACGCCGACCATCTCCCAGAGGTTGTGCCGGTCGATGAGGTTGCCGTACTGGTCCACCGGCTCCGCCTTCAGCATGAACGACCCGGGCGCGATGAAGTTCGCCGTGTCGCGCTGTCCTTCCTCGAAGATGACGCGCCCCGTCTGGTCGGTGACCGTCACCTCCACCCACGCCTGGATGATGTCGAGCGGGCCGGTGGGGAAGTCGTGGCCCACCTTGTTGTTCGTGAGTACGGCCTCGATGGTGATCGGCTCACCCGGCCGCGCGGTCTCCGGCGTCCGCAGGGCGACCGGCACCGCTGCGCCACGGCGCCACTTGTCGGCGATTTCGGGGACCTCGATCTCCCCGCGCAGCCATTGCTCCGTGAGCCGGATGTGCTCGTCGGCGCCGGGCAGGTGGAGCACGCTCGGCATCCACTGGTTGGCGGCGAGGAACCGGTGGCTGCGATGCTCCCCATCCGAGGGGGTGCGGTTGTAGTCCTGGTCGTCGCCATTCGCCGGGTCGTCGGTGCGCGTGAGCGGCATGTGGCATTCACGGCACTCGATCGTCTTGGTGGGGTCACCCGGATGGTTCCAACGGCTCTTGCGCCAGTTGTCGAACTGATTCTGCAGCTGGACCCAGCCGACCTTGTTGATCTCCTTGTCGATGAACTGCTTGTGACACGCCGCGCAGAACTCGGGGCTCTTGAAGAGCTTGTGCTGCAGCGTGGTGACGTGATAGCGGGGATAGGCGCGAATCAGGAAGTCCCGCAGCACTCGCGGCGCCCCGACGGTGTCGGCGTATTCGTACATGTAGCGGCCGGGCTGGGTGATGACGTACGCGGCATTTCCCTTGACGTCGGTCTGCTTGATGGCGTGGCACGCTACGCAGGAGACCCCCTCTTTGAACCCGGACAGGTTCGTGAGGTCTTTGGTGAAGATGTTCTTGGTTCCCGAGAAGAGCGAGATCGGATCGTGGCAACCGCCGCAGTAGCGCGTGGACTCGGGTCCGTTCTGCTCGCCCATCACCGACTGCACCTTCTGGAACCCCGCGTCCATCGCCGAGTAGCGGTGCGCGCTGACCTGCCACTCACGGTAGATGCGCTCGTGACATCCCGCGGTCCCGCAGCTGGCCGACCCGGCGAGCGAGCGCGCATCATACGCCCCACCGGTCGCCGTGCGGGCGAGGCTCGGTGCAAAGGGCCGATCCGCGCCGAAGACGAAGCTGTAGTCGTCGGGCAGGCGGTTCACCAGGCGGGTCGGCCGGTAGGCCAGCGCCCCCAGCGCCACGAAGGCCACCAGCGCCGCCGTCACGTACAGCGTGCGCATCCCGAACCGTCGCTGGGCCAGCCGCAACTCGCGCGCTCCCTCGGCGCGACCCCGCAGGGCGTAGTAGACGAGCATCAGCACGTGGGGCAGCACCGCGGCGATCAGCGCGAACGTCGCCACGATGTGCACGAGATCCCAACCGTAGCTGATACGCGACGTCACCAGCGCCTGAACCGAGAGCACGACCCCCGACACGGACAGGGCGATGGCCGCGACCATCGCGAAGTATCCGGTGAGCTTGATGTGCGTCATCTGGCGCTCGCGGTACAGCCGCCAATGGCGCAGCTGATACCAGGCGAACGGCGCCACGAAGAGGAGACCGATCACGGTGTGCAGCAACACCGCCACCTGGTTCGGCACACTGAACGGCAGCAGATACATCGAGAGACCGGTCAGCGTCTCGAAGACCAGAAGGCCGGAGACGCACAACAGCAGGCGCTCCTGCCACGCGGCTATTTTCGGTTGCACGTCGAAGCGATTCACGGTGCGTGATTGTAGCGCGCGCTGCTCGTCCAAGTCCAGTTAAGAACCATTGAAATCGGATTGAAGAAACGCTTATCACTTTTTCACAGACTTGTGACTCCGTGCGGGATGGACGATGTTCCCGGCCTCACCGAACGACGGATCGGGGCAGAAATGAAACACGTGGGTCGTCTGGGCGTGATCGCGATGCTGCTGTACGCAGGCTGCCATGGCCGCGAACCCGCCCAGGGGCCGAGCGACTCGATCATCACCGCGCGGACGTTGGGTCTCGCCTACCTGCGCGACGGCCAGCTTGCCCGGGCCGAGTCGGCGTTTCAGAAGGTCATCGACATGGCGCCCGGGCAGGCGCTGGGCTACGCCAACCTGGGGCTCGTGTACCTGCGCCAGGGACGCTACAAAGACGCCGAGCGCGAGATCCGCAAGGCGGCCGGCCTGGATACGGCGAGCGACGACATCGTCCTCATGCTCGCTACCGTGTACCGGCTGACCCAGCGCCCCGCCGACGCGCGCAGGGAAGTGGACCGCGTGCTGCGGCGCAGCCCCACCGATCTGCGGGCGCTGTATGCGGTGGTCCAGCTCTCCCCCGACTCCGCCGCGATCTACCTCGGCAGGATCGTGAATCGCACGCCGGCGAACATCGCCGCACGACTCGAGCTGATCGACGTGCTGCTCGCCCAGGGTGCCGCCGACTCGGCAGCTGCGTTGCTCGAAGGGCTGCAACGGCAGCTGCCCGAGCTGCCGCGTGAGACCAAACGGCATTTCCAGCAAGCGCTGTCGCTGGCCCGCGCCGGTAAGGGCAGTCAGGCCGCCGGGCCCGAAACGTCGTTCCACCACCTCATGCAGACGACGGCGGCGTATCAGGCGGCCCTCGAGCACCTGCGGAGCGCGAACGGTGTGCTCGCCGGTTACCCGATCCTGACGTTCAGTCCCAACATGGGCTCGCCGGCCGTCGCGCCGCAGGCCGTGTCCACGGCCGTCCGGTTCGCCGACGTGACCGCCGCAGCCGGACTCGATGCCGTTCCCGCGCTGGCCGACAGCGGCGATCAGGCATTCGCCGTCGGCGACTACGACGGCAACGGCAGCGAAGATCTCTTCGTCGGCGGGCACCTGTTCCGCAACGAGCTGGGCCGTTCCGTCGATGTCACCACTGCTGCAGGTATCGGTCTGCCGAGTGGGGACCGGCCCGTTGCCGCGGCGTTCGGTGACTACGACAACGACGGCCGGCTCGACCTGTACGTCGCGACGACGAACGGTGGCGTGCTGTTCCGCAACGTGAGCGACTCGACGTTCACGAATACCACCGCCCAGGCCGGACTGGGCAGCGCCCCCCGAGCTGCCACCGCGCTGTGGCTCGATCTCGATCATGATGGCGATCTCGATCTGTTCCTGGCATCGCCCGGGGGAGACCGCGCGTACCGCAACATCCTGGATGGGCCGTTTCAGGACATGACCCCAGACGTCGTCCCCCCTCTCCCGAAGAGCCTGCCCCGAGCAGAGCGAGGGGGAGAGGGGGACAGGGGGAGAGGACAAACGGACGGCGGGGAACCAAGTGTGAGTAAGGATGTGGCATTCGGGGATTTCGACGATGACGGCCACACCGACCTCCTCCTGCTGGGTCAGGACGGCCATGTCCGGCTGCTGCACAACGCGGGGCAAGGTCACTTCACCGACGCGACGGCAGCGAGCGGGCTCGGAGCAGCGGGTCCGGCCCACGCGGGTGCGATCGCCGTCGGCGACTACGACAACGATGGTGCCCTGGACGTCCTGGTGACGTCACAGGACGGCGCCGC
>CAZXKN010000003.1:0-8497 GCA_964641815.1 uncultured Gemmatimonadaceae bacterium | reverse complement strand
ATCCGCGCGGCTACCACGTGCTGGCGCGCCTCAACACGAAGCCCGGAATCACCTACCTCGCCCGCGTCGTCGCGGGTGGTGAGGCCTGAGCATGGCCCAGACCGGATCCACCCCGGCGCGCGTGACCTACGATTACGTCACTCGGGCGATCGCGAACACCCTGGGGAATCCGAGCCGCGGCTACTACATCCTGCTCGGCTCGGCGGTCACGCTGCTGGCGATCGGCATCACCTGCCTGCTCTTCGTTCTGCGCTACGGCCTGGGCCTCGCCGGGTACTCGCACCCGGTGTACTGGGCCGTGTTCATCACCTGCTTCGTGTTCTGGGTCGGTATCGCGCACTCGGGCACGCTGATCTCGGCGATCCTGTATCTGTTCCGCTCGGGATGGCGCACCGCGGTGTACCGCACGGCCGAGGCGATGACCGTCTTCGCCGTGATGACCGCCGGGCTTTTCCCGCTGATCCACATCGGGCGGCAGTGGTATTTCTACTGGCTGATCCCGTATCCCAACGAGCGCGGCCTGTGGCCGAATTTCAAGTCGCCGCTGATCTGGGACGAGTTCGCGATCGGGACGTACTTCACCGTCTCTACGGTGTTCCTGATCATGGGACTCATCCCTGACATCGCGGCGGCGCGCGACGTGGCGAGCGGGTGGCGCAAGAAGCTGTATGCGATCACGTCGATCGGCTGGCGCGGCACGAACGAGCAGTGGCGCCATTATACGCGCGGCTATCTCTACCTCGCCGCGCTGGCGACGCCGCTCGTGCTGTCGGTGCACAGCGTGGTGTCGTGGGACTTCGCGATGGCCATCGTGCCGGGATGGCACGCGACGCTGTTCGCGCCCTACTTCGTGGCGGGGGCGATCTATTCCGGCGTCGCGATGGTCATCACCCTGCTGGTGCCGATCCGCAAGCTGTTCCACCTGGAAGACATCATCACGGTGCACCACTTCGAGAATCTCGCGAAGCTCTGTCTCTTCACGGGGCTGATCGTGAGCTTCTCGTACTGCACCGAGAACTTCGTCGCCTGGTTCAGCGGCAACGCCGACGAGCGCGCCGGCTTCTGGTTCCGCGCGTTCGGCTCGTTCTGGTGGGCCAGCTGGACGATGAACATCTGCAACGGCCTGCTGCCGTGGCTGCTCTGGTTCAAGAAGGTCCGCACCAATATCACGGGTCTCTTCGTCATCTCGATCTTCGTCAACATCGGGATGTGGTTCGAGCGCTTCGTGATCATCGTCGTGTCGCTCGCCGGGGAGCCCTACGGCCACTGGACCAACGCCAATTACAACGCGACCTGGGCCGACTGGGGCATCATGGCGGGCAGCTTCGGCTGGTTCTTCATGTGGTTCCTGCTGTTCGTGAAGAACTTCCCCGCAGTCTCGATTTCCGAGGTGAAGGAAGTGCTGCCGCCGCCGATGCGGGCGAAGGCGAGGGCCGGGGCATGATGATGCCCAAGGCCCTGACCAGCATCTTCCATCCGCCGGCGACGCCGGGGGTGCTGGCCGTGTTCGGTCATCTCGACGCGACCGTCGAAGCGATTCAGAAGCTGAAGGCGGGCGGCCACGGCGACGAACTGACGGTCTACTCGCCGATCCCGCGGCACGAGCTCGAGTCGGCCATCGCGCAGCCCACCAGTCCGGTGCGCATGTGGACGCTGATCGGCGGCATGACGGGATGCGGTATCGGGGCGTGGCTCACGCTGTACATGTCCTACGACTGGCCGATCCAGGTGGGCGGGAAGCCGATCGGATCGATTCTCCCCTACGTCATCATCATGTTCGAGATGACGGTGCTGTTCGGCGCGCTCACCACGATCCTCGGACTGGTGTTCAACGCGCTGCTGGCCTCGCGCCACCAGGGGACGATCGCCTACGACCCGCGCTTCACCAACGACAAGTTCGGAGTGTTCGTGCGCTGCGGCGCCGATCAGGCGGGCGCGATGGAGAGCCTGTTGCGCGGCGCGGGAGCCGAGGAGGTGCGGCGTGCGTAAGCCCGTCGTGGCGGTGCTCGCCCTGCTCCTCGCGGCAGCATGCGATCCCGATTACGTGGTGCACCACGTCGGCTGGTTCGCCACGATGCGCCACCAGCGCAGCATCAAGCCGTACGCCATGCCGCGCGGGTCCGTGCCGGGAACGGTTCCCGTGACCGGCGTCGAGCCCGATTCGCTGGGCCCGGTCGCGGCCGAGAAGCTGTCCAATCCGCGCACCCGCACGTCGGAGTCGCTGAACCGGGGCAAGTGGGAGTACGAGACGTACTGCCTCGTGTGCCACGGGCCCACCGGCCGCGGCGACGGGCCGATTTCGTCGGCGTCGGGCGGCCCGTTCGTCGGCGTGCGCTCGCTCGTGACCGACACGGTGGCACGCCGCTCGGACGGCTACATCTACGGCGTGCTCGTCCACGCCCCGAGCATGGGACGGGGACTGATGCCGATTTACGGGGACAAGGTCCATGGCACCGATCGCTGGGACCTCGTGAACTACGTTCGCTCGCTGCAGCTCGAAGCGGGAGCACGAGGCCGTCCATGAGCACGGCCACGGCGGTGAATCGCGCCGAGCTCGCCCAGAAGGCACGGGCGTTCCCGGTGGCGTCGTTCCGGACCATCGGGCTCGCGGCTACGGCGATCGGACTCGTGCTGCTGCTGCTCAACCTGCGCTCGCATCCCGATCGCGTGTGGTCAGCGTACCACTTCAACCTGTTCGACTGGCTCGGCCTGGCGATGGGGAGCGTGGTGGTCGCCGCGTCGCAGAAGCTCGCCAAGGGGCACTGGTCGGGCGTGATCCTCCGCCTCGCGGAAGCGGCCGTGGCGTTTCTGCCGGTGGCGGTGGTGCTCTTTCTGCTGTCGTTCTTCGGCCGCAGCTACATCTACCCCTGGGTGACGACGCCGCGCACCGATCTGGGCTGGTGGCTCACACCGGCGGGGTTCTATATCCGGGACGGCCTGGCGCTGGCGGTGATGGCGTGGTTGTCGTGGCGCTTCGTGCGTGCGGACATGGCTCCCGACATTCGCGAGCTGACGACCGGCAAGCCGGTCGAGACCGATCCCAACGAGAAGGGGCAGATCGCCCGACGGGCCGCGTACGTCGTACTCGCGTTCGCATTTGGCCTCAGCCTGTTCGCGTTCGATGCCGTGATGTCGCTCGCGCACGGGTGGGTGAGCAATCTGTTCGGGGCTTTCTATTTCATGGGCAGCTTCCTCGCCGGCTGGATGTGGCTCGCCGTGTTGAGCACTCGGATGCGTTCGAGCATGGGCCTCGGCGACTTGTATTCGTCGAAACAACAGCACGATCTCGGAAAGTTGTGCTTCGGGTTCACGGTGTTCTGGGGCTACCTCATGTTCGCCCAGTTCCTCGTGATCTGGTACGGCAACCTGCAGGACGAGACGTATTTCATCTTCTACCGGTTGTGGGGGGCATGGCGGCCGGTGGGGATCGCGGTGTTTCTGATGGTGTTCCTGATTCCGTTCATCGGGATCCTGGGAGAGAAACCGAAGCGGTCGCCGCCGTGGCTGATGGCGATCGCGTTGATCAGTCTCACGGGGATCTGGCTGGAGCGGTATTTCGAGATCGTGCCGTCGATCTCGCACGGCGCGGCGCCGGCGATCGGGCTGCCCGAGATCGGGGCCACGCTGTTCTTCGGCGGTCTCTTCGCGCTCTCCTACAGCTGGTTCGCCGGCCGGTATCCGATGCTGTCCCCGCGGCTTGCGGCGGACACGCTGGAACGCGAGCACGGGCACTGAGGGGTATCAGATACCATGTCGCGAACGAGCATTCTTGGCTTGATCACCGGTGTCGCCCTGGCGCTGGCGTGCGGGAGCCCTTCCGGTGAAGGCAACGGCTGCGCCGGCACCGGGGCGCACACCGTCGTCAGCGCCCAGGACAACCAGACCTTCTCACCGGCCACGCTGTCGGTGACGCACGGCGAGTCAGTGTGCTGGCAGAACACCGGCTCGATTGCGCACACGGTGACGGCGGTCAATGCAACAATTGTCGACTCGAGCTGGGTACCGGATTCGGTCAATGCACAGCTCAACCCCGGCTCGTTGTTCCTGCGTACGTTTTCGAAGCCGGGCGTGAAGTATTTCTACAAATGTTCCATCCACCCCGGGATGACGGGCGAAATCGACGTCCTTTGACAACAGTCTGACGCAACCTCCCCCCGTTGGACCGGTATACCTCCGGTCCGTCGAAGTCTTCGACCCCTGGTGGGAGGCGTGTCATGCAGAAACGTTCGCTCATCCTCATTGCCGCCTGCGCGATCCTCTTCGGCTGCAGTAACTCTCCGACGTACGGCGGGGGTGGCGGCGGTGGCGGAACGACGAGCGGCGGCCACACTGCGAGCATCGCCGTCAAGAACAACCTCTTCTCGCCGACACCCGACACCGTCTCCGCAGGCACCGTCACGTTCACCTGGAATACGCCGTCCAACGGCCACTCCGTCATCTGGGACAGCGGCCCCGGAACGCTGCCGACGAATACCGCAGTGATGACGTCGGGGACGTATAGTCCTACGCTCGTCCAGGGGACTTACCAGTATCACTGCAGCATTCACGGGTCGCCGGGGGCCGGGATGCACGGCACGATCGTCGTGCAGTAGATCACCGGTTCGCGGACTCAAGGCAGCGCTCCCGGGGCGGATTCCGCTCCGGGAGCTTATTCTTTCCTGCATGCGTGACGATGCTCCGCAGACGCTGGAAGCGTTCCGGCATTTCCGCGAGAAGATGAACGCCGCCATTCTCGCGGCCGACAACCTCACGATCAATCGCTTCTTCGCCCTGGATACGCGCACCTACGAAGCGGGCGCGCTCCCCGTGAAGACCAAGGAGCTGCTCGGCCTCGTGGCGTCGATGGTGCTGCGCTGCGACGACTGCATCACCTACCATCTGGTGCGCTGCCGCGAAGAAGGAGTGAACGACGCCGAGCTGTACGACGCGTTCGCCGTAGCGCTGGTCGTCGGTGGGTCGATCGTGATTCCGCACCTGCGCCGCGCCGTGGCGCGCCTCGAGGAGCTGCCCCAGTCGTGACGATCTGGCGGGTGGCGGCCGAGCTGGCGCGCGCGGGCGGCGGCGGTGCGCTGGCCACGGTCGCGCGCACGACGGGCTCCACCCCGGTGCCGGTGGGGACGAAGATGCTGGTCGGTCCCGCCGGGCGGCTCGAGGGATCGGTGGGCGGCGGCTGCGTCGAGGCCGACGTCCTCGAGGCGGCGCAGGGCGCCGCAGGGCAGGGGCCGGTGATCCGCACCCACCATCTGAACGCGGATATCGCCGGTGATCTCGGTCTCTCCTGCGGGGGAACGGTGGAGATCGTCGTCGAGCCGCTGGTGCAGCAGCCGGACTACGTCGCGGCGCTCGAGGCGGCGGCCGTGGCGGAGCAGGGGACGCTGACGACGGCACTCGATTGGTCGCACGGTCCCCGCAAACAGTTCTCCCCTGCTGCCGACCCCAACGGTCCCGCTGCGGCGCTGTCCGAGGACCGGCACACGATGGTGGAGCAGCTGCTGCTGGCCCCGCGGGTGGTCGTCTTCGGCGCGGGACACGTGGGCAGCGCGATCGCCAATGCGGCGGCCGTCGCCGGATTTCGCGTGGTGGTCGTCGATGACCGGCCGGAGTTCGCGAACCCGGAGCGGTTCTCGAGTGCGCTGCGCGTCGTCGCCGCGTCCGTCGATGCGGCGTTGACGCAGGTCGCGATCGTGCCCCAGGATGCCGTCGTCATCGCCACCCGGGGGCACCGCCACGACGCGGTGATCCTCGAGCGCGTGGCGACGAGCGGCGCCGGGTACGTCGGATTACTGGGCAGCCGCCGCAAGCAGGCGGTCGTGACGAAAGCGCTGCACGAGGCGGGGGTGCCCGCGGCGGCGCTGGCGCGGGTCCGCGTGCCGGTGGGGTTGGCGATCGGTGCGGAGACGCCGGAGGAGATCGCGGTCAGCGTCACTGCCGAGCTGATCGCCTGGCGGCGCGCCCGCTAGCGCGCCAGCTCCAGCAGGCTGCTCAGCGAGTCAGGCGTCAGCGGCCCGTCGATTTCGACGCGCAGCAGTCCCACGAATCGCGCCAACCGTTCGTTGGCTGCCTTCGCCATCGCCTGCGGCGCGTTCGCCGCCGCGCTGTCCATGCGGAGCTCATCGGCGTAGCCGTTAGGATCCATACGCCGTTCGATCAGGGAGATCGTGGTCCCCGCATCGGTGACCTGCTCCACAACAATTTCGCGCGCCTGCGGGTTACGCCGATACGCGCGCACAGCGAACCCCGGGATGATGACCGGCTCGACCCCGAGCACATCGCGCGCCGGTTGGCGAGCGATGATGGGCCAGGTGGTGGACATCACGGGCGTCGCCCGCCGCCGGCTCTCTCCGCTTCCGTAGAGCGAAGCCCTGCTGAGCGAACCGTCGATCTGCACCTGCGGCTCGGGAGCCGCTGCCACCGCCGGTGCAGTAGCAGTCTGTCGACGCACCGTTACGCCTGACGCAGCCGGGCGGGGCAATTCGGCGGCTGTTTTGGCCGTCTGCGCGCCGAGAGTTGCCACGGAAGCCGATTCCCGTGCGGCGACGGCATTGCCGGCCATGGCGCCGGTCTCCACCGCCGCGGACTCCAGCTCGCGCTGGACAACGTCGCGATCCTTATTGACCGAATCCGCCTTTTGGCCCGCGTGACGCATGGCCAGGTGTCCTTTCGGCTGCGCAACAGGACTCGGGCTGTCTTGCATCAGTCCAGCGGCGGGGGGCGCGGACGGGGCGGATGCAGGCTTGCTCGCGAGCGCCTGGTCCGCCTCTTCGCGCGGCGGCGCAGTACGATCCGCTAACGTACCCCGGACGTACCAGCCCAGACCGACTGCCAGAATCAGCGTCGCGGCCCAGGCCAGGGGCCGGCGCAACCGCCAGAAGACCGGCGGCCGGCGCAATTGACTCAGCGGTGGCATCGCCCGCTCGGGAGGTGTCGCCATCCCGAGCAGCCGGCTCGCCCGCTCGATCAGCGCCCGTTCTTCCGCGAGCCGCGCCTGACACGCCGGACATCCCTTCAGGTGCGTATCGACGCGCTCGCGCTCGACGGGGGCCAACTCCCCGTCGAGATACGCGTGCAGGGTGCCTTCATCCACGTGCGACATGCTCAGCCTCGCTTCCCCTCTCATATGCTTCGACCAGCCGGCGCCGTGCGCGCGCCAGCGTGGTGCCGACGGCGCCCTTGGCCAATCCCGTCTGGGCGGCGATCTCATCGTAGGACTGTCCCGCATCCCACAGCAACAACACGTCACGGTCGCGCGGCGTCAGCTCGTCCAGTGCTCGGCGGACACGCTCGCGGTCGAGCTGCTCCCCGACGGTGTCGTCGAGCGACGGCGTCTGATCGGGCTCGCTCTTCAGCAGCGTGAGGTGCCGTCGCTCGCGGGCCGCCCGTCGCGCTTCGTCGCGTGCCATGTTCGCCGCTACCACAAAGAGCCACCCCCGGGGATTGTCGGGCCGGTGCGTCAACGCCCGCGCGAACGCTTCCTGCGCCAGATCCTCGGCGCGGTCGGCGTCCCACACTTTGCGATAGAGGAATCGCACCAGTGCGGGATACGTCGTTCGATAGACGTCGGCGAGGTCGTCGGGCATCGTCAATGCAAAAGGCAGAATGATGAATGCAGAATGGTCGCGTGGACATTCTGCATTCTGCATTCATCATTATGCATTTGTCGCCTCACCTGAAATCCGCCACAGTGCGATCCAGCTCTCCGGCGCGCCAGGACTCGATCCCTCCCGCAGCAATCTTGACGTTCACCTGCCGCCCTGCCACCAGCACGCCGGGCGTGAGACTCACGGCGGGCACGAGCTCCGGCAACGACCGCAACAGCGCAAAGTAGGCATCGCTGAACGGAGCCACGGTCATGGTGCGCCTGGTGCTGTCCGCACCGAGGTCGGTCCACACGCTGTCCCGCAGGATGTAGAGCCGGCCACCGAGGCGGCGCGTCGGATTGATGCCGCTCCGCATCTGCAGCCGCGCGCTCAGCTCGTCCTGCTCCTCGCGGTCGACCGATTTCGCCGCGAGGCTCGCTTCGGCCTGGGACTGGCGCACCGCTCCGGCGCCGTTCTGGGCCGCGGGCGCCGGTGCGGCGGTGACGGCGGCTCCGGTGACGACGACCCCATTGAGCACGACGGGGGGTGGGGGCATGTCTCTTCGCCCGTCCATCGCCAGTGTGGGCTCCTGTACGAGATAGGACGTGTACTCCGTCAGTATCCCGTAGCGCAGTGCAAGGTCCTTGAGTGCGGCGAGCGTTTCGGGCGTCGAGCCGTGCAGCCGGATCTCACGCGACAGCGCACCGGCTTTGCGCGAGGCCCATAGTCTCGGAATGTAGGCGTTGGTCGACGCCTCGCCGACCAGGCCTGAGCGGAATTGCTCGTCCTGGGATCCACGCCGCCCGCGCACCGCCACCGACCACCCGGTGGTGTTGCGGGCATGATAGCGCCCGAACGCCACCAGCTCGTCGCCCGCGAACAGGTCGGGGAGGGCCTGCGGCTGTACGTCGTACAGCTCC
>CAZXKN010000002.1:0-8834 GCA_964641815.1 uncultured Gemmatimonadaceae bacterium | reverse complement strand
CGACGACGACGAATCTCGGGTCCTGCTGCTTCGGATCGGGATAGGCGGCCTTCGCGACGCGCGCCAGACCGATCACCGCCTTCTCGTCACCGGTGTGATAGATCAGTACGTCCTCGCCCGGCTGCATCGCCCCGAGATGTTTCAGCGCGAGCGGATTCTTCACGCCGTCCCACACCGCGGTCTTCTGTTTGACGAGATCGTCGAAACTGTATGTGGACGGCTCGGTTTTCAGAATCCAGTTCGCCATTCGTCCCCCCGCCTCCCGTGCGAAACAGCGGCTGAACCCGTCGGGGCCTCACGGAGCGACTGCGACTTTTTGTCGCGGAGTGAGGCCCTGACGGTTCAGCCGCGAGAGGTCAGCTGCAAAGCCCAGATGCCCAATCGGCAATCGTCGTGGCCAGCTCCGCGAATACGTCGTCGGCCGTCCGCCCAGACTTCTTGGGGACACTGAACGAGTGATCCCCGCCATTGACGAGATGCAGCGTCGCCCGCGCGCCGAGGTTGCGCAAAACCTGTCGCAACAACAGCGGCTCGGCAAATTCGTCGCGATCGCCCTGGAGGAACAGCATCGGGACCCGGACGGCGTCGAGGTGCTCCCCGCGGGTGACGGCAGGCTTACCGGGCGGGTGCAGGGGGAATCCCAGGAAGGCGAGTCCCACGACGCCCGGCAGCGGCTCGGAGCCTTGCGCGGTGGACGTCATCCGCCCGCCGAACGACTTTCCCCCGGCGATGAGCGGCAGCTCCGGTGCGAGACGCTGCGCCAACGCAACGGCTGCACGTACCGTCGCCGTCGCAACAGCCGGAAGGTCGGGGCGCCGAGCCTTGCGTTCCATATACGGAAACTGGTAGCGCAGCGTTGCGACCCCCCGCAGGGCGAGCGCGTCGGCCATGCGGCCGAGAAACGGGTGGCGCATTCCGGCGCCGGCGCCGTGGGCGAGGACGTAGAGCATCTGAGCGTCGTCGGGCCGGAGGAGAAGCGCGGAGACGTCGCCGGAGCCGGGGACCGGGAAGCGGTGCTCGGAAAACGGAGCCATCAGCTATCAGCTATCAGCCTTCAGCTATTCGTCAAGCTGCGACTGCAGGCGCGCGAGGGCATCAACGAGATCCGGGGTTTCGCTGAGCACGGGGAGAAGCGGGTCGCTGGGAAGGCCGCGCATCCGATCGGGGACGTTCTTGATCGTGAACGCGCGGATGTCGAGCGCCGGCGTGATCTCGTCCCAGGTCATCGGCGTCGACACTGGGGCGCCGGGGAGCGGGCGCACGCTGAACGGCGCAACGAGCAGCCGGCCGTGGCCGTTCTGCACGTAGTCGAGATACACCTTCCCGCCGCGCTTCTGCACCTGGCGCGTGACGGTCGCGATCTCCGGCAGCCGGCTGGCGACGACGCGCGCCAGGAGGCCTCCCAGCGTGCGCGACTGCTCGTAGGTGCACTGACGCCCCAGCGGAATCAGCACGTGCAGGCCGGTCGAGCCGCTCGTCTTGATCCCCGTCGGCAGGCCGATGTCGTCGCATAGCGCCTTCACCGCGAGCGCGACCGTGACGACGTCCGTGAATGGCGCTTCCTTCGGATCGAGGTCGATGATGCACCAGTCCGGCGTTTCGAGTGTAGCGACGCGGCTCGACCAGACGTGCAGCAGGATGGCGCCCATGTTGGCGATGTAGAGCAGCGACCCTTCGGTATCGCACACGAAGTAGTCGAGCTCGCGCTGCGAGTCTTCGCTCCAGATCGTCACCGTGCGGACGAAGTCCTGCGCGTACTGCGGGGCGTCTTTCTGGAAGAACGACTTGCCGTTGATGCCGTCGGGATAGCGCGTGAGCACGAGCGGGCGTTCGGTGAGATACGGCAGCATCCAGGGCGAGATCGCCCGGTAGAATTCGATCAAGTCGCCCTTCGTGTAGCCTTCATCGGGCCAGAACACCTTGGCCAGGTTCGTGAACTTGATCTCCATTCCCGCGCTCTTGGGGGCGGAACGGGAGGACTCCAGCTCGATGACCGGCTCGGAGCGCTCCACGCTCGGCGCGCTCTCGAGGGTGCACTCCTGCGGCTCCTTGTCGTCGCGGAATCTCAAAAACACCGGCTGCCGCAGCAGGCCGTCCCCGGTCACCTCTTTGTAGCGCACCTCGGCAACGAGCTCGGGCTTCACCCAGCGGCTCTCCTTCTCCGCCGGTGCCGGCCCTGCGAATGCCGGCCGATCGATCGCCAGCTCCGCGAGGCGATCCGACACGTCCTTGAGCTGCTTCGCGGAAAAGCCGCTCCCCGCCCGGCCGGCGTAGACGAGCTTTCCCTCACGGTAGCCGCCGAGGTGCAGCGCGCCGAAGCCGCCGCGCGAGCCGCGGGGCTCCGTGAACCCCACCACGACGAAGTCGCCCGTCTTATCGGCGCGCACCTTCAGCCACAGATCCGAGCGGCCGCTCTTGTAGGGGGAGTCGGCCTGCTTCGCCACGATCCCTTCGAGCCCCATTCCCACCGCCTGGTCGTACAGCGCCTCCCCCTCCTTCTCGAAGTGCTCGGAGTATTTCAGGGGCCCCGCTTCGGGGAGCACTTTGCGGAGCAGCGCCTTGCGCTGCACGAGCGGCAGCGACCGCAGGTCGAACCCTTCGAGCGCCATCAAATCGAAGACATAGAGCGTGCCGGGACTCTCGACCGACGCGTGCCGGATGTCGGGAGCGCGGCCGATGCGCGCGCGGTTCTGCAGACGTTGGAAGCTGGGACGGCCGGCGTCGTCGAGGATGACGAGCTCGCCGTCCATCAGCACGTTGGCATACGGCAGTGCCGCGATCGGGCGAATCAGCTCGGGGAAGGCGGCGCTGTAGTCGTTGCCGTTGCGCGTGATGAGCCGCGCCTGGCCGTTCTCCTTCACCGCCCGCATGCGGTAGCCATCGAGCTTCACCTCGAACAGCCAGCCTGCGCGTGAGAACGGCTCCTCGCGCGTCTCGGCCAACATCGGCGCGACGTCGTCCGCGCGGACGGTGCGGACCGGGACTTTGAGCTTCTTGAGCTGGGCCGTGACCTCGGCCGCCTTTTTGCTGCCGTCGCGTAGCTCTTCGACCGTCAACCCCGAGAGCACCGACCCCGGCGGGAAGCTGTCGCCATTCTTGGAGACGTAGGCGTCGCGCTCCTTGATCAGCAACCATTCCTTTTCCGCTTTCTTGATCTTCACGAGCGTCCACACGCCGCGCAGTTTGTAGCCGCGCAGCTCGAACAACAGCTTCCCTTTTTTCATGCCCTCGATCGGATCTTCGAGCGCCACCCAGAGGCCGCGGTCCCACACGATCACGGCGCCGGCACCGTAGTTGCCTTCGGGGATGATGCCTTCGAAGTCGCCGTACTCGATGGGGTGATCTTCGACGTGGACGGCGAGGCGCTTGTCGGTGGGGTCGGCGGATGGTCCCCGTGGGACGGCCCACGACTTCAACACCCCTTCCAACTCGAGCCGCAGGTCGAAGTGCAACCGAGTGGCGGCGTGCTGGTGTACGATGAAGCGTCGCCCCGGTTGATCGGCGACCGCGCCGGAAGGCTCCGGTGTACGATCGGCGGAGCGTTTTGCGCGGTAAGTGCTTAGCGCATCGTCGGTTGGCTTGCGGTTTCCCGGCACCAGTTCTATTCTAGGTTCTCTATGCCCGCTCATGCAATCGGCTCCGCCACGATCTCATTCGGCCTCGTTTCCGTGCCGATCAAGATGTTTTCGGCCGGCGAGTCGTCGGCCGCGATCTCCTTCAATTGGCTCCACAAGAAGGACGGCTCCCGGCTGAAGCAGCAGTATGTCTGTTCCAAAGACGGAGAAAAGGTCGAGAAGGAAGACATGGTGAAGGGCTACGAGTTCTCCAAGGGGCAGTACGTCCAGTTCACCAAGGAAGAGCTCGTGGCGCTCGAGGAAAAGGGCACGGGCTCGATCAATATCCAGGAGTTCGTCGACGCCGACACGGTGGACCGGATGTACATGGACCGCGTCTACTTCCTCGGCCCTGACAAGGGCGGCGATCGGGCCTTCACGCTGCTCGGCGAAGCGCTCAAAAAGACGAAAAAGGTCGCGATCGGGCAATGGGCGGCTCGCGGCAAGCAGTACCTGGTCATGATCCGCCCGCTCGGCCACGGACTCGCCATGGAGCAGCTGCGCTACGCCAACGAGGTCCGCTCGATCGACGAGGTGCCGATCCCGAAGGTCGATGTGAAGAAGCCCGAGCTCGACATGGCGGTGCAGCTGATCGAGCAGGCGGCGACCGAGACCTTCAAGCCTGCGAAGTACGAGGACACCGTCAAGCAGCGCATTCTGGAGCAGATCCAGCGCAAGGTCGACGGCAAGGAGATCATCGAGGAGCCGACCGAAGCGCCGCAGACGCAGATCATCGACCTGATGGAGGCGCTGAAGGCGAGCCTCTCCAAGGGCAAGGGCGCTCCCGAGGCCAAGGCCGTCAAAGGCGCGCGGTCGTCACCAAAGAAGAAGGCCGCCAGCGCCTAAGATCGCCGCTTCATCTTGGACCCCGTTCTCACCCAGCTGAACAGCGCGCTCGCCGGTCGCTATGCGATCGAGCGTGAAATCGGCCATGGCGGCATGGCCATGGTGTATCTCGCCCACGATATCCGCCACCACCGTCACGTCGCCGTGAAAGTACTGCGCCCCGAGATCGCGGCGTTGCTCGGCACGGAACGGTTCCTGCGCGAGATCGAAATCGCCGCGCAGCTGAACCATCCCCACATTCTGCCGTTGCACGACTCGGGCGAAGCCGGCGGCATGTTGTTCTACGTGATGCCGTTCGTCGAAGGCGCCTCGCTGCGCGACCGGCTCGCCGCGGATGGCGCCCTCCCCATATCCGAGGCGGTGCGGCTGTTGCACGACGTGGTCGACGGGCTGGCGTACGCGCATGAGCACAACGTCGTGCACCGCGACATCAAGCCGGACAACGTGATGATCGCCACCCGTCACGCCATGGTCACCGATTTCGGCATCGCCAAGGCGATCAGCGACGTCGCGGGGAAATCGCGGGTGACCACGGCGGGTGTCTCTATCGGGACGCCGGCGTACATGGCGCCCGAACAGTGCACGGCGGACGCGCACATCGACCATCGCGCCGATCTCTACTCGTTTGGCGTGCTCGCATACGAGATCCTCGCGGGCCGGCCGCCATTCGACGGCACGAGCGCTCAGGCCGTCCTGGCTGCTCACCTCACCGAGATTCCGGTTCCCTTGCACGAGGTGCGGCGCGAGGTGCCGGTCGCGCTCTCGAACGTCGTGATGCGCTGTCTCGAGAAGCGGCCCGCGGACCGCTGGGCCTCGGCGGCGGAGATCTTGAGCCAGCTCGAGTCGTTGACCACCCCCAGCACGGCGGTCCCGCTGCCCGCCCTCGGCCCGGCAAACAGGAGTCGGCGCCTCGTCCTTGGAGCCGTTGCGGTCGTGGCGCTCCTGGCCGGCGGGCTGGCGCTGCGACACAACGCGCGCGTCCACTGGGTGCTCGAGACGGCGGTCCCCGGGATCCGGCAGCTCGAAGACAGCGGGCGCACCGAAGCGGCCTACCACATGGCCCTGCGGGCGAGCGCCATTCTGCCGAACGACCCGTCGCTCGCGCGCCTCTGGCCGCTCATCGCCACGCGCGTGAGCCTCCACACCGATCCGGCGGGTGCCGTGGTGTTGCGGCGCGACTACGCCAACCCGGACACCACCTGGGAAGTCCTCGGCACGACGCCGCTCGACAGCATCTGGTTCCCGCAAGGGTTTTCACGCCTCAAGATCGAGAAGCCGGGCTTCCGCACCTGGCTCGGGGCGGCGGGCCCGCAGTGGCTCTCGCCCACACCGCTGCGGCTCGACAGCGCGACGTCGCCCGAAACGGGGATGGTGCGGGTCGCGGGACTCGCCAGCTTCGCGCTCTCCCTGCCGGGCCTCGATCACCTGAACCCCGTCCCGCTCGGCGACTACCAGATCGATCGCAACGAAGTGACCAACGCCGAGTTCCAGCGGTTCGTGGATAGCGGCGGATATCGGCGGCAGGAGCTGTGGGACAAGAACTTCCAGAAAGATGGGCGATCCCTGCCGTGGGCGAGCGCCGTGGCGTTGTTCAAGGACCGGACGGGACGACCGGGCCCGGCGACGTGGGAGGTCGGCCACTATCCTGCGGGACAGGGGAACTATCCGGTGACCGGGGTGAGCTGGTACGAGGCGGCGGCGTACGCCCGGTTCGTCGACCAGTCGTTGCCGACGATCTATCACTGGACCCGCGCGGCCGAGACTCGGGCGGCGTCGTGGATCGTGCCCGTCAGCAATTTTGCCGGCAAAGGGCCCGCCCCCGTCGGCAGCTATCCCGGTATCGGGCCGTTCGGCACCGCGGACATGGCCGGCAACGCCCGGGAGTGGTGCTTCAACGAGACGGGGGGCCAGCGCTACATCCTGGGCGGGGGCTACGACGACGCCACGTACCACTTTACCGAGGCGTTCGCCCAACCACCCTTCGACCGCTCCCCCACGAACGGCTTCCGGCTGGCGCGCTACGACACGACGGCCGCCGTGACGCGGCGGCAGGTCGAGCGGTTGGTGCGGGATTTTTCGCGCGAGCGCCCCGTCTCGGATGCCGTGTTCACGATCTATAAGCGCGCCTTCGACTACGACCCGACGCCGCTCAAGACGGCGATCGAAGCAACCGATTCCATGCCCGAGAGCTGGGTGATGCAGCGCGTCACCTTTGACGCGGCATACGGCCGCGAGCGGGAGATTGCCTACCTCTTTCTGCCGAAGAACGCGCGTGCGCCGTATCAGACCGTCATTTACTTCCCCGGCGCGATCGCGTTGCACAGCCGCTCCTCGGCCACGTCCCTCGAGTACGACGCGATCGACTTCATTCTGAAGAGCGGCCGGGCGGTGCTCTATCCCGTGTACAAGAGCACCTACGAGCGGGGGGATGGACTCGACAGCTGGTACGCCAACGAGACCAATGCCTACCGCGACCACGTCATCTGGTGGGCAAAGGATTTCCGCCGGGCGATCGATTATCTGCACACCCGCTCCGATATCGACACCCTGCGGCTCGCCTTCTATGGCCGCAGCTGGGGCGGCTACATGGGCGGTCTGCTCCCGGCGCTCGAGCCGCGCCTCAAGACCTCGGTGCTGTACGTGGCAGGCCTCGAGCTGCAACGGGGGCAGCCCGACGTGGAGCCGGAGAATTTTCTGCCGCGCATCAAGATGCCGGTGCTGATGCTCAATGGCCGCTACGATCACTTCTTCCCGATTGAGACATCGCAGCTGCCGATGTTCCGCCTGCTGGGTACGCCGCCCGACCGCAAGCGCCACGTGATCTACGACGGCGGGCACTTCGTGCCCCGCGGACTCTTGATCTCAGAGACGCTCGACTGGCTGGACCGCTACCTGGGCCCCGTGAATCGCTAGCAGCAGCACCGCGTCCTAGCCTCCGCTCCCGGCGTCGAAGTGCGCCGCGAACTGCTCCGCGAGCTTCGGACCCTCCCCCGACTCCTCGTGCTTGAAGAACACAAACGCGTCCCCCCACCCGGCTCCCATCTCGTTCACCCGGCCGGCCCAGGTCGCGAGGTCCGCCGGTTGATAGCCCTCATCGCGCAAGCGGAAGTACCCGAAGTCCGCCGTGGCCTCGAGCGGCGTATGGGCGTCCTCGGTATCGGCAACGCACAACGCGGCGTTCGCGCCGCGCAACGCCGCGTACGTCTCGTCGGTGAACCACGACGCGTTACGGAATTCGAACGCGCAGCGCAGGTCGGCAGGAAAGAGTGTGAGGAAATCCTTGAGCCGCGGGAGGTCCTGCTTGAAGTTCGGCGGCAGCTGCACCAGGATCGGGCCGAGCTTGGCGCCCAGGGGGCGGACGGTCTCCGTGAAGTAGCGCAGCGAGTCGTCGATGTTCTTGAGCCGGCCGATATGGGTGATGCGTTGTGGCGTCTTGAGCACGAACGTGAATCCGTCGGGAACGGCTTGACTCCACCCGGACACGGTCTTCGCGTTCGGCATCCGATAGAAGGTGTAGTTGATCTCGACGGTCGACAGGCGGCCGGCGTAGTAGGCCAGCATATTCGCCGGCTTGATCTTTTCGGGGTAGAAGGTCCCCTTCCACTCGGGGAAATTGTAACCGGACGTGCCGACGTGGAGTCGCATGAATGAAGTATATTCCTGAACCCCTCATCCTGAGGCAGGCAGAATGCGCAGCCTGATGCTCGCCGCGCTCGCCGCACCGCTCGCCGTGTCGCTCGCGGCCCAGCAGCCGGCGGCGGCGGCGCCCGCGGAGGATCCCAAACCCCTCGATGTCGGCGCCGTGGCGCCGGACTTCACCATCCCGGGGGCGACGCGCTACGGGGTCCTCAAGAATCCGATTCACTTGAGCGACTTCAAGGGCAAGACCGTCGTGCTCGCCTTCTTCTTCAAGGCGCGAACACGGGGCTGAACGATTCAAATGAACGCGTACCGTGATCAGTACGCGCAGCTCTTCAAAGGTGGCAAGAACGTGGTGCTCGTCGCGATCAGCGCCGACGTCGATACGGCCCTGTACTCCTGGGCACGCGACGCCGAGTTTCCGTTCCTGTTCGCGAGCGACACCGGCTCCGCGGTCGGCAAGGCGTACGGTGCCTATGCCAGCAAGTACAAGGTCGACAACCGCACCCTGTTCATCATCGGGCCGGACGGCAAGATCGCCTGGCGGGCGGTGCCGTTCCGGGAGATCGACCCGACGGCGTATACGGAGCTGGCGACGGCGATCGACAAGCTGGTTCCGAAAGAGGGGCAGTAGGGGAGGTAGGGGACGGTAGGGGACGGTAGGGGTGAAAAGAAAGCGGCCGGAGCGATTCGCTTCGGCCGTTTCTCTTGCCGTCTCTTACCGTCCCCTACCGT
>CAZXKN010000001.1:0-9820 GCA_964641815.1 uncultured Gemmatimonadaceae bacterium | reverse complement strand
CGCTGGAGCGGCCGGAGAATGCGGGCTACCGGGAGAACGTCGTGCAGCGATATGAGAGGGGATTTGAGCTGTTTCGGGTGGGTTGAAAACCGCTATCGGCTATCAGCTATCAGCTATTAGCTATCAGCTATCAGCTATCGGCTATCGGCTATCAGCCAAGCCACAGCTGATAGCTGATAGCTGATAGCTGATAGCTGATAGCTGATAGCCGATAGCCGATCGTCGCATTAGAACGTCATCCGTATCCCCAGACGAGCTCCGTCCCCCGACGGCTCCGCCGTCAGCTCGAGGCGCGACCCGTTGAACGGAATATTCGGCGGATTGCCCCCGTGGTGCCGCAGGTCGAGGATGAAGAGCGCCGACGAGGTGAGCACGGAAACCTGGGCGCCGAGGATGCGGTGGCGCGCGCGGTGGTCGTAGTAGAGCGTCTGCTGGTAGTACAGCTCCGCCTGGTAGTCGACGTAGCGCCCGTCGGAGCGCACCTGGCAGGCGGCGTTGTCGGCGTGGCACAGCGACAGCAGGTTCTGCCAGCTCTGGCTGGCGCGGTCGTGCTCGCGCGCTGCCAGGACCGTCAGCCCTACCGCGGCCAGTGCCGTGGTCCACTTTCCGTAGTGCACCACGTTCTCCTTCCAGTTGCGCGGCGGCGGCGTCGCGGGCGTCTCCTGTGCCCCGAGGGCCGGGACGAGACTCACCAGCGTCGCCACCACGATCATCGACCGTTTCATCGATACGCCTCGACGATGCCGTTTCCGGTGACGATGAACAGCTCCCGGTCCTTCACGATCGGCGGCACTTCGATCGGCGCCCGCCGCCGCGTGCGCCAGCGAATCGAATCGGTCGTGGCATCGATCAGCATGATGTCTCCCGTCATCCCTGCCACGAGCACGCCGTTGGCGAGTGGAGTCGGCCCGGCGGTGAAGGGGACCCCGAGCGCGACCGATCGCGCGCGCTCCGGTGCCGCCAGCGGGACCCGCCACAAGGTGCCGCGGTCCGTCGTGGCATAGAGCGTATCGCCCGACAAGGCCGGCGCGCCGTATACGGCGTCACCAACGGGCCGGTCCCACAGGACGGTGAGATCGGGAAGGGTGATGGCGAGGAGGTGTCCCGCGGTCGTGCCCGCGAAGAGGCGGCTGCCGTCGGTCGCCGGGCTGCCGAGGATGGTGCCGGGCGTCGCGAGGCGGGCGCGGATCGTGCCGGTCCCGAAGTCGAGCCAATAGAGGGTATCGCCGATCGTGGCGACGGCGATTCCGGTCGCCGCGATCACGGGGGCCGCCCGGATGCCGCGGCCGAGATTGCGCTCCCAGCGCCGCTCGCCGGTGCGCCGGTCGAGCGCCACGACCATGCCGCGATCGGTGGCGGCGACGATCACGGAGTCGGTCAGGGCGAGCCCCGCCGAGACCCCGCCGGTACGGACGCTCCATTGCGGTACGCCGGTCTTGAGTCGCAGCGCCAGGACGCGACCGTCCGGCACGGCCTGGGTGGCGACAAAGACCGCGTCGTCGTCGATCAGGGGACCCGCAGCGACCGTTCCCGGGACGTGCCGCCGCCAGATGCGCACGCCGTCCGTCCGGTCGAGCAGCACCACGTTTCGGTCCGACGTCCCCACGGCCACGACGCTCGATCCGATGGCGGGCCCGGCGCGTACGGCGCGACCGGCGTCGGCGCGCCACAACGGTTGCGGATCGGCGGCCAGCGACTCGGAACTCGAGGCGTCGTGCCGCGGCGATCCGAGCTCGCTGCGCCACCCGGCGTCATCGCGGTCGGGACCGACGCGCACGATGGGCACGCAGGCAATTGCGTTGACAGTGCAGAGAGCCGCTACTAGTATGCCGCGCCTATGCCGGAGGCTCAGCGAATCGAAGCGTTGCCCGCGCTGGCGGGCCAGCCGGTGACGGTGCGTGGCTGGGTCATGACCACGCGGTCGAGCGGCAAAATCGCGTTCGTCTCGCTGCGCGACGGCACCGGATATCTGCAGGTCGTGGTCTCGAAGAAAGACGTCTCCGAAGGCGTCTGGAACGCGCTCGCCGGCCTGACCCAGGAGATGTCGGTCGAAGTCACGGGCACGGTGCGCGCCGACGCCCGCGCTCCCGGCGGCGTCGAGCTGACCGCCAGCGACCTGCGCGTGGTCGGGTCGAGCCCCGAGTTTCCCATCTCTCCCAAAGAACACGGCACCGCGTTTCTGTTCGAGCACCGTCACCTCTGGCTGCGTAGCCGGCGCCAGGTAGCGATCGCCCGCGTCCGGCATGAAGTGATCCAGGCGATCCGCGATTTCTTCTACGAGCGCGGCTTCGTGCTCGTCGATACCCCGATTCTCACCGGATCGATCGGCGAGCATGCCGGGACGCTCTTCTCCACCGACTACTTCGATCTGGGGAAGGCGTACCTCGCTCAGACCGGTCAGCTGTATGTGGAGGCCGCCGCGGCGGCGCTGGGTAAAGTCTACTGCTTCGGGCCTACGTTTCGCGCCGAGAAGTCGAAAACCCGGCGCCACCTCACCGAGTTCTGGATGGTGGAGCCGGAGGTCGCCTGGAACGATTCGGACGCGAATATGCGGCTGCAGGAGGACTTCGTCAGCTACATCGTGCGGCGCTGCCTGGAACGCCGCCGCCCCGAGCTGGCGGAGCTGGAGCGCAATGTGGCGCCGCTCGAAGCGTGTGTCCCCCCCTACCACCGCATCTCCTACACCGACGCTGTGGAAAAGCTCAAGGGACTGGGGAGCACTATCGAGTGGGGCCACGATCTGGGCGGCGAAGACGAAACGCTCCTGGCGAAGCAGTTCGACCGTCCCGTGATGGTCTACAACTACCCCAAGGCGGTGAAGGCCTTCTATATGAAGGAGAACCCCGCCGACCCGCGCACTGTCCTCAACAACGACATGCTCGCTCCGGAAGGCTACGGCGAGATCATCGGCGGCAGCCAGCGCGAGGACGATTACGACAAGCTGCGCGCGCGGATCGAGGCCGAAGGACTGCCCGAGGAGGCGTACGGCTGGTATCTCGATCTGCGCAAGTACGGCACGTTCGTGCACGCCGGATTCGGACTCGGCGTGGAGCGCACGGTGGCGTGGATCTGCGGCATCCCGCACATCCGCGAGGCGATCGCGTTCCCACGGACGCTCTACAAACTCTGGCCTTAGCGGCCTCCAGCCTTTACCTCATCCCACAGCGTATCGAGCTCGTCGAGACTCGCTTCGCCGACTTCCACGCCGCGCTCGCGCGCCATGCGCTCCACCGCCTCGAAGCGGTGCCGGAATTTCCGGTTGGCCAGCTCCAGCGCCAGATTGGGATCGATCCCGAGCTTGCGTGACAGATTCACCGCCGCAAAAAAGAGGTCGCCGATTTCCGCAGCGACCTGGCCGCGCTCCCCACTCGTCGCCACCTCCTCGAGCTCGGCCATCTCTTCGCGCACCTTGCCCAGGGGACCGCGCTCATCGGGCCAGTCGAACCCCACACCGGAAGCGCGCTCCTGCAGCCGCAGCGCCATGAGCAGCGGCGGGAGGTGTGGCGGCACGCCGGCGAAGGCGCTGCGCCCCGAGGCGCCGGACTCGCGCCGCTTGCTGCGCTCCCAAGTGTCGGTCGCCGGTGCGGGCCCGTCGCCGAACAGCTGCGCGTGGCGGCGTCGCATCTTCTGCTCCAGCGCCCGCACCACCGCCTCGGCGTCGAACTGGCTGCGCTCCTCGGCGAGCACGATCTGGAACGAGAGGTGCAGCAGCATGTCGCCCAGCTCCTCGCGCAGCTGCAGCGGATCACCGCTCGCGATCGCGTGATCGAGCTCCAGCACTTCTTCGACGAGGTAGGGACGGAGAGTCTGGGGGGTCTGCGCGCCGTTCCAATGAGAGCGTTTGCGGAGCTCGCGGACGAGCGCCAGCACGCGTCCAAGCGCTGAATCGCCTTGCATTTAGCCTCCTGCACGGGTATGATACGCGCTCGTCTGATGGAGTCAATGAGCGCGCCGCGCAGCCGCGCATGGGTCGAGGTGAGCCTCGCGGCGGTGGTGGAGAATGCTCGCACGGTGGCGCGCGTCGCGGGCACACGGCTCCTCCCCATCGTCAAAGCCAATGCGTATGGACTGGGAGCCGTCGCCGTTTCCCGGGCGTTGGAGCAGGTCGATCCCTGGGGCTACGGCGTGGCGACAATCGAAGAGGGCGCGGAGTTGCGGGCCGCCGGCATCGCGCGGCCCGTTCTTGTGTGCACCCCCGCGCGGCTGGATCAATTCGCGACATTGCAGCGTCTCGACCTGACGCCGGCGATTGGGGACGCAGAGACACTCACGGCGTGGCTGGCAACGGGCGACGGTCACTGTCATCTGGAAATCGATACCGGTATGGGACGCGCCGGCGTGCGGTGGGATGCCATCGACGGCGTACGGAGCGTCCCGGGAGCGGACCGGATCGCCGGCTGCTTTACGCAGCTGCACTCCTCGGAGCGGGACGACGGGACGGCCGACCAGCAGCTGGAGCGGTTTCTCGGCGCGGTGCAGCGCCTGCCGCGGCGTCCGCCGCTCTTGCACGTGGCGAATAGCGGAGCCGCGATGCGCGGTGGCAGGTTCTCGCTCGATGCCGTCCGGCCGGGGGTGTACCTCTACGGCGGCACACCCGGCGGGAGTCTCGAGCCGGGCGCCGCGGTCGTGGGCCTGCGGGCACGGGTAGTGAGTGTGCGGCGAGTGCGGGCCGGTGACAGCGTGAGCTACAACGCGACGTGGACGGCGCCGCGCGACACGGTGGTGGCGACACTCGGGATCGGCTATGGCGACGGACTGCGCCGCTCTGCGGGATTCTCGGGCAGGACGACCATGCTGCTGGGCGGCGCCCGCTGCCCCATCGTCGGGCTCGTGATGATGGACTATACGATCGTCGACGCGGGTGAGACGCCGGTGCGCGTGGGCGATGTCGCGACGGTCATCGGAGCAGCGGACGGCGGCCGCATCACGCTGGAGCAATTCTCCTCCGGGGCTGACGTGATGCAGCGGGAGTTTCTGTGCGGCCTGGGATCGCGGTTGCCGCGGATCTACGAGTGAAGCGCGCCGCGATCATCGTGCTGGACGGCTTGGGTATCGGCGCGGCACCCGATCAGGATGCCTATGGAGACGCAGGATCCGACACTCTCGGCAACGTCGCGCGCGAGGTGGGAGGATTGCAGGTCCCTAACCTCGAGCGCCTCGGACTGGGACTGTGCCGGCCACTGCGCGGTGTCGGGCGACCCCCCAGGCCGGAAGCAGCACACGGGGTGGCAATTCCGACGTCGCAAGGCAAGGACTCGACGACGGGCCACTGGGAGATCTGCGGAGTCGTGCTCGAGCGGGCGTTTCGAACCTACCCGCACGGATTCCCCCCGGCGTTACTCGATGCGTTCGCCGCGCGCACCGGCCGGGGATGGATCGGCAACACCGCGGCCTCAGGGACGGCGATCATCGCCGCGCTCGGGGAGGAGCACCAGCGGACGGGCAAGTGGATCGTGTATACCTCGGCCGATTCGGTGTTTCAGGTCGCGGCCCACGAGGAAACGGTGCCCCTGGCGGAGCTGTACGCTGCATGCGCCGTAGCGCGTGCGATGTTGCAGGGCGAGGATGCGGTGAGCCGCGTGATAGCGCGGCCGTTCAACGGGAAGCCGGGGCACTACCAGCGCACCGCCGGCCGTAAGGACTTCTCGATCGCCCCCGTCGGGGTTACGCTGCTCGACCGGCTGGCCGAGGCACGGGTCCCCCGGGTGGGGATCGGCAAAGTCGACGATCTGTTCGCCGGCCGGAACATCACGAGCGAGCACACGCCGACCAATCCCGACGCCTACCGGCTGATCGAGCGGGCGCTGGAGACGCTCGAGACGGGGTTCATTTTCGTGAACGTGATCGAGTTCGACCAGACGTGGGGGCACCGGAACGACGTCCCGGGGTTTCATGAAGGACTCAAGTCACTCGATACCTGGTTGCCGCGCCTCGAAGCGCGTCTTTTGGAGGACGACCTGATCATCTTCACGGCCGACCACGGGAACGATCCGACCACCCCCTCGACCGATCATTCGCGCGAGGCGGTACCGGTGCTCGTCCTGGGGAAGCGGGTGCGTCCGGTGGCGCTCGGGGAGCGGTCGACGTTCGCCGATCTCGGCGCTACGGTCGCCGAGTTCTTCGGCGTACCCACGCTCGCCGCGGGCCGCTCGTTCCTGCGCGAGGTGTGGACATGAGCGCCGAGCTGGTGCGTCGGGCGCGTGAGGTGATGAAGAACGCGTACGCACCCTACAGCAAGTTTCACGTCGGCGCCGCGATCGAAGCGGCGGACGGATCGATTCACGTCGGCTGCAACGTCGAAAACGCCTCCTACGGGCTGACCATTTGCGCCGAGCGCATGGCGGTCGGCGCGGCGGTAGCGGCGGGGAAGCGCTCGCTCACGCGGGTGGCCGTGGCGACGGCAGTCGAGCCGCCGGCGACGCCCTGCGGCGCCTGCCGCCAGCTGCTGGCGGAGTTCGGATTGGATCTCGAGATCGTCGCGGTGGGGCCGTCGAGCGAGCGGCGCTGGAAGCTCAAGGAGCTGCTCCCCGAAGCGTTCACACGGGAGTCGCTGTCGTGAAGCGACTCGGCTTCGTCGCGGTCACCGTCCTGCTGGCGGTCTGGGCGTGCGTCGAGGAGCCGACGTCGCCGGCGCGCTGCCCCGATTTCTGCCCCGGCAACAAGCTCGTGGCCGTCGAATCGCTGTTCACCGACGCGATCTCGAGGGACTCGACGTTCCAGGGGTACGTCATTCCGGTACATGCGGGGTTCCTGCCGATCACGGCGGAAGGAGGGATCGACAGCAGGTCGATCACGCAGATGAACGTGTTCGACCCGCGGACGCAGATCGACAGCGTCGACACGACCACCGGGGTGAAGGTGATCGATTCGATGAAGCTGCTGGTGCGGTTCCTGCGGCCGGACACAGCGAGTCACAATCTGCGGCTTTCCTTCTACCAGCTTCCCGATTCGATCGACAGCACGACCACGCTCACCAACCTGGCGTCGTACTTCACCTCCCCTCCGCTCCGGGTCGTCAATGTCGACAGCTTGTTGAATCAGGCGTCGCGGCGCGATTCGGTGATGGGTGACACGGTGCTCACGAACGGCATCACCGACACGAATACCGTGGTCACGTCGAGCACGGCGCACATCGTGACGCTGCGGCTCAAGTTCGATAGCGCCCATGCGCCGTTCAACGCCGCCGATTCAGGGCGCTTCTCGCTGGGCGTCGTGGTGACCGCGGACAACCGGCCCACCGCGATCCTCGGGTCGGGTGAGACCGGGCTGGGACTGGGCGCGTCCTGGTTCTACCGGGTCGACTCGGCGGGGAAGCTTCTCTCTCCGGACTCGATCTTTTACAAGGACAATTGCACCGGGGGGACGTGCACGCATACGCACCCGGCCGACTCTGTCGTGACGAATACGAATTTCGACACGTTTCTGTATACCGCGCCGGCGCAGCCGCCCGACTCAAATCTCCTGATCGGCGGCATACCGTCGCAGCGGGCGCTGTTGCGCATCAACTTCCCGAAGCAGATCCGCGACTCGGCCCAGGTGTTACGCGCTGAGCTGTTCCTCGTCCCGACGCCCGCCGCCCCGGTGGTGATGGGCGACTCGCTCGTCATCGTGGTGAACCGCGTGTCCGCGGATTTCGGACTCAAATCGCCGATCGACGCCGACACGGCGATCCAGGGGACCTCGGCGGTGTTCGCGGGGAATCCGACCGACACGGTGCGGATCGAGGTGACGTCGCTGTTCCGGGCGTGGGCGTCGGATACGACGGTGCCCACGAGTGTGATCGTCCGGCTTTTGTCGCTGCGGCGCTTCCTGCCGTCGACGTCAGGGCTGGTCGACACCACGGGCCGCTCGTCCAGTCTCGAGGGGGCGACCTTTACGACGCTGCGGTTCTATGCGTCGCGCACCGCCGCGTTCCGGCCCGTGCTCAAGCTGACGTACGTGCCCCACATCAAGCTCGGAGCCCCCTGATGGTGACCCGACGCGGTTTCGTGCTGGCGCTCGGTCTCTTGGGGGCGGCCCGGATGCTCGAGGGGCAGGACTCCCCCTTCGGCATCAACGGCCTCGGCGTTCCGGGGCGGCCCGAGAGCGTCCGATCGCGCGCCACGGGCGGCGCCTTCGCGATGTTCGATCCGTTCTCCGGACTCACCGAGGTGGCCGTCACCGCCAACGACCGGCTCACCGCCAATGCGGTGGGGTCGGTCTCCTACGTGACCGACGAGCTCGATGGCGTGAGCGCGACGCGCCGCACCACGCGGTTCCCGCTGTTTCAGATCTCGGGGCCCGCGTGGGCCGGCGTGGTGATCGGCGGCGGGTTCTCGAGCTACCTCGATCGCTCCTACCGCGTCACCCTCACCGACACGATCGTGTTGGGAGGCTCGCAGCAGCAGGTCACCGACGTGCTGGCGAGCGACGGCGGCGTCTCGGACCTGCGCGTCGTCGCGGCGAAGCAGTTCAAGTTCCTCACGGTCGGCGCCGGATTCCATTTCCTGTCCGGCTCCACCCGGTTGCTCGCCTCGCGCAGTTTCACCGACACCTCCACCTACAAGGGCGTGTCGCAAAACGACGAGATCGCCTTTCGCGGCACCGGCATCTCGGCGAGCGCCATGGTGGCGCTGGGGCGCACGGTGCACATCGCCGGCTTCGCACGGTCGGACTCGCATCTGCGCAGCGAGCTGAAGGGCGTCGAGGTGGCGCGCAACGATCTCCCGATGACGTACGGCGCGGGAGTGTACCTGCACCCCACGCCGCAAGTGGTGTTGGCCGGCAGCGTGGTTCGCTCCAACTGGTCGGTCTCCGCCGACTCCAACGCCTTCAACACGACTGTCTGGGCGGCCGGGGGCGAGTTCGGCAGCGGGCGCCATCCCCTGCGGGTCGGCGTGCGCAGCGGGCAGCTGCCGTTCGGGCCCGGCGCCACCGCCCCGAAGGAATTCACCATCTCCGCGGGCACCGGGGTAGTCTTCGCCCAGGGGCGCGGCATCATCGACGTCTCGGTCGAGCGGCAGCGCCGCACCGGGTCGGGCCTCACGGAGACCCTGTGGACCGGACAGTTCGGCGTCACCGTCCGGCCGTGAACGTCTACTTCCACACCTTCGGCTGTAAAGCGAATCAATACGACACCGAGCGCGTGCGGCAGGCGTTTGCCGATGCCGGTGCGACGGTGGTCGACGCTGCCGAGCGCGCCGAGCTCGCGGTCGTCAACTCCTGCACCGTCACCGAAGAGAGCGAATCGAAGCTGCGCCGCTACGTGCGCCGCCAGGCCCGCGCCGGGCGCGACACGATCGTCATGGGCTGTGCCGCGGCGCTGGATCGTGGTACGCTGGCTGCGTTGCCGCGTGTGCGCGCGGTGGTGGGCGGCGCGGCCGCGAACGAGGTGCTGGCGGCGGCGGGCGTCCCGGTCACCGCGATCGATCCGGTGTTGCGGCGCTTCACCGGTAGTGCCCGCGGCTGGCTCAAGATCCAGGATGGTTGCGACGAGCATTGCACCTTCTGCGCGACGACGATCGCGCGCGGTGCGAATCGGTCTCGGCCGGTCGCGGAGATCGTCGCCGAGGCGCGGGCGCTGGCGGAGCATCACGCCGAGTTGGTGCTGACGGGCGTGCACATTGGAACCTACGGCCAAGACAACAGCGTGGTCGGTGGTCAGTGGTCGGTGGGCTCATTGGGTGTGCTGCTGGAAACGCTGGTGAGCTCAGTCCCGCAGGTGAGATTCCGTCTCTCCTCGATTGAGGCGACCGAAGTCGACGACCGCATCGCGCGCCTCCTGATCGAAGCCCCGCGCAATGTCGCCGCGCACCTGCACGCGCCGCTGCAGTCAGGGTCG